>NZ_JBMKIF010000016.1:0-118173 GCF_049238025.1 Enterobacter cloacae complex sp. IR5458
CTATGTTCCCGGTCTGATCTGTCACCTATGTATCCGGTCATACAGCAGCGCCACCGGGCAATTATAGCTGCTCGCCGTTGCTCGCAATCACCTGCTTATACCAGTCGAAGGACTTTTTCTTGCTGCGGTTCAGCGTGCCGTTCCCTTCATTGTCTTTATCTACAAAGATAAAGCCGTAGCGTTTTTTCATTTCACCGGTGCCGGCAGACACAAGGTCGATACAGCCCCACGGGGTGTAGCCCATCAGGTCTACACCATCTTCCACCACCGCTTTTTTCATCTCGCGGATGTGCGCAGAAAGGTAATCAATACGGTACCGATCGTTTACCGTGCCGTCACTCTCCTGCACGTCAATCGCGCCAAAGCCGTTTTCAACAATGAACAGCGGCAGCTGGTAGTGATCCCAGAACCAGTTCAGGGAGTAGCGCAGCCCAACCGGGTCAATCTGCCAGCCCCAGTCGGATTTCTGCACATACGGGTTAGAGACCAGGCTCTTGCTCTCGTCGTAATCAAGCTGCGGGTTGTCCGCCGTCGCCTTGGTGGCAAAGGACATGTAATAGCTGAAGCCAATATAATCAACGCAACCCTGGCGCAGCGCTGCTTTATCCTCATCGGTAATATCCAGCGCGAACCCGCGACGTTCAAAGTAGTTGAGCAGATGCTGCGGGTACTTACCGCGGACGTGCACGTCGGTAAACCAGTAGCGACGGTGCATCGCATTCATCGCCATCATCATATCGTCCGGCGCGCAGGTCAGCGGATAGATAGGACACATAGCAATCATACAGCCGATCTGCAGCGACGGATTAATTTCGCGTCCCGCCTTCACCGCCAGGGCGCTGGCCACCAGCTCGTAGTGCGCGGCCTGGAACATGACCGGCTCACGGTCTTCACCCGGCTCATACTTCAACCCGGAGTTGGTGAACGGCGCAAAATCTTCGTGGAAGTTAGCCTGGTTGTTGATCTCATTGAAGGTCATCCAGTACTTCACTTTATGCTGATAGCGCTGGAAGACCACTTTTGCAAAACGAACGAAAAAGTCGATCAGCTTACGGTTGCGCCAGCCGCCGTATTCCGTCACCAGGTGGAAAGGCATCTCGAAGTGAGAAAGCGTAATAACCGGTTCGATGCCGTACTTCAGACATTCGTCGAACAGATCGTCATAGAATTTCAGGCCAGCCTCATTAGGCTCCCGCTCGTCGCCTTTCGGGAAGATACGCGTCCAGGCGATGGAGGTACGGAAACATTTGAACCCCATCTCGGCAAAGAGTCTGATGTCTTCTTTATAACGATGGTAGAAATCAATGGCTTCATGGTTAGGGTAATTCTTCCCTTCCAGCACGCCGTTGGTGATTTCACGCGGCACGCCATGCGCACCCGCCGTCATGACGTCGGCAACGCTTACGCCCTTGCCGCCCTCTTTCCAGCCGCCTTCCAGCTGATGCGCCGCAACGGCACCACCCCACAGAAAATCTGCTTTAAATCCTGACATTCGCTTTCCCTCATTCTGCGTTATTTTCTGCAAAAACAATTACAGAAACCGGTTTCAGTTCGATGATGTGCAAAGGGGTTATCCGTTGCAAGCAGATCGCCGAAACCGGTTTCATTTTCGTGAACAGAGTCAAGTTTGTTGCCCCGCAATGGCCAGAGAGAAAAAAAGATCCCTGCACCGAGAATAGGCTCGCAAACGTTTGCCTGGACTGTTAGAATTGCGCCGATTTTTCTTACTAGCTATGCAATCGCGTGGGGACTTGAGCCGTGACCAACAAAACTTCTCTCAGCTACAAAGATGCCGGTGTTGATATTGACGCAGGTAATGCGCTGGTTGACCGAATCAAAGGTGTGGTGAAAAAAACCCGCCGCCCGGAAGTGATGGGTGGTCTGGGTGGATTCGGCGCACTGTGCGCGCTGCCGCAAAAATATCGTGAACCTGTTCTGGTCTCGGGAACTGACGGCGTAGGCACCAAACTGCGCCTGGCGATGGATTTAAAACGTCACGACACGATCGGTATCGATCTGGTTGCGATGTGCGTGAATGACCTGGTAGTTCAGGGTGCAGAACCCCTGTTCTTCCTCGATTACTACGCGACCGGCAAACTGGATGTGGATACCGCAGCCAGCGTCATTAACGGTATCGCCGAAGGCTGTCTGCAGTCCGGCTGCGCGCTGGTGGGCGGTGAGACCGCGGAAATGCCTGGCATGTATCACGGCGAAGATTATGACGTCGCAGGCTTCTGCGTCGGTGTAGTAGAAAAATCAGAAATTATCGACGGCAGCAAAGTGGCTGATGGTGATGTGCTGATTGCGCTGGCTTCCAGCGGCCCACACTCCAACGGCTACTCTCTGGTGCGTAAAATTCTCGAAGTCAGCGGCTGCGACCCACAAACCACTGAGCTTGAAGGTAAACCGCTGGCTGACCATCTGCTGGCCCCGACCCGCATCTACGTGAAAAACGTACTGGAGCTTATCGAGAACGTTGACGTTCACGCCATTGCCCACCTGACCGGCGGCGGCTTCTGGGAAAACATTCCGCGCGTCCTGCCGGATAACACCCAGGCGGTGATCGACGAATCCTCATGGCAGTGGCCGGCAGTCTTTAACTGGCTGCAGACCGCAGGCAACGTGAGTTCTCACGAAATGTACCGCACCTTTAACTGCGGCGTGGGCATGGTTATCGCCCTGCCAGCAAGCGAAGCCGATAAAGCGGTTAAGCTGTTGACCGAGAAAGGTGAAAACGCGTGGAAAATCGGTACGATTAAAGCCTCCGATTCCGAAGAGCGTGTGGTCATTGAATGAAAAACATCGTGGTGCTCATTTCTGGCAACGGAAGTAATTTGCAGGCCATCATAGACGCCTGCAAACAGAAGAAAATTAACGGCACCATTCGGGCAGTATTCAGCAACAAGGCCGACGCGTTCGGCCTTGAGCGCGCGCGGCAAGAGAGCATTCCCGCGCACGCGCTGGAAGCCAGCCAGTTCGCCGGGCGTGAAGCCTTCGACCGCGAACTGGTTAACGAGATTGATGCCTATGCACCGGACGTGGTCGTACTGGCGGGCTATATGCGTATTCTGAGCCCGGCGTTTGTCGAACACTTCGCCGGGCGACTTCTGAATATCCACCCTTCCCTGCTGCCAAAATATCCCGGCCTGCACACACACCGTCAGGTGCTGGAAAATGGCGATGAGGAGCACGGTACCTCTGTGCATTTCGTCACCGACGAACTGGACGGTGGCCCGGTGATCCTGCAGGCGAAAGTCCCGGTCTTTGATGGCGACAACGAAGACGACGTGACCGAGCGCGTGCAAACCCAGGAACACGCCATCTACCCGCTGGTGGTCAGCTGGTTTGTTGACGGGCGTCTTGAAATGCGCGACGGTGCAGCCTGGCTGGACGGCGTTAAGCTTCCGCCTCAGGGTTATGCGGCCGAAGAGTAGTTTGTTATGTCGGGTGGCGCTACGCTTACCCGACTTCTTGCATTACCCGATATTGCCTCCCCCAACTCTCTAAAATCCCCAACAAAAAAAATAACTGTCATACTTTTCTGGCACTGTTGGACATATCGTGGAAATGCTCGCCATAATAAGGACGAGACGGATTTACCACGTCCTGTGATTGAACTGGAGTGTGAGCTGTAATGGGTCAGGAAAAGTTATATATCGAGAAAGAGCTAAGCTGGTTAGCATTTAACGAACGTGTACTCCAGGAAGCGGCCGACAAAAGTAACCCGCTGATCGAACGCATGCGTTTTTTGGGCATTTATTCCAACAACCTGGATGAGTTCTACAAGGTTCGCTTTGCCGAGCTGAAAAGACGGATCATCATCAGCGAAGAACAGGGCTTAAATTCTCACTCGCGTCATCTGCTGGGTAAAATCCAGTCCCGCGTGTTGAAAGCCGATCAGGAGTTTGACGGCCTGTATAACGAACTGCTGCTGGAGATGGCACGCAATCAAATCTTCCTGATTAACGAACGTCAGCTTTCCGTTAACCAACAAAACTGGCTGCGCCACTACTTCAAACATTATCTCCGCCAGCACATTACCCCGATTCTGATTAACCGCGAAACCGACCTGGTGCAGTTCCTGAAGGATGACTACACCTATCTGGCCGTGGAAATTATTCGCGGTGAGTCCATCAGCTACGCGCTGCTGGAGATCCCGTCTGACAAGGTGCCGCGCTTTGTGAACCTGCCGCCGGAAACCCCGCGCAGACGCAAGCCGATGATCCTGCTGGATAACATCCTGCGTTACTGTCTGGACGACATCTTCAAAGGCTTCTTCGACTACGATGCGCTAAACGCCTACTCGATGAAGATGACCCGTGACGCCGAATACGACCTGGTCCACGAGATGGAAGCCAGCCTGATGGAGCTGATGTCCTCCAGCCTGAAACAGCGCCTGACGGCCGAGCCGGTCCGCTTTGTTTACCAGCGCGATATGCCGGACGCCATGGTGGAGATGCTGCGCGAGAAACTGACCATTTCGCGCTATGACTCCATCGTACCCGGTGGCCGTTACCACAACTTTAAAGACTTTATTGGCTTCCCGAACGTTGGCAAAGCCAACCTGGTGAACAAGCCGCTGCCGCGCCTGCGCCATCTCTGGTTTGATAAATTCCGCAACGGGTTTGACGCCATTCGCGAACGTGACGTCCTGCTCTACTATCCGTACCACACGTTTGAACACGTGCTTGAACTGCTGCGTCAGGCCTCTTTCGACCCGAGCGTGCTGGCGATCAAAATCAACATCTACCGCGTGGCAAAAGATTCCCGCATCATCGACGCGATGATCCATGCGGCGCACAACGGCAAAAAAGTGACCGTGGTAGTAGAGCTGCAGGCACGTTTCGATGAAGAAGCCAACATTCACTGGGCGCGCCGCCTGACGGAAGCGGGTGTGCACGTCATCTTCTCCGCGCCTGGGCTGAAAATTCACGCCAAGCTGTTCCTGATCTCCCGTAAAGAGGGCGAAGACGTGGTGCGTTATGCCCACATCGGAACCGGGAACTTCAACGAGAAAACGGCGCGGATTTACACCGACTACTCGCTGCTCACCGCCGACGCCCGCATCACTAACGAAGTGCGCCGTGTGTTTAACTTTATCGAGAATCCGTACCGCCCGGTGAGCTTTGACTATCTGCTGGTCTCGCCGCAGAACTCGCGCCGCCTGCTGTACGATATGATCGATAAAGAGATCGCCAATGCCCAGAAAGGTTTGTCATCTGGCATCACGCTGAAGCTTAACAACCTGGTCGATAAAGGTCTGGTGGACCGTCTGTATGCGGCGTCCAGCTCCGGCGTGCCGGTTAACCTGCTGATCCGCGGCATGTGCTCGCTGATCCCGGAACTGGAAGGCATCAGCGACAATATTCGCGTTATCAGCATTGTTGATCGCTACCTGGAACACGATCGGGTCTATATTTTCGATAATGCGGGTGATAAACAGGTCTATCTCTCTTCGGCAGACTGGATGACGCGCAATATTGACTATCGAATTGAAGTCGCGACCCCGCTGCTGGATCCGCGTCTGAAACAGCGTATCCTCGACATTATCGAGATCCTGTTCAGCGATACGGTGAAAGCGCGCTATATCGACAAAGAACTCAGTAACCGCTATGTACCGCGCGGCAATCGTCGTAAAGTGCGGTCGCAACTGGCGATTTACGACTATATCAAATCACTCGAGCAACCCGATTAACCTATGCCGATAAATGATAAGACCCCACGCCCGCAGGAATTCGCCGCGGTCGATCTTGGCTCTAACAGTTTCCACATGGTCATCGCCCGTGAGGTGGATGGCGCGCTGCAGATCATCGGTCGTCTGAAGCAGCGCGTACACCTGGCGGATGGTCTTGATGAACGCAGCATGCTGAGCGAAGAGGCGATGGAGCGCGGCTTAAACTGCCTGTCCCTGTTTGCTGAGCGCCTGCAGGGCTTCTCGCCTTCCAGCGTTTGCATTGTGGGGACCCACACGCTGCGCCAGGCGCTGAACGCCCCGGAGTTCCTCAAGCGGGCCGAAAAAGTGATCCCCTACCCGATTGAGATCATCTCCGGTAACGAGGAAGCGCGTCTGATTTTCATGGGTGTTGAGCACACCCAGCCGGAAAAAGGGCGCAAGCTGGTTATCGACATTGGCGGGGGTTCTACGGAACTGGTGATCGGCGAAGACTTTGAGCCGCGTCTGGTGGAAAGCCGCCGTATGGGCTGCGTCAGCTTCGCACAGATGTATTTCCCGGGCGGCGCCATCACCCGTGAAAACTTCCAGCGGGCGCGTATGGCCGCGGTCCAGAAGCTGGAAAATCTGGCCTGGCAGTACCGTATTCAGGGCTGGAACGTGGCGCTGGGCGCGTCGGGTACCATCAAGGCGGCGCATGAAGTCCTGCTGGCGATGGGTGAAAAAGACGGGTTTATCACGCCTGAACGCCTGACCCTGCTGACCGAAGAAGTGCTGAAGCATAAAAGTTTTGACGCCCTAAGCCTGCCGGGTCTTTCTGACGAACGTAAGGCGGTATTTGTACCGGGTCTGGCTATCCTCTGCGGCGTGTTTGATGCGCTTGCCATTAAGGAGCTGCGTCTCTCCGACGGTGCGCTGCGTGAAGGCGTGCTGTATGAGATGGAAGGCCGCTTCCGCCATCAGGACATTCGCAGCCGCACCGCGCAAAGCCTGGCCAACCAGTACAACATCGACCGCGAGCAGGCGAAGCGCGTGCTGGAAACAACGGTCCAGATGTACGAACAGTGGGAAGAACAGAATCCTAAGCTCGCGCACCCGCAGCTTGCCGCCCTGCTGAAATGGGCCGCGATGCTGCACGAGGTGGGGCTGAACATTAATCACAGCGGAATGCACCGCCATTCGGCCTATATTCTGCAAAACAGCGATCTGCCTGGCTTTAACCAGGAGCAGCAAACCATGATGGCGACGCTGGTGCGTTATCACCGCAAGGTCATCAAGCTCGACGATCTGCCGCGCTTCACGCTGTTCAAGAAGAAGCAGTTCCTGCCGCTCATCCAACTGCTGCGTCTGGGCGTGCTGCTCAATAACCAGCGTCAGGCCACCACGACGCCGCCGACGCTGAAGCTGACAACCGACGATCACCACTGGACGCTGAGCTTCCCGCACGACTGGTTCAGCCAGAACGCGCTGGTCCTGCTGGATCTGGAAAAAGAGCAGCAGTACTGGGAAGCGGTCACCGGCTGGATGCTCAAAATCAAGGAAGAGAGCGCCGACGTCGCCGCATGATGACTCAGGCGTCCGCGGTGGACGCCTCAGTTTCCGCCAGTGACTCAAGCGCAACCGGCTTGCCAATCAGATACCCCTGCACATAATCGATGCCTAGCGCGTGAACCGCGCTACGTATCTCTTCGGTCTCGACATACTCCGCCACCACCAGCATCTTCTTCATGCGTGCCAGATGGCAGATAGACGCCACAATCTGATAGTCCAGACTGTTGTTGACGATATTACGGATGAAGCTGCCGTCAATCTTGAGCATGTCGGCATCCACGCTTTTCAGCCGCGCATAGCTCGCATAACCGGTACCGAAATCATCAATCGCAATGCGTACCCCCATTTTCTGCAACTGCCTGAGGATATGTAGCGCCTGTTCCGCGTTGCAGAAGGTGCTGCACTCCGTCACTTCAAAGATCAGCTGCCACGGCTCGATGGCATAGTGGGTCAGCAGACGACTCACCTCGAGCGGGAACTGCACCCGACACACCGTTGAAGGGGCCAGATTAATGGCAAAGCGCTGGCCGGGCAGTTTCTCGCGGTGCGCTGCAAGGAAGCGCAGCGTGTGGTCCAGTACCCACAAATCCACCCGCGAAGAGAGTCCAAACTCCTGGGCAACGGGCAGGAATTGTTCAGGCGAGATTAACAGCCCGTTTGCATCGGTCATGCGCAGCAGCACTTCGTGATAGCTGTCCCCCCGCAGGCCGCGCACGGGCTGAACCAGCAGCGTGAATTCGTTGTTATCCAGCGCACGCTGCAGGCGACTCATCACCGCGACTTTATCCTTCAGGCTACGCTGCAGGTGGACGGCACCACGTTGCTGAAGGTTTTCCGGGTGGTTAGAGGAGAGCGACAGGTCAGCCACTACCCCCAGCTCGCCCAGCACCAGATAGAGGTGGTTGACGGGCGAACGTACATAGCAGTAGCTCACGCCCACCTGCGGCTGCAACGGTATGCCATCCCAGATAAAGCGGAACTGTTTGATATGTTCGTCCAGAGTTTCAATCCGCTGCTGGTGCGATTCCGCGTTAAGGCGAATCGCCAGGTCACAGCCCGTGAGGTGATAAACCTTTTCGTTGGACTGGAGCCTGGCATTAATCCATTGCGCCAGCCGCTGTTTGTACTGAATGCGCAGCAACACGCCATAGTTACGCCCCAGAATCTCCAGCTCAGGAATACGCACTAAACAGAGCGCCGACCACGGGTTTTTCGCCAGATCGCGCGACAGCGCCCGCAGGTTAGGCATATGCATAACCGGGTCGAGTAACGCCAGCCTGCGGGCACGCTTGTTCACCGCGCGCTGCCGGGTCGCCAGCATCGACATGTAAATCACCACGAACGAAAAGACCAGGTAACTGGAAGAGGTGATCGCCAGCTGAATGTCGTATCCCTGGTTCATTGGGATATAGCGGTAAAAATAGTGGATAGACACCAGCAGTATCGGCGTCCAGATAAGCGAAATCAGCTTATAGCCAAAGCGCATCGCCCCCCAGAGCATCACCGGCATCAGCAACGACAGGGTATAGTTGGTGGTGAAAATGGAACTGTTTTCATTCATCGGGAGCAGCAGCAGCGAAATCAGCCCGCCGAGCGCAACAGCCCAAATCAGAAACTCAGCGGGCGTCACTTTTGCGTCTATCTGGCTACGGATCTGCGAGATGAGACTGTTGAGATAACGCGGATGACGAATCAGGCGGATCAGCAGATAACATAGCGGCACGCCCGTCAGCCCGCTGACCAGCAGGGCCTGATAGTTAATCAGCGTGCGAATATTAAAAGGGTTCAGCCCCGCCAGGCTCTGACGACTCTCATATATGCCGAGATACACCGCAAACTGGAACAGCACCAGAAACAGCGTCGCAGGGCAGAAGGCCTGCCAGAACATACGCTGCGCCATCAGCCGCACATCGCCATAGGCCGTCATATTTCGTCTGGGCGCAAAAACCCGATAGCCGCCCCAGCTGAGCACTAACGGGACGATAAAATGGAACACACCGGCGACGGTTTCGAACAGCCCGACCGACGGGTAATAGCGAATAAACAGCGCCAGTACAATGCCGGGCAGAGCTTCCAGACCAAAAAACATCATCAGCGAAAGCAAAAAAGAGAGCGGTAAATAATAAAGCGCCGCAATGCCGTCGCCCAGCTGCGTGAACGTATTCGCCACGCTCAGCACGGGCAGTAACCCCACCGGCAAAATAAGCGGCAATGCCCACCAGCGGTTTTTATTGTTTTTAAGAAAAGCGAAAATGTTCATAGATGCCCGGTTAAACCCCTTTTACTCCAGAGGGAAAATAAAGACAGGCATCCAACCTGACCTGACGCCGCCCCGGTGATGTGCAGGGCGAACAGTGTGGAGGAAGGATTTTAAATACCAGAGCCGGGAATCCGTTGACTTAAATCAAACTATTTTATGCAAATAAGCCTTACATGCGTTTTTTTTGAAATAATTTTCCTCATATTATCAATATGGTAAATGCAACAATCAATTTCAATAACAATAATTAATGTAAACACTGACGGTTATTTACACATTGCGGAATTGACCCTGTCTTTCCGCTGTGCCTTAATATCCCCATCGCCCAAAAGGGCATGCCCAGGAAAAAGAGAGTGAGTCAGGCCACGCGTATGCGCAAACGACACCGTTTTAACACCCGAATGACCCGCATTATACTGCTCATCAGCTTTCTGTTTTTCTTTGGCCGCTTCGTTTACTCTTCCATTGGCGCCTGGTATCACCATCAGGACAAGATCCAGTCGCAGCAGTCCAGCCTGAACGTCGACGCCGCTGACCGTTAGCCCGCCGGATGGTTTTGCACCAGCCGAATAATTCCTGCTATCCCTTTGCTAAGGATCTTATCCTGCCGCATTACGATAGCCAGCTGTCGCTGCAGCATGGGCGTCAGCGACATCACGCACAGCCCTTCACGGTCAGCCTCATGCGCTACCGCCATTCCTGGAACGATACTGTAGCCCAGCCCCACGCGAACCATACGCTTAATCGCCTCAATGCTGCCAAGCTGCATCACCGGTGCGATCGTTAATCCGCTGGCAGCAAACCAGCCATCAATGAGCGTCCGGGTACTGCTGCCTGACTCAAAGGCGATCAGCGACTGAGCATGGAGCACCTCCGGGGTTAAGTGCCTGAAAGCGTCCTGCTGCGCCTGCGAAGCAATAAAGACAAACTCCTCGTCCATCACCGGCATGACGTCCAGCGCTTTGCCGCTGACCGGCAGCGTCACCAGCCCCATATCGAGACGGTTCTCTTCGATAGCCCGGACGATGTCGAGCGTGTTGCCCGTGGTTACGCCCACCCGCAGGAGCGGATAGTCGCGGCGCAGTTGCTCCAGTAACGGCGGCAAAAGATGGATACAGGCCGTCGCCCCCGTGCCAAGCGTAATGGTCCCGCTAACATCGTGTCTGAACGCACCCACGGACTGGAGGGTTTCATCCACCACCTGCTGAATGCGTTCCCCGTGGGCCAGCAGGGCCTCTCCGGCGGCCGTCGCCTTAATGCCTCGCCCGGTACGTTCCACCAGGCGCGTTTGCAAAAACTGCTCCAGCTGACGTACCTGCATGCTGACAGCGGGCTGGGAAATGCCCATCAGATCCGCCGCAGCGGAAAAACTGCCGCGCTGGATCACCAGCCGGAACGTCGCGAGATAGCCCAGATTAAGCGTCGTCATTCAAAGTTTCTCTTATACCGCGCATAAGGTTGCAGACCTGTTTGCACAATACCTCGCTCGCTATGCTGGGGACAACTGCATAACGGAATGAAACAATGGAAACTCCTGCCCTACCTCGTCGACTCGCCCTCACTGCCGGATGTCATCAACTCATCAACTGGGGGATCTCGTTTTATATGCCCGGTACCTTCGCGCTGGCGATATCAGCCGATCGGGGGTGGTCATCACCACAGATTTACCTCGGCCTGACGCTGGCAATGCTGGTGATGGCGGCGGCTTCCCCTTTCGTCGCCCACCTGCTGGCACGCTTTGGCGGCCAGAGGGTGGTGATGAGTGGCACGTTGCTGATCGCCGCAGGCTGCGCGGGTATGGCATATACCCAGACGTTATTTGGTTGGTATTGCGTCTGGCTGATCACCGGCATCGGGATGCGCCTGTCGCTGTACGATGCGCTGTTCGCCGCGCTGGTGAACCTCTACGGTCAGCAGGCGCGAAGAACAATCTCACGCGTCACGCTGGCGGGCGGGCTGGCATCCGCCGTCTTCTGGCCGCTGGGTGATGGCCTGCTCCACCTTATGAGCTGGCAAGAGGCGCTAAGGGTTTATGCCCTCTTTGGCCTGCTGAGCGCGGCGCTGATCCGCTCGCTTCCCCGGCAGCGGCTAACGGTGACGACAAAGGTCACCGCGCCACCTCTGCGCAACGAACGACGAAACGGCTGGCTTTATGCAGCCTTCATCGCCCTTTTCACCTTTGTCTCCAGCGGTACGTCTACCCATCTGCCAGAGTTTATCGCCAGCTTCAGCCTGCCGGTCACGATCGGCATCCTGTGGGGGATAGGCCAGACGGGGGCTCGCTCGCTGGAGGTGCTGGCGGGTGCCCGCTTAACGCCGTTCAAACTGACCCTTTTCACCGCCCTTGCCATGCCGCTCTGCTTTCTGATTGGGCTAAGCAGCACCCGGTTTGTCTGGTGTGCCGCCGGGTTTGTGCTGGGTTTCGGTGCCATCAACGGGCTAATGACGATAGTCAAAGCGAACCTGCCGCTGGAGCTGTTTAGCGTGGAGAGCTATGCCCGCCGCACCGGTATGCTGCTTATTCCTGGCCAGCTCACAGCAGCGGCTTCACCGTTTGCCTGTGCATGGTTAAACAAAACGCTGGGGATCGCCGGAACAATGTGGGTATCAACGGGGCTAACGCTGGTGATTGCCGGGCTGGCGATAGCGATTGTGCGCCGTCCCGGCAGGCAAACTGTAACGCACTGTATCCAGCGCACCACGCAGACAAACGGGTACAAAACACCGCCTCAGGCAAATATCACCGATACATAAAAATGGTTTTCTTTCCCTGTCGTCATTCATAACCGGAGGAGAGAGACCGATGATTCGTCGATATGTACTTTTACCCGTACTCGCCCTGGCATCTGTAGCGCATGTCCAGGCCACACCGCTGGGCAACCTCAGCGCCGCCGATGTTAATGGCCCAGCCGCCGTTGCGCCGTTGGCACAGCCGCAGCCGCCCGCAAAGCTGATAGTCGATCCACCGCTTGCCGGGCCGCTAAGCAAAGGCGCGGTGTTTATTCAGTACCGGGCCGAAAACCTGCGCATTGAACCTGTATTTGGGCCCGACGCGCTGAAAGTCACACCTCGCATCGGCCACATCCACGTCGTGGTAGATGACGCGCCGTGGCACTGGGCTGACGCCAGCGGAGAGCCGGTGATTCTGGTGGGTCTGCCCGCCGGTAAGCACAAGGTGACGATTATTCTGGCCGATCCGACGCATAAGCCCCTCGATCACAAAACCATCGAATTCACCGTGCCGCCCCACGCGGCGATCCACCATTTTTAAGGAGTCTGAAGATGAAAGCACTGTCTGTACTGACAGCAGGCCTGCTGGCGCTTTCGGCCAGCGCTTTTGCGGAAAATAAAACCAGCGTCGTGCTGGTACATGGCGCGTTTGCCGACGGCAGCAGCTGGAATAAGGTGATTACCCGGCTGCAAAAACACCATACCGAGGTTATCGCTGTTCAGCTCCCGCTTACGTCGCTAAAAGATGACGTTGCGGCCACCCAGCGCGCCATCGCCCGTGCTAAGGGGGACGTCGTGCTGGTCGGTCACTCCTGGGGTGGCACCGTGATTAGCGAAGCGGGCAACGATGCACGGGTTAAATCGCTGGTTTACGTGGCGGCGTTCGCGCCGGATTCCGGCCAGTCGACGGCAGAGCTGGCGAATACCTTCCCGGCCCCGCCCGGAAGTGCAGGCATCGCTAAAACGGCTGACGGCGACTTATACCTGCCGACCGAAGCCGTCAGGAAGGATTTCGCACCGGATGTGAAACCGGCTGAACAACTGACCATCGCCGCCACGCAGGGGCCAATTAAAGCCGATGCATTTGGCGAAAAGGTCACTCACGCCGCGTGGCACAATAAGCCGAGCTGGTATGTGGTGAGTGAGAATGACCGGATGATTAACCCCGCGCTTGAGCGCGCGATGGCGAAGACGATCCACGCGAAAACCACCGGGGTCGCGGCGAGTCACGTGTCGATGGTGAGCCAGCCAGAGGCCATCGCCCGAACGATTGAGCAGGCGTTAGAAGCAAGGTAAGCGTTTCACAGGCCGGGTAAGCGCAGCGCCACCCGGCAAAAAACCCGCTTCAGTGCTTGCCTGTAGCGGGATAATCCTGATTAATCCACGCGTGGTCTTCTTCCCAGGTAAACATCCATTTGCGTACCGGGCCGGCCATCACGTTGAGGTAATAGCTATCGTACCCGGCCATCGTCGCCACCGGGTGATATCCCTTCGGCACCATGACCACATCACGGTCGTAGACCGCCATGCACTCGTCCAGCGTTCTGTCGTCGGTGTAGACGCGCTGCATGCAGAACCCCTGCTGCGGATTAAGACGATGGTAGTAGGTCTCCTCCAGGTACGTCTCCTGCGGCGGGTTATCCGTGTCGTGCTTGTGGCTCGGATAGGAACTGGTACACCCTTCGTTGGTCCAGACCTCCACTACCAGCAGGCTGTCGGCAGATTTACCTTCCGGCAGAATGTTATGCACATAGCGCTGGTTGTGCCCCTTGCCGCGCGCCTCGCCGTCGATGTCCTGCGGCACAATCAGCCGCGTCGGGTATGTGCCTTTGCCCGGCGCAGCGCAGACGGCCAGCTCCAGCGTCGTCAGCGCCTTTATCTGCACCGTCTCCTGCGGGGTGACGTACACCGCCCACGGCTTAATGCGCTCAAACGGGCTCATCCGCTCGCCAATATCGTTAAACTGCGCGGAGGGCGTGCTGATGGAGGCGCGTCCGGCGACCAGCACCAGGCAGCGCTCTTCGTTGATGGCGGGCAGCGTCAGCACCTGCCCCTCCTGCAATTCATATGCCTCAAAACCGACATATCCCCAACCCGCACTTTCCGGCGTAACGGACTGGGTGCGCCCCTCAGCATTCGGCTGTTGCCAGCGTGATAACAGACGTGACATGTCACCTCCTCAGATAAGCCCGGCGTCGTGCGCCAGGCGGCTCAGGTTGTTATACCCCAGACGGGCATAGGTCAGCGGATGGGCAATCGCCGGATCCTGCTCCGCCTCGACCACCAGCCAGCCGTGATAATCCTGCGCTTTCAGCAGCCGCATGATCGGCGGGTAATCGACGCATCCGTCACCCGGTACGGTAAATACGCCGCTTAACACCGCATCGAGGAAGCTGGTTTTGCGGTTTTTAACGTCCGCCAGCACGTCGGCACGCACGTCTTTGCAGTGAACGTGGTTGATGCGCGACGCCCAGCGCTGCGCCACCGCCAGCGGGTCAGCTCCGGCAAAGGTCAGATGGCCGGTATCCAGCAGTAACCCCACTTCCTCACCGGTGTGGGTCATCAGGTTGTCCACGTCGTCGGCGGACTCAATCACCGTGCCCATATGGTGATGGTAGGCAATCTGCACCCCCTGCTGCTGCGTATAGCGGGCAAATTCGCTGAGCTTCTCCCCGTACTCCTTCCAGCGTTCCTGCGGGAAGCGCGGGCGCAGATGCACCGGGGTCTGCTGCTCGCCGTGAATACAGCCGCTCACTTCCGCAAAGACCAGCACCTTCGCCCCCAGCTCGCGCAACAGCGTCAGGTGGGGCTGCACGGCGGCGATCTCCTCCTCCACGCTGCGCTCCAGCAGGCGGCCAGAGTACCAGCCGGAGACCAGCTTCAGGTCGTGGCGCTGTAAAATCGGGCCGAGCAGGCGCGCCTCGCGCGGGAATTTATTGCCCAGTTCGAAACCGGCAAAACCGGCCTCTTTGCCTTCGCTCAGGCAGGTCTCCAGCGACGTCTCCGCGCCGAGGGAAGGCAGATCGTCGTTCGTCCACGTCAGCGGGTTAATGCCCAGTTGTACACTCATTGTCGTCTCCATTATGCGTGTCCGCGCTCGCGCCACCAGGCGATAAGCTGCAGGTAGTTGTCCCGGATGCGCGCCACCAGCTGCGCATCGTCAATATCGTGTTTCAGCCACGCGCGGGAGGCGTCGCCAAACAGCGTGCGCCCCACGGCGAAGCCTTTAACCAGCGTCTGCCCTGCGGCGGCTTTGAAGTCGGCACGCAGCTGCTCTGCCGGGGCATCCAGACCGAGGATCACCACCCCGCGGCAGTGCGGGTCCCGACGTTCGATAATCTCGTTCAGTGCCGTCCAGCCGCTGGCTGAGAGCGGCGGCAGTTTCCACCAGTCAGGGTAAATCCCCAGGTTGTAGAAACGGGAGATGGCGCGCAGGTAGAGCGCGTCGCTGCGCGGCATGCTGGCGGGCAATATCACCTCCAGCAGCAGTTCATGCCCGGACTGGCAGCAGGCGTGGTACACCTCGGCGATTTTCTGCTCCTGCTCAAGGCGCAGGTCGTGGGCATCTTCCGGATGGAAAAAGACCAGACATTTCACCACGTGCTCCTGCGGCCAGCTGATGAGCTGGGTGCCGATGTTACCGTGCTCCATCTCCAGCGGCCGGGAGCCCGGCAGCTCGATGGGACGACCAATCCACCACCCTTCCCCGGTGATAGCGTTTAGCGCATCCTGACCAAAGGTGCCGTCGCACAGCAGACCGGCTTTACCCTCCAGCCCGGCGCGGTTTGCCGCCTCGCGGCTGGCCTGGAGGATCAGCTGCTTCAGTGCCGGAATGCGCCCGATCGACGCACCGCACTGCAGCGCCATCTCTTCCAGCTGGCTGCGATGGTCGAAAGCCATCACGCACAGCTCCGGCCATTCGCGGCGGCGGGTCGTCACCCGGTGGAGATGGTTAAGACGCGGGTCAAGATCCGGGCGCGGAACACGTGCGGCGCGAGAAAGATAATCATCCAGCTCTGTTTTGCTCGGCATCGCCGGAGCGCAGCCGTGGCGGGAGACCACCAGCGCACCGCAGGCATTGGCATAGCGGCACGCCTGCTCCCAGCCTTCGTCGTTCAGATAACCGCGCAGCAGGCCGGACATAAACGCGTCCCCTGCGCCGAGGACATTCAGCACCTCGACGCGCACGCCGGTCACCGTCAGGCCATCGTCCAGACGAGGCGGAATGGCATCGGTATAGACCGAACAGCCCAGCGCGCCGCGTTTGCAGACCAGCGTAGCCTGACTCACGCCACGCACCTGCGCCAGCGCCTGCAGGGTATCGGTGCTGCCGCCCGCAATGTGGAACTCCTCCTCGGTGCCGACAATCACGTCGAAGAGGTGCAGCACCTCCTGCAGCTCGCGGGTGACCTTATCGGCGGCGATAAAGCGCGTTTCCCCGTCACCTAAGGAGGTCAGCCCCCACAGCACCGGACGGTAGTCGATATCCAGCACCGTGCGCACGCCGTGGCGGCGGGCATAGCCCAGCGCCGTCAGCACCGCCTCGCGGGTCTGGGGATGAGAAAGGTGAGTCCCGGTGATGGCAAGACACCGTGCGGAGGCAATGTAACTTTCGTCCACATCGCTGGCGGTAATCGCCATATCCGCGCAGTTATCGCGATAAAAAATCAGAGGAAAAGTGTCCCGGTCTTTAATGCCGAGCAGCACCAGCGCCGTGAGGCGTTCTTTGTCGGTAATCAGATGGCTGGTATCGCAGCCCACCTGGTTTAACTCTTCCCGCAGGAAGCGGCCCATATGTTCATCGCCGACGCGCGCCAGCATCGACGAGCGTAACCCCTGTCGCGCGGTGCCGTACGCCACGTTGCCGGACGACCCGCCAAGATATTTGGCGAAGCTCGACACATCTTCCAGACGGGCGCCAATTTGCTGACTGTAGAGGTCTACCGCCACGCGGCCCATGCATATCACATCAAACTGCTTTTCCACGTTGAACCCTCTTCAGACAATGTCGTTCACGTTCAGCCAGCGACCTTCCAGGTGTGAGAGTGCTATCGCGTCCAGCACGCGAGACACCTTCCAGCCCTCTTCGAAGTCCGGCCACATCGGCGCGTCGGCGGCAATCCCGTCCACCAGGTCACGCACCTCCACCGTTTTTTGATCGTTAAAGCCAATCCCATGGCCTGCCCCCATGCAGAACGCACCGTAGTCCGGGTGAGCCGGGCCGACGAGCAGCGTGCGGAATCCCTGACGGTTCGCCGGGTCGTCATGCAGATAGAGCTTCAGCTCGGCCATGCGCTCCTGAGTGAAACTGATGGCACCTTTCGTCCCGGTGATGACATACGACAGCCCCATCTTGCGGCCGCAGGCGACGCGGGAGGTTTCAATGACGCCCTGCGCCCCGCCCGCAAAACGCACCATCGCGTGGGCCTGATCCTCGTTTTCGACGGCAATCATCTCTGCCGAACCCGCCTTCGCCGGACGTGCCGGGACCACGATCTTCAGGTCGCCGCAGACCTGCTCGATATCTCCCACCAGGTACTGGGCCATATTGACGATATGCGCCGCGAGGTCGCCCAGCGCCCCCAGGCCTGCGGTCTCTTTGAAGCAGTGCCAGTGAATGGGCGAGAGCCGGTCGGCCATATAATCTTCGTTGTGAGTGCCGTAGAAGTGGATCACCTCGCCAATCTCGCCGCGCGCGATAATCTCCTTCGCCAGCTGCGCGGTCGGGTTTTTCATGTAGTTGAACCCCACCAGCGTTTTCACCCCTGCCCGCTTTGCGGCGTCGACCATTTCACGTGCGTCATGGGCGTTGAGCGCCAGCGGCTTTTCGGAGTAGACGTGTTTGCCGTGACGGATCGCCTCCAGCGCCATCTCTTTATGCAGATGGTTGGGAGAGCAAATATCCACCACGTCAATGGCCGGGTCGGCCACCAGCGCCCGCCAGTCCCCGGTGGAGCGGTTGAAGCCAAACGCCTGCGCCCGCGCTGCCGCCAGTTCCGGCGTAACTTCCGCCACCATCTCGCGCACCAGCCTGCCGCGCAGGTTGAACACCGTCGGGGCCTGGGCATAGGCGATGGCGTGCGCCTTGCCGATATACCCGGTGCCAATCAATCCAATACGAACCTCTTTCATCATGATCCTCACAGTGCGCCGCGACGGCTCTTGGCGTAGGTGTCAAACGCCACCGCCAGAACGATAATTAATCCGGTGATAATTTGCTGGTAGTAGGCTGAGACGTTCATCAGCACCAGGCCGTTAATCAGAATGCCCATGATGATGGAGCCGATAATGGTGCCGCCAATACGCCCGTAACCGCCCATCAGCGAGGTACCGCCGATCACCACCGAGGCGATGACGCGCAGCTCAAAGGAGATCCCGGCTACCGCCTCGGCGCTTCCCAGACGCGCGCTCAGAATGAAGCCCGCCAGCCCCGCCAGACAGCCAATCAGCACGTAGACGCTGACCAGCACGCGCTTGACGTTCACCCCCGCCAGGCGTGCCGCCTCCGGGTTTCCGCCAATGGCGTAGACGAAACGGCCCCAGCGGGTTTTATGCAGCGCCAGATACCCCCCGAGGGCGACGAGGGCGAATATCCAGATGGGAATGGAGATGCCGAGCAACTCCCCGCGCCCCCACCAGCGGTAACCCGGGTCGAAACCGGCAATCGGCGCGCCGTCGTTAATCACCAGCGTCAGGCCACGCCAGATGGTCATCCCGCCGAGGGTGACAATAAACGGCGGCAGGCGCAGGCGCGTGACGCCCAGACCATGCAGGAAGCCAATTGCCGTGCCCATCGCCAGACAAATCCCCAGCCCAATCAGCCAGCTCATGCCACCCCAGGCGTTCGGGTCGACGGTGGTGAAGTTGTCGCCCTTGATCACGTACGCCGCAGTCATGGCGCACACCGCCAGAATAGAGCCGACGGAGAGGTCGATCCCGGCGGTCAGGATGACGAAAGTCATCCCCACGGCCATGATCCCGTAGATGGAGACTTCGGTTAAAATGTTGAAAATATTGCGTTCAGAGAAAAAGTTGCTGTTCTGCGACTGGAAGAAGATCAGCAGCAGGATCATGAAAATCAGCACCCCGAATCGCTCGAAGAAGGCGATGGGATCGATGCGTCCGGCGCGTTTGACCGGGGCCTGCGTTTTAGAAATCATCTGCGTCATGAGAAACTCCGTTATGCCGCGTTCAGGGCGTTGTGGTTGATGGCCATCATCGTCATCAGCCGTTCTTCGTTAGCGTCGTCACCGTGGATCTCGCCGGTCACCCGCCCTTCACTGAGGGTGATGATCCGGTCAGATACCGCCATCACTTCAGGCAGATCGGAGGAGATCACGATCACCGCCACGCCCTTTTTCGCCATCTCAAACAGCACCTGGTGCACTTCCGATTTGGTGCCCACGTCGATACCGCGCGTCGGCTCATCGACAATCAGCACCCGGGGATTGAGCGCCATGCAGCGCGCGAGGATCACCTTTTGCTGGTTACCGCCGGAGAGCTTGCGCACCTCCTGCGCGCTGTTGACCATTTTGATCTGCAGCGCCTGGCGGTAGGACTCAATCAGGTCGTCCTCTTTGCGGGTATTCACGAACCAGCGCCACTGCAGCAGCGAGGAGAGGCAGGAGAGCGACAGGTTGTCGCGAATCGACAGCCCCAGCACCGCCCCCTCTTTTTTACGGTCTTCCGGTACCAGCGCCACGCCCTGATCGAGGGCGTAGAGCGGGTCGCGCGGCTGGTACGGCACGCCGTCCAGCTCAAAGCTGCCGGAGGTAAAGGCATCTGCACCGAACAGACAGCGCGCCACTTCGGTACGCCCCGCGCCCACCAGGCCAGCAATCCCTAACACTTCCCCGGCGTGGACGTGGAAGCTGATGTCGTGCAGGGCAATGCCGTGGGGATCGAGCGGCGGCTTCTCGCGGCTCAGCCCCTTCACCGCCAGGCGGACGGGTTTGTCTTCATGATGCGTTTCGCTGGCCGGGCGACGATTAAAGGCCACGTCGCGCCCGACCATCAGGCGGATCAGCTGCTCAACGTTGGTTTCCGCCACCGCACCGGCACCGGTGAAACGGCCGTCCTGGAAAACGGTGAAGCGGTCGCAGAGCTGGAAAACTTCATGCAGACGGTGGGTAACGTAAATAATGCTCACCCCGCGGTTTTTCAGCTCACGCACCACGCGGTGCAGGCTTTCCACCTCGCTGTCACTCAGCGCGGCAGAAGGTTCATCCATGATAATCAGCCTGGCGTTGAGGGTCAGCGCCCGGGCAATCTCCACCATCTGCTGCTGGGCGACGCTCAGGCGGGCCACCGGCGTGGTTGGCGCAACGTTCAGCTGCAGGTAATCGAGAATGACCTGCGCCTCCTGGTTAACCGCTTTTTCGTCGACGATCAGGTTACGTTTGCGCGGTTCGCGCCCGAGAAACATGTTTTCCGTGACGGTCATATTGGGCAGCAGGTTAAATTCCTGATAGATGGTGATAATGCCCTTGTTTTGCCGCTCAACGGGGGAATCATCCACCGGCAGCATTTCGCCGTTAAACCAGATATCCCCCCGGGTTTGCGGCTGCGCGCCCGCGAGCGCCTTCAGCAGCGTGGATTTTCCCGCTCCGTTTTCCCCCAGCAGGGCATGGATCTCCCCCGCGCAGACGGTCAGCTGAGCGCTGCTCAGCGCCCAGACGCCGGAAAAACTTTTGGCCAGGTCGGTCACTTTCAGTAAGGGTTGCGACATCGGTCTGCTCCTCCTTTAGAGTGCGCCGCCGCTCGCGCGGCGGCTGCGGATACGTCAGTTACCGGCCTCACCGATACGTTCTGCCTGCTGCAGATTCTCTTTGGTGATCAGCGTCGGCGGGTAGTCGGCCCCGGTGATGGCTTTCTTCTCGCGCACGTTGGCCACCAGCTGGCTCATCGCCGTCTGCACCGCAAAGCCCGGACGCTGATCCGCCGTTACCGCCAGCCAGCCGTCGCGCACGCGGGCCAGCGCTTCCGGTACCGCATCAAAACCGGTGACCAGAATTTCGCCCGGCTTCACGCCCTGGCTCTGCAGCGCTTCAATCGCGCCCAGCGCCATATCGTCGTTAGCGGAGAGGATCACCTGCGGGCGCTTCGGCAGAGAAGGCAGAACGCTTTCCACGATGCGCATCCCTTCCGAACGCATCCAGTTTCCGGTCTGATCGGCGACGATCTTGTACTTATCCCCACCCGCCTTCAGGCTGTCGCGGATCCCTTTGGTGCGTTCAATATTGGAGGAGGAGCCCGGCTGACCGGTCAGCAGAATAATCTCCGCCCCGTCGGGGAATTTGGTTTTCACGAAGTCGCCAATCGCCTGGCCGCCTTTGTAGTTGTTAGCCCCGAAGTGCGGCACTTTTTTCTGGCTGTCGACGGAGCGGTCAAGGGTCACCACCGGCAGCTTCGCATCCTGAATTTCATCTACCGCGCTGGAGACGGCGTTTACGTCATTCGGGGAGACGATAAAGCCCTGCGCCCCACGGGTGATGGCATTTTCCAGGTCAGCCACCTGTTTCGGTGAACTGCCCTGCCCGTCCAGCACCTGAAGCTTCACGCCCATCTCTTTTGCGGCTTTCACCGCCGTGCGCTGCATGTGTACTTCAAACGGCATGGCCAGGTTTGGCGTACTGAAAACAATTTGCTCGTTTTCGGCGAGGGCAGCCCCGGACGTCATGGCGATGAGGGCGGCTACGATCAGTTTTTTCATTATTATGTCTCTCTGTGTAGGGTGGTTGTGTTTAGAGGACGATCTCGCGCTGGCTACGCAGCGACTCCAGCGCTTTATCCGCGAGGTACAGCGCACGTTCACCATCATCACCGCTGCAGTCAGGCACCGCTTCGCCGCGCAGGACCGCAACAAAGTGTTCCCATTCCGCGGCGTAAGCGGATTTGTAGCGCTGCAGGAAGAAGTGTTCCGGCAGCGCGCTGGTGCAGCCCTGTTTGCCGTAGTGCTGCACCTGGTTTTCCAGAATATTGCCCGCGCACAGCAGCCCTTCGGAGCCGTGCAGCTCCAGGCGCTGGTCGTATCCGTAAGATGAGCGGCGGCTGTTGACGATGGTCGCCATCGCGCCGGAGGCATATTTCAGAACGATAAATGCGGTGTCGATATCCCCCGCCTCGCCAATCGCCGGATCGACCAGGTTACTGCCCTGGGCATAGACCGACACCGGCTCTTCGCCCATGATGAAGCGCGCCATATCAAAGTCGTGAATGGTCATATCGCGGAACATGCCGCCGGAGACGCGCACGTACTCTGCAGGCGGCGGAGACGGGTCGCGGGAGATAATCAGCAGCGATTCCGGCTTGCCGATGCGCCCGGCCTGGGCGTCGGTTTTCACCCGGCGGAACTGCGGGTCAAAGCGGCGGTTAAAGCCGATAAACAGCGGCACGTCGTACTCTTTGACCACCTTCAGGCAGTCGCGCACGCGGGCAAGGTCGAGGTGTACCGGTTTTTCGCAAAAGATGGCTTTGCCATGGCGGGCGGCCATTTCAATCAGATCGGCATGGGTGTCGGTCGCGGAGGCAATCAGCACGGCATGAACGTTAGGGTCGGTCATCGCCTCAATCAGGCTCTGCTGGCGGGCCTGATACTGCGTGGCGAGACGGGTGGCAAATTCCTGATTCGGGTCAACCACGGACCAGAGCGTGGTCGCGCCGTGGCTGGCGATGTTAGCTGCATGTACCTGGCCAATTCGGCCAGCGCCCAGTAAAGCAATGTTAAACATAACGGCTCCCGGTGTTGGTGAATGCTGTGAACTAACGACCCTATAAATAAAACATTTATTTCATTTTTATAAATAGTGAAAATTATGTTTTTGAGTGCGGGTTAACACTTTTGAGATGAATGAGATAAATTTTGTTATCAATCTCACAACATGGGAGAAGGTGCTGCTAACCCCTCACCCCTGCCCTCTCCCCAAAGGGGCGAGGGAGAAAAGAGTGCACCTCACCATCCCCTCTCCCCTTTGGGGAGAGGGGATGGTGAGGGGAAAATGAAATGAAAATTTCGTTACGGCGGGAAAACTTAATACTGGCGGGCTTTTTTCACCTGCGCCTGCGTTTGCAGAGCGGCTTCACGCACGGCAGAAGACGCCGCCACCTGCGCGTCGCCGGTTCGCCACCACGAGGCGTAGTCATGAGTCATGGTCTTCGGCAGCACCTTGATGTCCAGCAGCGTCGGGCCCGGATGCGCGCGTGACGCCTCCAGCGCCGCCAGCAGGCTTTGCTCATCGTTCACCCGCCACGCGCGGCAGCCGTAGCTTTCCGCGTTTTGGGCAAAATCGACCTTCACCAGCGGCCCGTCCAGCCGTCCGGTTTCCGGGTTGCGATGGCGGTTTTCGGTACCAAAGCTCCCCATGCCGTGCCCCATCTGGAGGTTGTTAATGCAGCCAAAGCTGGCGTTATCAAACAGCAGAACGGTGACCTTAATCCCCTCCTGCACCGCGGTTTGCAGCTCGGAGTGCAGCATCATGTACGAGCCATCCCCCACCATGGCGTACACCGGCTGGTCGGGTCTGGCGAGCTTCGCACCGATGGCCGCCGCAATCTCGTAGCCCATGCAGGAGTATCCGTATTCCAGGTGATAGCTGTCCGGCGTTTTCACCTGCCAGAGCCGCTGTAAATCGCCCGGCAGCGATCCGGCCGCCCCCACCACGATGGCGCTATCTTCAATATGCTGGTTGATCAGCCCCAGCACCCGCGTCTGGGTCAGGCGAGTGTTGAGCGTTTCGCCGTATTCCGTCAGCTGCCCATCCAGATGCCCCGCCACTTCGGGCGCGTCGTCAGGATGCCACTGGCGCTCCCACAGGCGGCGGCACTCGTCGCGCCACGCGGATTTCGCCTGGGCGATCGCGTCTCCCCAGCTGCTGCGATAATCCCTGAGCGCGTGGGTTAAGGCCTGAAGCCCGGTTTGGGCATCGGCGATCAGTGCGGTGGCGTCCAGCTTCAGGGCGTCGAACTCCGCCACGTTCAGCAGCAGAAATTCGACGTCCGGATGGGAAAAGAGCGCCTTGGAGCCGGTGGTAAAGTCCGTAAGACGCGTGCCGATGCCAATCACTAAATCCGCCTGGGGCGCGAGCTGGTTGGCCGCCAGTCCCCCCGTCACCCCAACGCCACCCAGGTTAAGTGGGTGGTCACTTACCAGCGCCCCCTTCCCGGCCTGGGTTTCGGCAAACGGCAGTTGCAGCGTCTCGACAAATTCGCGAAACGCCTCATGCGCGCCGGAATAGCGTACGCCGCCGCCGCACACCACCAGCGGACGACGCTTGCGGGCGATCAGCGCCCGCGCCTGCGCCAGACGCTGCGGGTCAGGCGGACGACGTTCGATGTGGTGCACGCGGCGCGCGAAGAAGCTCAGGGGATAATCCCAGGCTTCCCCCTGCACGTCCTGCGGCAGGCAGAGGGTCACCGCTCCGGTATTGGCGGGGTCAGTAAGCGTTCGCATCGCGCTTAGCATGGCGCTCATCAGCTGCTCGGGACGGTTGATGCGGTCCCAGTAGCGAGAGACAGGACGGAAGCAGTCGTTGGTGCTGATGCTGAGATCGTGATACTGCTCGATCTGCTGCAGCACCGGGTCCGGCTGGCGGCTGGCGTAGATATCGCCCGGCAGCAATAGCAGCGGAATGCGGTTCGCCGTAGCGGTTGCCGCCGCGGTCACCATATTGGCGGCGCCCGGCCCGACGGAGGAGGTGACGGCGAAAATGCGCTGACGGCGGTGCTGTTTGGCGAATCCCGTCGCCATATGGGTAATGCCCTGCTCGTTGCAGCCCTGCATCACCTGCAAATGGCCCGGATCTTGTTCCAGCGCCTGGCCGATGCCGAGCACGTTACCGTGCCCGAAAATAGTCGCCACGCCCTCCACGAAGGGCATTTCGTCGCCATCCACGCTGACGTATTGTTGATTAAGGAATCGGACCAGCGCCTGGGCCATAGTCATACGTTCGGTTTGCATAACGCCTCCTGTCAGCCCAGCGTCGGCATGGAGAACGCAGCGCCTGTCTCCTGCTGCATTTCCGGCCAGCGTGCGGTGATGGTTTTCATTCGGGTGTAGAAACGCACACCGTCGTTGCCGTGGACGTTGAGCGCACCAAAGATAGAGCGCTTCCAGCCACCGAAACTGTGGAATGCCATCGGCACCGGGATCGGCACATTGACCCCGACCATGCCCGCCTGCACCTCTTCGCAGAAGCGACGCGCGCAGCCGCCGTCACGGGTAAAAATTGCCGAACCATTACCATATTCATGGCGGTTAATAAGGTCCACCGCGCTGGCGTAATCTGCTACGCGCACCACAGAAAGCACCGGGCCGAAAATCTCTTCTTTATAGATGGTCATCTCCGGGGTGACGTTATCAAACAGCGTCGGCCCGACGAAATAGCCCTGCTCGTGCCCCTGCACGCTGAAGCTGCGACCGTCCACGCGAAGTGTCGCGCCCTGCGCTTCCCCGCTGTCGATATAGCCCAGCACCTTGCTGCGGTGCGCCGAGGAGATGAGCGGCCCCATTTCGTTTTCCGGCGTCTGGTCCAGACCCGGCCCGACGCGCAGGGCGGCAATCTGTTTTTCCAGCCGGGCGCAGAGGTCATCGGCGGTTTTATCCCCCACCGCCAGCACCACCGAGAGCGCCATGCAGCGCTCCCCCGCCGCACCGAAGCCTGCGCCCATAATGGCGTTGGCGGCCATTTCCATGTCGGCATCCGGCATGAGAATACAGTGGTTTTTCGCGCCACCCAGTGCCTGACAGCGCTTTCCGTGGGCGGACGCGGTCTGGTAAATGTATTCGGCAATTGGCGTGGAGCCGACAAAGCTCACCGCCTGCACGCGCGGGTCGGTCAGGAGCACGTCAACAGACTCTTTGTCACCCTGCACCACGTTGAACACGCCGTCCGGCAGGCCAGCCTCTTTCAGCAGCTGCGCCAGCGCGAGCGCCAGGGAGGGATCTTTTTCTGACGGTTTCAGCACGAAGGTGTTTCCGGTCGCCAGCGCAATCGGGAACATCCACATCGGCACCATCGCCGGGAAGTTAAACGGCGTGATCCCAACGCAGACCCCGAGCGGCTGCATCAGCGAGTGGCTGTCAACGCCGGTGCCGACGTTGGCTGAGTGCTCACCTTTTTGCAGATGCGGGATACCGCAGGCAAATTCCACCACTTCCAGACCACGGGTGAGTTCGCCCACCGCGTCGGAGAAGACCTTGCCGTGCTCTTCGCTGATGAGACGGGCCAGGCGATCCATGTTCTCTTCCAGCAGCGCCTTGAAGCGGAACATCACGCGCGCGCGCTTAAGCGGAGCATGACGCGCCCACGCAGGAAACGCCTGCTGCGCGGCGGCAATTGCCTGCTCCGTTTCCTGTGCCGTACTCATCACCACCTGGCGGATCTGCTTGCCGGTGGCCGGGTTGAAGATCGCCTGAACGCGCTGGCCTGAACCGGTGACACATTCGCCGTGAATAAAATTCGCTACCGTCTCCATCCTTAACCTCTCGCTGTTGATACGTGACTGTTACCTGAACACTGTGTACCGAACACTATATATGAAACAAATATTCCATTTTAAGTTGAAATAAAATAAATGATGATTATTGTGATCAAGGATGGATTTTTATGTTAACAGCCAACAATACTGACGCAGCGTGCGCTATTAAGGCATTTCGGGCGTGGGAATGACTGAAGCTTCTGTTTCATTTTTGCTGCCAGATGGATGGCCGACATTTAAAAGACGCGGTTTTGCGTTTAGAATCACAGGACTGTATTTGGGGGATAACATGACGACAGCAACCAGCCTGAACGAACTGCAGCAGCAAATCCGCGATCGCTACGATAGCCTGAGCAAGAGGCTGCAGCAGGTCTCCCGCTATGTGCTGGATAATACGAACAGCGTGGCCTTTGATACGGTTGCCGTGATTGCCGAGCGCGCCGACGTGCCGCCCTCGACGCTGATCCGCTTCGCCAACGCCTTTGACTTCACCGGCTTCAACGAAATGAAACAGCTGTTTCGCATGAACCTGGTGGAGGAGACCGCCAGCTACAGCGACCGTGCCCGGCTTTTCCGCGAAATGGAGAGCGAGGCCGTGCCCGAAACCCCGCTCGACATCCTGCAGGAGTTCGCCCGTTCAAACGCCCAGGCGCTACAGCAGCTGGCCGCCCGCGCCGAACCGGAAATGCTGGAGCGCGCGGTACAGCTGCTGGCCGACGCCGACACCATCTACATCGCCGGACTGCGCCGCTCCTTTAGCGTCGCGGCCTACCTCACCTATGCCCTGAGCCACCTGGAGTGCCGCCCTATTCTGCTCGACGGTATGGGTGGGATGCTGCGCGAGCAGATCAGCCGCATTAAGGCGCGCGACATTGTGGTGTCGATCAGCTTCTCGCCGTACGCGGAAGAGACGGTGATGGTCAGTGAAACCGCCGCCAGCGTCGGCGCGCGGCAGATTGTGATTACGGACAGCCAGATCAGCCCCCTGGCGACGTTCAGCGATCTTTGCTTTGTAGTGAAAGAGGCGCAGGTGGACGCGTTTCGGTCCCAGTCGGCGACGCTGTGCCTGGTGCAGTCGCTGGTGGTGGCGCTGGCGTATCGCCGGGATAACAGCGGAAAATAGTTCACGCCTCCGGCCCGGCACGCCGGGCCGCAGACTTTACGTTATTTTTTATATTCTTTTATTTTTGATAAATGTTCGAGCTTCTTTCGTTTCCACCATAAAGATAGCAATGAAGATGCCTCGTCATCAGTCTTATCCATAATGACTGGCTGATTGATAGACATGATGCTTAATGCCGAGGTAAACATAATCAATAAGCACACCGCAGCATTACCTTCATTATACCATGACCTTGTAAAGATCCCCGTGAGGTACAACCCGTAGCAACTACCAAGGAAAAGCATAGCATTAAGTAATAATGCAATAATTCGCCACTTTCCTAATAAATATAATTTAGCTTCAAAATATTCCATAGAGACTCCATGTTATTGGGGAACCAGATGCATCAGGCCACCATAATGTTTGGCTGAATTCTTATCTAGGAACTCTGCTCTACTTTACGCAGCGAGGCGCAGGAAATTCATTCCTGTATCTAAATAACTTTGCATATTGCCTATCCACTTTAGCCCGGCTTTGTTGATTACCGGTGAATGCAATGGCAGCACTTATGAGGTAGATAAATCATCCGTCTAAGTAATCACCGCCAGCGCAATAAGGCTGCGGGAGAACTTATTTTATTCTTAATCGTTCTGGTACAGCATTATTCATTGTGACCAAAGCGTGACGCTTAGCAGGACATCCGGAAGCTAGCTCACTCAGTGACAACGGTGTGGTGGATAATCGATTCCACCGTTCGGCGGCCTGCAGCGCTGAAAACGCTTGAAGGCAATTTTCCATCCCCGGCAGAAACCAAAGCGCTTGATGCTGACAAACGTATATTTTGAACATGAAGGATGATAGCGACAGCGCCGTCTGACGTTGTCTGGTGCATGTTTGCGGTAAAGCAGTATCAGCCAGAAGCTCAGACTACGCAGCACAGTTACACCTCTTTCCTGAAGGTAATAACATAGTACTGCATAAATTTGACCTTACTGCCGCCAAAACAGCCTGGTCGTTCTTCAATACCGATAGTATCAACTCGCTGAAATTCCCAGCCCTGCGCTGCCCACTCGTTGACCACGTCCTCAAGGTATTGCGCAGCAATACCGATTTTGTTGTCTTTAGCCCTGACTGAAATGTTGGGTGGAACCTGGACCATTTTGTACTGAAACATTAGATTATAACCTTGTTGTTAACGGTGGCTGATTATTCGCTCTGCCAGGAATAGCGACAGAGGCGTTAAATGCCGCTGGACATTTATTGTTTGCATAAGCTGACTCTGTGTACAGTGATTGCTTTACTTAACTCTTCGCACATCTGCTGTAGTACCTTCAACCTGCATTTTGTAACCTGTTCCGCTATTGTAAATTAATGCCTCCGGTCTGTATGAATACTTGTATTCATAGTGGTAGGTGCATTGCTTCCACACCTGCCCGTTAGTGAGAGTGTAAACGGTTTCGCCTTCCCATCCTTTAAATTCGTCATCAATTCGTGATTGGATGACATCAGTGATTTGTCTGACGGGTACAACTTTGTCTTTCCCATCTATCTGCAGATAAAACCGCCCATTCGCTCGTAAGAGATTGACATCAGGTCGATAGGCATAATGATACCAGTACATGTATTGCGCCTGTATCCAGTATGTCCCGTCAACAAACCTGAATAAAACCTCGTCATCAAACCCTTCGAAATCACCATCGATTTTTGTTTTGCGTACAAGTTCATATGTGCTCATGGTCATTCTCCATTGGATATAACTTTTTCTCTACTACAAGCTACTCCTTTATTTGTGGTGATATCAACCGCAAATAGGAGCATGGTCTAAATATTTCGGCAAAATATTCATGACACGAATATTTTATTTTTTAAACATATCTCTTGTGAATTTTTTTATTATGGAATTCGAGGCGCGTCAAATAAATTCTGGTTAGTCCGTTACGATTATTACAAACCTGGCTTATATTGCTACCAGGCAGGGCTAACAGGAAACAGGGCGATGGGTTTAATTGGAAAACTACGCAGTATCTTAGGGCATCAATCTGGCAAGAGAGAACCTTCATCTACGCATGAACGCAACACGGAACTGGAGGGTAAATGGCTTACCGTGGATCACCCTTACTTCTTCGGTCACGCAAATATTTCGCCGGATAAGCGCTGGGTGGTGGGCTGCGATGATTCGGATGGTGGCAGCCTTGGAGGCCACAGGATGAAGGGCAATGGCCGTGTCATTCTTGTCGATTACCCCTCTGACAGGATTGTGTATGAGCTAAAATGTTTTGCACGCCCTGTCGATGCCGCTGTTTCTGATTCCGGTAGTTTCATAGTCCACGATTGTGGTTTCGGTAGTGCACTTAGCGGGGATGTCATCGCTATCAACACCAGCGGTGATGAAATCTATCGTCGGCATTACTGCGCCAATATCTTTAATATTGGTTTGTCCCAATGTGGCCGGTACGCAGCTGTCCAGACAGCAAATGCAGATAATAAAGACAGTAATATTTTGGAGGTTCTCGATCTTCAAAAAAGACAGAAAATGTTTACAGTTCGCCCCGTCGGGACCTGGGCAGATTGCTATTTATTCGATACAAACGCTGACGGAGAGTTATGCCAACTACGCGTCAATCTTCGTGATCTTGGATACTTCCGTTATTCCACCGCTGGTGAGTTCCTTGATGCTGAATCACTACAGATAGCCCAGTTGAACAAGGGTGATTACGCCACAAAGATTATGGCCGCGCAGGAGTTGCTTAAGACGGATACCACCGAGGAAAGCGCCAGGAAAGCTCTGAGCGTCGCTGATACAGCTCTTACGCAGGGAGCCCGAGAACGATATGACTGGGGAGCGCTAGCTCACAGGATCAGAGGGGAGTCGTTTGAATCGCTTGGGCAGTTATCTGACGCTTTGGAAGCCTATGAACAGGCACTTGCAATGAATCCTAAAGTGGGTGTATTGCGCCGGGCAACCACTCTGCGTAAAAAACTTTCTGCAAAGAAATAAAACGCCCTCCTAATACGGTGCAAGTAAAATAAGTAAAGGTGATGAGACGAAATGGCACGAAACTGTGATCATTTTAGCCAGCGCACAAAAACCGAACTGGCTCTTCGGGTCAGCTATCATTATTCAAAATGTAAATGTCCAACTATATGTACAAAAAAGCCCGCAGTTACGCGGGCTAAGAGTACTTTACTGTTTTTGCGCGCTGGCTATTGCCAGTCGTTAAATCATTCCCACTCAATCGTAGCCGGTGGCTTACCGCTGATGTCATACACCACGCGGGAAATACCGTTCACTTCGTTGATGATGCGGTTAGACACGCGGCCTAAGAAGTCATACGGCAGGTGCGCCCAGTGCGCGGTCATGAAGTCGATGGTTTCTACCGCACGCAGGGAAACAACCCAGTCGTACTTACGGCCATCGCCCATCACGCCGACGGAGCGAACCGGCAGGAACACGGTGAACGCCTGGCTTACTTTGTTGTACAGGTCAGCTTTGTGCAGCTCTTCGATGAAGATCGCGTCTGCGCGACGCAGCAGGTCGCAGTACTCTTTCTTCACTTCACCCAGTACGCGCACGCCGAGACCCGGGCCCGGGAACGGATGACGGTAGAGCATGTCGTACGGCAGACCCAGTTCCAGACCGATCTTGCGTACTTCATCTTTGAACAGCTCGCGCAGCGGTTCAACCAGACCCATCTTCATCTCTTTCGGCAGGCCGCCCACGTTGTGGTGAGATTTGATGACGTGTGCTTTACCGGTTGCTGAAGCAGCTGATTCAATCACGTCAGGATAGATAGTGCCCTGTGCCAGCCATTTAACGTCTTCCAGCTTCAGCGCTTCTTCGTCGAACACTTCCACGAATACGCGGCCGATGATTTTACGCTTGGCTTCCGGATCGTTCTCGCCTTTCAGCGCGTCCAGGAAACGCTGCTCACCTTCCACGTGAACGATGTTCAGACCGAAGTGGTCACCGAACATGTCCATCACCTGCTGGGCTTCGTTCAGACGCAGCAGACCGTTGTCCACAAAGACGCAGGTCAGGTTTTTGCCGATGGCACGGTGCAGCAGCATCGCGGTCACGGAGGAGTCGACGCCGCCGGAGAGGCCGAGGATCACTTTGTCATCACCAACCTGCTGGCGGATACGCTCCACGGCGTCGTCGATGATTTTTGCCGGGGTCCACAGTGCTTCACACTGGCAGATGTCGCGCACGAAGCGCTCCAGCATGCGCATACCCTGACGGGTGTGGGTCACTTCCGGGTGGAACTGCACGCCGTAGAAGCGTTTTTCTTCGTTCGCCATGATCGCGAACGGGCAGCTTTCGGTGCTGGCAACGGTTACGAAGTCAGACGGGATAGCGGTGACCTTGTCGCCGTGGCTCATCCACACGTCCAGCAGCGGTTTGCCGTCAGCGGTCAGGGAGTCTTCGATACCGCGTACCAGTGCGCTGTCGGTGACGACTTCTACCTGTGCATAACCGAACTCACGCTCGTTAGAGCCTTCTACGTGGCCGCCCAGCTGCATGGCCATGGTCTGCATACCGTAGCAGACGCCGAATACCGGCACGCCTGCTTCGAACACGTACTGCGGCGCGCGCGGGCTGTTCTCTTCGGTGGTGCTTTCCGGGCCGCCGGACAGGATGATGCCGCTTGGATTGAATTCGCGAATCTGTGCTTCCGTGACATCCCACGCCCACAGTTCGCAGTAAACGCCCAGTTCACGTACGCGACGCGCCACCAGCTGAGTGTACTGAGAACCAAAATCGAGGATGAGGATGCGATGTTTATGAATGTTTTCCGTCATTGACGCTAATTCCGAGGCAAGTGAAACAGATTAAATAAATCGCCCGACACGAGGTCGGGCGAAGAAAAATCAGGAGCCCAGACGATAGTTCGGGGACTCTTTGGTGATCGTCACGTCGTGAACGTGGCTCTCCTGGATACCCGCACCGCTGATGCGTACGAATTCCGCTTTGGTACGCAGCAGGTCAATGGTACCACAGCCGGTCAGACCCATACAGGAGCGCAGGCCGCCCATCTGCTGGTGAATGATCTCTTTCAGACGGCCTTTATAAGCAACGCGGCCTTCGATACCTTCCGGCACCAGTTTGTCAGCGGCGTTATCGGTCTGGAAGTAACGGTCAGAGGAACCTTTGGACATCGCGCCCAGGGAGCCCATCCCACGATAGGATTTGTAAGAACGGCCCTGGTAGAGTTCGATTTCACCCGGGGATTCTTCGGTACCGGCCAGCATGGAGCCCACCATCACGGCAGCAGCGCCCGCGGCGATGGCTTTAGCGATGTCGCCAGAGAAGCGGATACCGCCGTCAGCGATAACCGGAATACCGGTGCCTTCCAGCGCTTCAACCGCGTCAGATACCGCGGTGATCTGCGGAACACCCACGCCGGTGACGATACGGGTAGTACAGATAGAGCCTGGACCGATACCCACTTTCACCGCGCTGCAGCCGGCATCAGCCAGCGCACGAGCGCCTGCGCCTGTTGCCACGTTGCCGCCGATGATCTGCAGGTCCGGGTACTTAGCACGGGTGTCACGAATACGCTGCAGAACGCCTTCAGAGTGGCCGTGTGAGGAGTCGATCAGCAGGACGTCAACGCCCGCAGCCACCAGCGCATCAACACGCTCTTCGTTACCGGCACCGGCACCCACCGCTGCACCGACGCGCAGACGGCCATGCTCGTCTTTACAGGCGTTAGGTTTACGTTCTGCTTTCTGGAAATCTTTCACGGTGATCATGCCGCGCAGATGGAAATTCGCATCCACAACCAGCGCTTTCTCAACGCGTTTTTCGTGCATTTTCGCCAGCACTACGTCGCGGGTTTCACCTTCGCGAACGGTCACCAGACGCTCTTTTGGCGTCATGTAGACGCTGACAGGCTGGTTCAGGTCAGTCACGAAGCGCACGTCACGGCCGGTGATGATGCCAACCAGCTCGTTATCTTCGGTCACAACCGGGTAACCGGCGAAGCCGTTACGTTCGGTCAGGGCTTTCACTTCGTGCAGGGTGGTGGTTGGCAGAACGGTCTGAGGGTCAGACACAATGCCGGATTCATGTTTCTTCACGCGGCGAACTTCTTCCGCCTGACGCTCGATAGACATGTTTTTATGGATAAAGCCAATGCCGCCTTCCTGTGCCAGGGCGATAGCCAGGCGCGCTTCAGTCACGGTGTCCATTGCCGCGGAGAGCATAGGAATGTTCAGACGAATGGTTTTCGTCAACTGCGTGCTGAGGTCGGCAGTATTCGGCAGAACGGTGGAATGAGCGGGAACGAGGAGGACGTCGTCAAACGTCAGTGCTTCTTTAGCGATACGTAGCATGGGCAATATCTCTGACCTGGGTGGTTAAATATTGCCGTGGCATTATACAGAGCGTAACCGATTGCATCTACACTTTTTTAAAAAAAATGCTTGCGATTGCCTCTCAGCAGGTTACTATCGACTGAATAACTTGCTGATTTAGAATTTGATCCCGCTCACATGTTATCCTCTCAATCCCCCTCAATTTATACCGTCAGCCGCCTGAATCAGACGGTGCGTTTGCTGCTTGAGCAGGAAATGGGGCAGGTCTGGATCAGCGGTGAGATCTCTAACTTCACGCAGCCCTCTTCCGGCCACTGGTACTTTACCTTAAAAGACGACACCGCCCAGGTGCGCTGCGCGATGTTCCGCAACAGCAACCGCCGCGTGACGTTTCGTCCGCAGCACGGCCAGCAGGTTCTGGTTCGCGCCAATATTACCCTGTATGAACCGCGCGGTGATTATCAAATTATCGTCGAGAGCATGCAGCCTGCGGGCGAAGGGCTGTTGCAGCAGAAGTATGAGCAGTTAAAAACAACGCTTTCTGCCGAGGGGCTTTTCGACCAGCAGTTTAAAAAACCGCTGCCCTCTCCTGCCCACTGCGTTGGGGTCATCACCTCAAAAACCGGTGCGGCACTGCATGATATTTTGCACGTCCTCAAGCGTCGCGACCCTTCCCTGCCCGTCATCATCTACCCGACCGCCGTGCAGGGCGACGATGCGCCGGGCCAGATTGTGCGCGCCATTGCGCTAGCGAACGCGCGCCAGGAGTGTGACGTGCTCATCGTCGGGCGCGGAGGCGGCTCGCTGGAAGATCTGTGGAGCTTTAACGACGAGCGCGTGGCGCGGGCAATCTTTGCCAGCCTTATCCCCGTCGTGAGTGCCGTCGGGCATGAAACGGACGTAACGATAGCCGATTTTGTCGCGGATTTACGTGCGCCTACGCCTTCCGCGGCGGCAGAAGTGGTGAGTCGTAACCAGCTGGAGCTGCTGCGTCAGATCCAGAACGGCCAGCAGCGCCTTGAAATGGCGATGGATTACTTCCTCGCCAACCGTACCCGTCGCTTTACCCAGCTTCATCATCGTCTGCAGCAGCAGCACCCGCAGCTGCGCCTGGCGCGTCAACAGACGGTGCTGGATCGTCTGCGCCAGCGCATGAATATCGCGCTGGATACTCAGCTGAAACGCGCGGTTTCGCGCCAGCAGCGCGTGACGCAGCGCCTTAACCAGCAAAATCCGCAGCCGAAAATTTACCGCGCGCAAACGCGGATTCAGCAGCTGGAGTTTCGTCTGGCGGAGACTCTCCGCGCCCGGCTGAGTACCACCCGCGAACGTTTTGGCAATGCGGTGACCCATCTTGAAGCGGTCAGCCCCCTCTCCACGCTGGCGCGCGGCTATAGCGTCACCACCGCGACGGACGGGAAAGTGCTGAAACAAACCAAACAGGTCAAAGCCGGGGATGTGCTGACCACCCGCCTGTCTGACGGCTGGGTAGAAAGCGAAGTGAAATCAATTAAACCGGTGAAAAAGACGCGTCAGCGCAAAACCGGATAATTCTTCGCCGGTTACTTACTATACTGCAGCTATTCCCTTTTTTGATAAGGAGAGCTGCATGACCCATCTTTATAGCGTTATTCCCCCTTATATTCTGCGTCGTATTATCGAAACGGGCTCCGAGCCGCAGCAGCGCTGCGCCCGTCAGACCTTAACCCACGTGCAGACGTTAATGGCCCATATGCCGGGCAAGCCCGCCGCCCCGCACGTGAATAAAGCCGGTCAGCTGGAGCGCGATATTTACGATGCGAAGCAAACCCAGGAGCTGCCGGGTACCCAGGTGCGTTATGAGGGTCAGCCGTCGAATGGCGATGTCGCGGTCGATGAAGCCTACGCGTATTTAGGGATTACCCATGATTTCTTCTGGAAAGAATATCAGCGCGATTCACTCGATAATAAAGGGCTTATTTTGACCGGGACCGTTCACTACGGCCGGGAATATCAGAACGCCTTCTGGAATGGTCAGCAGATGGTATTTGGCGACGGCGACGGGGAAATATTTAATCGCTTCACGATTGCCATTGACGTGGTGGCGCACGAGCTGAGCCACGGCGTAACCGAGACCGAGGCCGGACTGATCTATTTTGAACAGTCGGGCGCGCTAAACGAGTCTCTCTCTGACGTGTTTGGCTCGCTGGTGAAACAGTATCATCTGAAGCAAACCGCCGATAAAGCAGACTGGCTGATTGGTGAAGGGCTGCTGGCCGCAGGAATTAACGGCAAAGGGCTGCGCTCGATGTCTGAACCCGGCACCGCCTACGATGACCCGCTGCTCGGCAAAGATCCGCAGCCCGCGCACATGAAAGATTTCATTAAAACGCGCGAGGATAACGGCGGCGTGCATCTGAACTCCGGTATCCCCAACCGGGCGTTTTATCTGGCCGCGACGGCGATCGGCGGTCACGCATGGGAAAAAGCGGGTTATGCCTGGTACGACACAGTTTGCGATCGCAATCTGGCGCAGGATGCAGATTTTGAGGCCTTTGCAAAACTAACGATCGCGCACGGAGAGAAACGCTCCGGTAGCGACGTCGGAGCGGCCATAAAACAAGCCTGGGAACAGGTGGGAGTGCTGTAAATGCAGGTTCCGGAACTGACGGATGACGCCGTAGTTGAGCTGGCCCGGGAAGGCGGCGTCGCTTTTATTCCTAAGCTGAGCGGTCAGCGCACCATCGCGCTGTCCTCGCTCAATGAAGCCCAGCGCCAGCGCCTGGTGAGCATCCTGGAGCAGGCGTTTCCACGCGGCCAGCCGCCCGGGCAAGCCACGTCACCCGGCAGCGGTGACCAGCGCTATTTCCGCATCCAGATTATCTGGACCGGGCAGAATCAGGCACATTATGCCGATATCATCGTGCTGGTGCCCGAGCAGGAAGCACCCGAGTCGCTGGTCGAACTGTGGCAGAAAGGCGAAGGCTGCGTGTGTGATTAACGTTCTGCCGGAATAAACTCCACGCGCTTTTTAGAGATTAAGCCGTGGCCGTTCTGGCAGAAATAATCCACCGCGCCACAGGCTTTTAAAACCTGGAGCGGCTGATGGCACTCCGGGCAACGGGCTTCAAGCGCAATGTCTTTGTTACAGTTCTCGCAGTGCGCCACCCCATTCTGGGGCTCCAGCGTTGCCTGGCAATCCGGGCAGGTAATCGTCATGGTGACTCCTTCAAAGCATTCAGGTCTGGGGTAATTTTACCACGTTGCGTTCAGTGCGGACCACGCAACTGTTGCTGCAAGGTCAGCAGCAGCGCAACTTCCTCGATCCGACGGCGCGTGGTACGGCTCACCTCCTGCGGATCCCGCTCAAACAGACTTTTATCGCCAAGAATATGTCCCGCAAGACAGTGCTCGTAGATTGTGCCGGGGAGAGACCAGCGCTGGATATCATCCCCCTCAATGACCTCCAGCACATCTTCCGCGCCGCGCCGGTCATGACTGATGGTGCGCCCGTCACGCAGATGCAGACGCAAGCCTTTTTGCCCGCCCGCGGGGCCTGCGTATTTGTTAAGCCAGATGTCCACCGGTACGCCGCTGATGCTTCCCTGAAGATGCGCTTCACCTTCCGCCGTGGTCAGGTCTCCTTTTGCAATAGCGCGGCCCAGACGGTCTTTAGCGGCAACGACCTGTAGCGTCATCTCGTCATCGCCCCCCAGAAAGCACGTCGTTTCACGCAGCATCGCCAGCACATGCGTACCGATATCCAGAATCACGCCATCAGGGTGACGAAGCGTTCTGGTATCCGGTTCACCGGTGGAGAAATTAAGCGCGATGGGTTCGCCGACAGCGTTATACCCGCTTGGCTCCTGCAAAAAGCCTTCGATTCTGACGACGTCAGAAAAATGATCGACCAGCGAGCGCTTCACCGTTTCGGTGCGCGCCATCCAGTGGTCGAGCGCCAGCACGCGGGATGCCGCACCGGGCGTGGCCAGCAGTGCATTAAGCTTATCTATTTGGGGAAGCGTGGCGACAATCGGTTTTTCTATCACAATCCGGGAGATCGGTGAGGCGATCGCCTGCTCAAGCACCTCAAGATGGTGCAGCGATGCGGTAGTGATAAAGAGGGTATCAAGCGGGGTGGCAAGCAGTTCCGCAAGCGAGGCGCAGCGCGTCACGCCTTCAGGGTGCTTTGCCGGGAGAACATCAAACCCGAAACAACGAACCGGGCGGCCATACAGGTTACGCAATGCGGGCAGATACGCTGTCTCCACTACCGCACCAAGACCAACAAATCCTAACTGCATATTTTCACCTCAGGGAATAACGCGCCGGGGCGTAACGCCAGCCCCGGCACGCTGAGGTTTATCAGGCGCTAGCTGCCGGTTTCGTTTGCGCATTTTCCAGCATACGACGCACCGGAACAATGAGGACGATCAGCACCGCGGCACAAATCAGCAGCGCGATGGAGCAGCGGGCGAAGAGATCCGGCAGCATATCCAGCTGGTCGGCCTTCACGTGACCGCCGATCAGGCCGGCCGCCAGGTTACCCAAGGCACTGGCGCAGAACCATAGACCCATCATCTGGCCGCGCATTCTTTCCGGCGCCAGCAGGGTCATGGTCGCCAGACCGATCGGGCTCAGGCACAGTTCACCCAGCGTCAGCATCAGGATACTGCCCACCAGCCAGAACGGCGACACCCCCGCCCCACCGTTGCTCAGTACATTCTGTGCCGCCAGCATCATCAGGCCAAAGCCCGCTGCCGCACACAGAATACCGATCACGAATTTGGTGATACTGCTCGGGCGGATGTTCTTCGTCGCGAGTTTCGGCCATGCCCAGCTGAACACCGGGGCCAGCAGGATGATGAACAGCGCGTTAATCGACTGGAACCAAACCGCCGGGATTTCAAAATCACCGATCATGCGGTTAGTGTAGTCGTTGGCAAACAGGTTGAACGAGGTTGGCTTCTGCTCAAACGCAGACCAGAAGAACGCCGCTGAGACCAGCAGAATAAAGCACACCAGCAGTCTGGCGCGTTCTTTACGGTTCAGGCCAGCAAAAACAAACAGATAAATAAAGTAGAGGGCAACAGACGCCGCAATCACGTAGACCAGCACGCTGGCTACCGCGACCGGGTTAATCACAATCACGCCCTGCGCAATCAGCGTCACGAGCGTTGCCACACCTGCCGCCAGCACCAGCAGCCAGATGCCCACGCCATTACGCTTCACCACCGGACTGTTCCAGGTGGAATCCAGACCGACTTCGCTGTCATAGCGTTTCATCGCCGGAACCGCAAACACGCGGAAGATAATCAGCGCCACCAGCATCCCGATGCCGCCAATACCAAAGCCCCAGTGCCAGCCGTGGGTTTTAATCAGCCAGCCGGAAATCAGCGGGGCAATGAACGAGCCCATGTTGATGCCCATATAGAACAGCGAGAAACCGCCGTCACGACGCGCATCGCCTTTTTTATACAGAGTCCCCACCATGACCGAGATACAGGTCTTGAACAGGCCAGAGCCGAGCACGATGAACATCAGGCCGATAAAGAACAGGTTGTCACCCATGATGGCCGACAGCGCAATCGACAGGTGGCCGAGCGCAATCAGAATTGAACCGTACCAGACGGCTCTCTGCTGCCCAAGCCAGTTATCCGCCAGCCAGCCTCCCGGCAGCGCGGCCAGGTACATGGTCCCGGCAAAGATACCGACAATCGCCGAGGCGTTTTCACGGGCCAGACCCATCCCGCCGTCATAGACGGTGGCGGCCATAAACAGGATCAGTAACGGACGAATGCCGTAAAACGAGAAACGCTCCCACATCTCGGTGAAAAACAGTGAACCGAGCGGATACGGATGGCCGAAGAACGTTCGGCTCTCTTTTTGATTAACAGAGGATTGCATAATTCTCCCGAAAGGTATGTGTCGTGCTTGTAAACACCAGCAAGTACGCCGGCCAGTTACGTATCTGACCGATTTTTTACATGCGGCGAAAAGTTAGTTAACCATTTGATAACCAGATGCTAGTTTTGTCTAGTACCGGGCCCGGGACTTTAAGACGAAAATTCGACGATTGTCTACTTTCTTAGTTTTAAACATGGTTAAAAGTGAATAGTGATTGACATCACACAGAGAAAACCGGCGGTATGATTGGGCAAAAAAAAGCCCGCGACATGCGCGGGCTTTTGTGAGTTCAGCAAAGCTTATTTGCTTTTCTTAATGTGCTTAATCAAACGCTTACGTTTACGCATCTGGTTCGGCGTCAGGGTGTTGCGCTTGTTAGCGAACGGGTTTTCCCCTTCCTTGAACTGGATGCGGATAGGCGTGCCCATCACGTCCAGCGATTTACGGAAGTAGTTCATCAGATAGCGCTTGTAGGAATCCGGCAGGTCTTTCACCTGGTTGCCGTGGATCACCACGATTGGCGGGTTATAACCCCCGGCGTGAGCATATTTCAGCTTCACGCGGCGACCGCGTACCAGCGGCGGCTGATGGTCTTCCGCAGCCATATTCATGATGCGGGTCAGCATGGCGGTGCTCTGACGGCGGGTGGAGCTGTCATAGGCTTCACGCACGGATTCGAACAGGTTACCGACGCCGCTGCCGTGCAGGGCAGAAATAAAGTGCACGCGCGCAAAGTCGATAAAGCCCAGACGGAAGTCGAGGGTCTCTTTCACCTGCTCGCGCACTTCATTGCTCAGGCCATCCCATTTGTTGACCACGATAACCAGTGAGCGCCCACTATTGAGGATAAAGCCGAGCAGAGAGAGATCCTGATCGGAGATTCCTTCACGCGCATCAATGACCAGCATAACGACGTTGGCATCTTCAATCGCCTGCAGGGTTTTGATAACGGAGAATTTTTCCACCACATCGGTGATTTTCCCGCGCTTACGTACCCCGGCGGTGTCAATGAGGACATACTCACGTTCATCGCGCTGCATCGGGATGTAGATGCTGTCGCGCGTGGTGCCAGGCATGTCGTAAACGACCACGCGTTCTTCACCCAGAATACGGTTAGTAAGTGTAGACTTACCTACGTTTGGACGCCCCACGATAGCCAGCTTGATTGGCAGATCCTGCGGATTGAAGTCGTCTTCAGGCTCTTCTTCGCCCTCAACGCCCTCTTCAAACTGCGCCCAGTATTCAGCGTCTTCGTCCACCTCTTCCGGCGGGTTAACTTCATCAACCCATGGCAGCAGAACGGTTTCCAGCAGGCTGGTCACGCCGCGACCGTGCGATGCCGCAATGGGGTAGATTTCACCCAGGCCTAAAGACCAGAAGTCTGCAACGGCCTGATCGGCATCGATACCGTCAGTTTTGTTCGCCACCAGGAAAGTAGGCTTTTCACGCGAGCGCAGGTGTTTGGCGATGGCGGAGTCTGCCGGCATCAGGCCAGCGCGCGCATCCACCATAAACAGCACCACGTCCGCTTCTTCAATCGCCAGCAATGACTGTTCCGCCATGCGGGTTTCAACGCCGTCCTCTGTACCGTCAATACCACCGGTATCAATACAGATGAACTCGCGTCCTTCCACCTCTGCACGACCGTACTTACGGTCACGCGTCAGCCCCGGGAAATCCGCAACCAGCGCATCACGGGTGCGTGTTAAACGGTTAAAAAGAGTGGATTTTCCAACGTTAGGGCGCCCGACAAGCGCGACCACAGGTACCATGTTTGAAGCCTCATAAAATTCAAATAAACGTCGCATTCGCGGCGTTTTTAAAAATGTCAAAACGGCTCCTGAGTGAACAGGAGCCGTTTAGTATACTACAACCGCCGGGTAATTAACGCGTGATCGCGTACAGCGTACCGTCTTTTGCCTGAATCAGCAGTTTGCCGTCAGCCACAACCGGATCGGTCAGGAAACCAGAGCTGTCGACTTTTTGCTGTGCAACAAAGCGGCCGTTATCCGGATCAATCCAGTGCATATACCCTTCGCTGTCGCCTACCACCAGGCTGCCGTTGTACAGTGCTGGCGCGGTCAGCAGACGGTGCAGCAGATCGCTTTGCGTCCACAGGGTCACGCCGCCTTCAGTGCTCAGCGCCAGCAGACGGTCGTTCTGGTCAACCATATAGATACGGTTACCGTCCACGATGAAATCATTTACAGAACCCAGTTCACGTTTCCACATGATCTGGCCGCTGCGAAGATCCAGCGCGGTGAGGTTACCGTTATAGGCCAGCGCGTAAACCACACCGTCTACGATGACCGGCGTTGTGTCGACGTCGCTCAGACGGTCAATTTCCGTTGAGCCTGTAGCCTGAGAGATACGCTGCTGCCAGATCATCTGGCCCTGCTGCATCAGCACGGCACTCACGCGACCGTTATCACCGCCTACAATTGCTGCACCGAATGCGGTAGCAGGCGCAGATTCACCGCGCAGAGAGAGCGCAGGCATGTCAAGGTTAACGGTCCATTTCACCAGACCGTCCGCTTCGTTCAGCGCCTGCAGCTGGCCGTTGCTGGTATGAATCAGCACCAGGCCGTCGCTCACGACCGGGCGAGACAGGGATTCACCGGCCACGGTGGTTTGCCAGGCAATGGAGCCGTCGCTGGTGTTCAGGGCATAAACCTGCGCCTTTTCGCTACCCACATAGACATGACCACCGGCAACCGTCAGGCCGCCAGACAGCAGTGCAGGTTTACGGGAGAACCAGCCATCTTTTTCCGCCAGGTTAACAGACCAGACTTCTTTTCCGTCATCAGCATTGACCGCTTTCACGGTACCTTTACGATCGGCGGCATAAACAACGCTGTCCGCAAAGGCCGGATGAAGGTTGGAATAAAAGTCACCAATACCATTACCAACGGAGACATCCCACGCGGTAGAAGGGGTAAACTGGTTTTCAACCGTCGGCAGTGGGGACATTTTTACAACGTCTTCTTCGCCACTGAACAGTGAACAACCACTCAATAACGTAACAGAAAGCAGTCCTGGCAGAAGTAATTTACGCAATTGCATCGGGTCCCTCTCAGACGGACAAATTATTTATTTTCATCTGCATCATTTCGCTCAGCGCAGGTGAAGCTTTGCTATCCACGCCAGCTTGCCACGCTTTACGCGCGCCCGCTTTGTCACCTTTGCTCAGCAGCGCTTCACCGCGCAGATCGGCAACGATGGCAGCAAAACCTTCGCCTTTAACGGTATCGAGCGTTTTCAGCGCATCGTCAGCTTTTTTCTGCTGAACCTGAATACGTGCCAGGCGCACATTAATCACTGCTTTCAGGTTTTCATCGCTGGCAGCAGCAAGACCCTGAGTCAACTGAGCAACAGCTTTATCCAGTTCGTTCTTATCAACGTACTGCTGAGCCACTTCCAGCGCAGCCAGCGCGCCGTAGGTGTTTTTGTTGTCAGCAGCAAATTTCTCTGCCGCAACCAGCGTTTGTGGCTGATCGGCACGGATCGCGCTCACGGTATTTTCATAGGTCAGAGACGCGCCGCGCGCGGTATCCGCCTGATGATTGTTCCAGTAACGCCAGCCAATCAGCGCGCCCACACCTAAAATCACCCCAACAACCAGCGCTTTGCCGTTCTCAACAAAGAAGCGTTTAATCGCGTCGACCTGATCGTGTTCGTTCTCGTAAATTTCCACGCAGTCTTTCTCCTTAGCCCAATAGAGTGCGCAAATGCGCCGCAACGCCGTCCTGCGTTACCGTTGTTTGCTCACCAGAGCGCAGGTCTTTAACTACCACTTCGCCGTTAGCCACTTCGGACTCACCCAGCACCAGTGCAATACTTGCGCCCCACTTATCGGCACGAGCAAACTGTTTTTTGAAGTTGCCGCCGCCATGATTGGTCATCAGCTTAACGCCCGGCAGCGCATCGCGCACGCGTTCGGCAAGCTGCATCGCCGCAGACTGCGTTTCCGCGCCTGAGGCCACCAGGTATATATCGACAACGGAATCTGCTTTAAATTCCGGATTAACAGCCTGAACTAACAAAACAAGTCGCTCAAGGCCCATCGCGAAGCCAACGCCAGGTGCTGCACGGCCACCCAGTTGCTCAACCAGACCGTCATAACGACCGCCGGCACACACGGTGCCTTGTGAACCGAGGCTGGTGGTCACCCACTCAAACACGGTGCGGTTGTAGTAGTCCAGGCCGCGCACCAGACGCTGGTTCACGGTGTAGGCAATGCCCGCCGCTTCAAGCAGCTTGCACAGGCCGGTAAAGTGTTCGCGAGACTCGTCGTCCAGGTAGTCACCCAGTGCAGGTGCATCATTCAGCAGCGCCTGCACTTCCGGGTTTTTGGAATCCAGCACGCGCAGCGGGTTGCTGTACATGCGGCGTTTGCAGTCTTCGTCCAGCTTGTCTTTATGCTGTTCCAGGAATGCAACCAGCGCATCGCGATAGTTCGCACGCGCTTCCAGAGAACCGATAGAGTTCAACTCCAGCGAAACGTGCTCAGCAATACCGAGCGCGCGCCACCAGCGGGCCGTCAGCATAATCAGTTCGGCGTCGATGTCCGGACCCTGCAGGCCAAACACTTCCACACCCAGCTGGTTGAACTGACGATAACGACCTTTCTGCGGACGTTCGTGGCGGAACATCGGGCCGATATACCACAGGCGCTGCTCCTGATTGTACAGAAGACCATGTTCGATGCCGGCGCGTACGCAGCCCGCCGTCCCTTCCGGACGCAGAGTCAGGCTGTCGCCGTTGCGGTCCTCAAAGGTGTACATCTCTTTTTCAACCACATCGGTCACTTCGCCGATCGCGCGTTTGAATAACGGGGTCTGCTCTACAATCGGCAAACGGATTTCGCTGTAACCGTAGCTGCCGAGCACCTGCTTCAGTGTGCCTTCAATGCGCTGCCAGATGGCGGTTTCGCCAGGCAGGTAATCGTTCATGCCGCGGATGGCTTGAATGTTTTTTGCCACGTTTATTCTCTTTCTATATACAAAAAAAACCCAAAGAATGGGTTCAATCATACATGGGAAACGGCACGCTTCCCATCACGTTATTTTTCAACCTGCTGAACGCTGATACGCTGTGTCTCGTCCATCATCGCGGCTTTAGCGCGGATGCGAGCTTCGAGCTGGTCGATCATGTCACTATTATCCAGACGATCTTTACGAACGCCATCTTCATAGAGACCACTTTTCTTGTTACCGCCGGTCACGCCCAAGGTGGACACCAGCGCTTCACCCGGACCGTTCACCACGCAGCCGATGATGGAGACGTCCATCGGGGTGATGATATCTTCCAGACGCTGCTCCAGGGCATTCACCGTACCGATCACATCAAATTCCTGACGCGAGCAGGTTGGGCAGGCAATGAAGTTGATCCCACGCGCACGAATACGCAGTGATTTCAGGATATCGAAACCGACCTTGATCTCTTCTACCGGATCGGCCGCCAGCGAAACGCGCAGGGTGTCACCGATCCCTTCAGAGAGCAGCAGTCCCAGACCGATCGCGGATTTGACAGAACCGCTACGCAGGCCACCCGCTTCGGTGATCCCGAGGTGCAGAGGCTGATCGATCTGTTTTGCCAGCAGGCGGTACGACTCCACCGCGAGGAATACATCAGACGCTTTTACGCTAACTTTGAACTGATCGAAGTTAAGACGATCGAGATGATCGACATGGCGCATCGCGGATTCGAGCAGCGCCTGCGGCGTGGGTTCACCGTATTTTTCCTGCAGATCTTTTTCCAGCGATCCCGCGTTGACGCCGATACGGATAGGGATATTTTTGTCACGGGCGCAGTCCACCACCATGCGGATGCGCTCTTCGTTACCGATGTTGCCCGGGTTAATACGCAGGCAATCAACACCGTATTCGGCCACTTTCAGCGCGATACGGTAGTCGAAGTGGATATCCGCTACCAGCGGAACGCTGACCTGCTGTTTGATCAGCTTGAACGCCTCTGCGGCATCCATGGTGGGCACGGAGACGCGAACAATGTCCGCGCCTACACGCTCTAATGCTTTGATTTGGTTGACCGTTGCTTCCACGTCCGTGGTGCGCGTGTTGGTCATCGACTGAACGGCGATGGGTGCTCCATCGCCGACTGGCACATTCCCAACGTAAATCCGTTTCGATTTTCTACGTTGAATCGGAGCCTGGTTATGCATGAAAAATCTCCCGCGTTGCCCGTCTGTTACTGTGCTGCTGATTGTTCGGCATTAACGGTAAGACGTGCAACCTGGTTAGTTCTGATAAAGCGGCTCAGGTCGACAGGTTTTCCTTGATACTGGATCTGTACCGCTGCCGGAGCGCCGATTTTAAGTTTGTAAGGTGCCTGACCCGTTAGGTTTAACGTGCCATCTTTCCGCTGCAGGCCGCTAAACAGTTTTTTACCTGTCGCGTCAGTGACTTCCAGCCAGCAGTCGGCAGTGAAGTTCATCACCAGCGCGTTTGGATCGGCTGCTGGTGCGGCAGTAGCCGCCGGGTCGGTTGGCAGGGATGCCGCGGTATTGTCCGTTGGCTGAGTCGCCGCAGGCGCGTTCGCCGCAGTATCAACATTCGCCTGAGAAGGGGCAACGACCGCGTTCTGATCCTGAGCCTGAGGCGCAGCGGTGTTAGCCGTGGCTGCCGGAGCCTGCGCCGCATCGGTTGCCGGAGCCGTTGTTTGCGGCTCGCTTGAGGTGGCTGCACCGTCGGTGTTCAGCGGGACGCTCTGAGCGCCACCATTCCCTGCCTGATTGAGTTCAGCAGAGGATTGATCGGCCATGGTGGTGATCTCTTCCTGCTGCGCCTTATGGTTTTGCCACCACCACGCGCCGGTCAGGCCGATCACCACAAACAGCACCAGCCAGGTAAAGCTCATCAGCCAGCCATCACGTTTTTTACGACGTTTCCCCAAGGAGAAAGTTTGCATCGGCGCCACTTTCGCTGCGCGAACCGGTGCCTGCTTCTCCATCATTGGCAGTAATTCGTTTTCGGGGATGTGCACCAGTTTTGCGTAAGAGCGGATATAACCGCGCAGAAATGTTGAAGCCAGATCGGCAGGCGCCTTATCTTCTTCAATATCGCGAACCGTGGAAACCTTCAGGCACAAGCGTTCTGCAACGGCTTGCTGGCTGAGTCCGAGTTGTTCACGGGCGTTGCGAAGACGAACGCCAGTGGAGAGTGCTTCATGTTGGTCGTGAGTGGCTTCAGTATTCATTCGCTACAACTACTGGTACGTGAAAAAAAGGGTTCAGGTGCCGGTGAGTCACAATGCCACCCGCACCGCGAAACTTCAGGTCAGTTAACCTTGAACAGACAGTATAAGACTGTCAGCCCGGAGATGACAGTACAGCCCTGCCCGAACGGCTAAACTGTTGTTACGTCGTTACATACTGCCCGAAAGTCGGATGAAACGCACCGTAATTATTGATCAGTCTTCACGAATCTGACTGATTATTCAGTAAGATTATGCATCACGGCGCAGATAATGCGCCGTGGGTGCATAATAATCAAACAGCTTTGACCGCAATCGTCTCACCCTGCATGCGTTTACGCAGGGTACGTTTGGTTCGGTCAATGACATCGCCAGCCAGTTGTCCACACGCTGCATCAATATCATCACCACGGGTTTTTCGCACGATAGTGGTGAAACCATACTCCATCAGTACCTTGGAGAAACGGTCAATACGGCTGTTCGAACTACGGCCATACGGCGCCCCCGGGAACGGGTTCCATGGGATCAGGTTGATTTTGCATGGCGTATCTTTCAGCAGCTCAGCCAGTTGATGCGCGTGCTCGGTACCGTCGTTAACGTGGTCAAGCATCACGTACTCGATGGTGACGCGGCCCTGGTTGGCGTTGGATTTCTCCAGATAGCGGCGCACGGCAGCGAGGAAGGTTTCGATATTGTACTTTTTGTTGATCGGTACAATTTCGTCACGAATTTCATCGTTTGGTGCGTGCAGGGAGATAGCCAGCGCAACGTCAATCATGTCGCCAAGCTTATCCAGCGCAGGGACAACGCCTGACGTCGACAGCGTCACACGACGCTTGGACAGACCGAAACCGAAGTCATCCAGCATGATTTCCATTGCCGGTACCACGTTAGTCAGGTTCAACAGCGGCTCACCCATCCCCATCATCACCACGTTGGTGATAGGACGCGTACCGGTCACTTTTGCCGCACCGACGATTTTCGCGGCGCGCCAGACCTGGCCGATAATTTCAGAAACGCGCAGGTTACGGTTGAACCCTTGCTGAGCCGTTGAGCAGAATTTGCACTCCAGCGCGCAGCCCACCTGGGAGGAGACACACAGCGTGGCGCGGTCTTCTTCCGGGATGTAGACGGTTTCAACGCGCTGATCGCCTACGGCAATCGCCCATTTGATGGTGCCATCGGCAGAGCGCTGCTCTTCCACCACTTCCGGGGCGCGGATTTCAGCCACTTCTTTGAGCTTGTTACGCAGCACTTTGTTGATGTCAGTCATTTCATCAAAGTTGTCGCTGCAGTAGTGGTACATCCATTTCATCACCTGATCGGCACGAAACGGCTTCTCACCCATATCTTTAAAGAACTCGCGCATCTGCTGACGGTTCAGGTCCAGCAGGTTAATTTTTCCATTTTTATTGGGAACCGCAGGAATGGCGACTTCAGAGGTATTCACTAATTCAGACATAATATTTTCCGGCCTCGTTGTTACACGTTGTGGCCCCTGGAGGGTTGAATAGAAACGCCCCGGACAGCGGTCTGCTCATCCGGGGCGTTGCATTGTACAAAGTCTGGCGCAGGGATGCCACGTTTGCACGTGGCATTTACGAAATTAATGTGTAAACGAAACCGTTAAATTAACGGGTGCGTGGACACACTTCGCCTTCTGCGAAGAAGAAGGCGATTTCGCGTGCAGCAGATTCAACGGAGTCAGAACCGTGGGTGCCGTTCTCGGTGAAGCTGTCCGCGTAGTCAGCGCGCAGGGTACCGGCCAGCGCGTTGTCCGGGTTGGTTGCACCCAGCAGATCGCGATGGCGCTGTACTGCGTTCTCGCCTTCCAGCACGGATACCACGATAGGACCGGAGGTCATGAACTCAACCAGACCGTCAAAGAATGGACGGCCTTCGTGCTCAGCGTAGAAACCGCGAGCCTGCTCAACGGTCAGGTGCAGCATTTTGGTGCCAACAATTTTGAACCCTGCTGATTCAAAGCGAGCGAAGATGCTGCCAATAACGTTTTTTGCCACCGCGTTTGGTTTGATGATGGAAAAAGTACGTTCAATAGCCATGATAACCTCTGTCAATGTTCTGTTGTTTTGCATACCTGAGTATGGTGTGGCGCGGATTATAATGAGCAATAGCGCCATTGCCTATGGTTCTGCATAACATTTTTTTAAAATGAGACGAAGATTAGCAACAGGTCGAATCGCGCATAGCGAAGTGATGGCGTGAACAGAGCGGGCAGTGCTTTTCATCCATCCTGAATGACCAGAAATGACGATGACACGTCAGGCAAACAGCCTCACAGGCAGGCGTCACGCTGCTTTTCGCGCTCTGTTCTGTCTGCGTTATGCTTATCGCGCCATGCTGACACACCGCTTCGCACCCCCCACACCCGGTACAGCGTCCGGTTTCCACCACCAGCGTGACATTCTCAAAACGAATTGCGTTTTCCGTGCAGCTTCGCCAGCATGCCCCACACAACATACATTTTCCGATGTCGAGAACGATGTCTGACTCACTAAATCCTGCGAATGCCCTGCGCAGCTGACGCTGGCCCGGCACGACGTTACAGCGGCGCACATCCTCCCGCGGAACATACATAAGCGCACGGCGGGCAATATTCACCTCGTTGATCGGGTCAGGCTTAAAAGCCCATACCGCTTCACCCCGTCGACGAAGCACAAGATTAAGCCGGGCAAGCGCCAGTAACCAGGCCGGGTAGTGTTCCGCTTCAATACTGATAAAACGCACGCCGTGTTGCGCGTGCCATAGCAGCAGCTCATTCACCCCTGGGGCATGTTCAGTAAAAGGCCCAACGAGGGTATCGCCACGCAGAAAGCGTTTTCGCGGCGTGATGTCGGTAATGGCCTCGGTGGGACAGACGAACAGGCAGTCACCGCAGCCTATACAGCGCTGTTCATCAACCGAGATGCCCATTTCAGTAAAAGAAAAAACCTGCGCGGGACAAACGTCCGCGCAGGCACTGCAGGCAGCATGGCGAAAACGGCGACGCACGCACGCATGCGTCACCTCTATCGCCGGGGATAATGACAATTCGCCCATCAGCCAATACTGAAGAAAACGAAGCGCAGCATAAGCTCACCCACGATCAACAGCGCACTGCCCAGCAGCATTGGGCCTCGCGCCGCTTTCAGACCGCCCGCGGCAAAGCACAGCATACCCGCAACCGAAACGCACCAGCTCAGCAGATGTACCGTGCGCAGTTGCTCCAGCATCTGCAACGGTGCGTGAGGGAACGTCACCACGGTGTTATCCATGGTCGCAATGTCTGCCAGCCAGACGGGCTGCATGACCAGACGCACAAGCACCAGCAGCGCGACAATGACAACCGCCGCACGCACGGAAGTTTGGCAGCGCAGCCCAACGGCCATGCAGGCTGAACCTATGATCCCCACTGAGCCGATGAACAGCACCAGAGTGTTAATGTGCTGCCAGGTCACCACCGACGTATGCATGTAGATCTGCGCCATGCAGAACACATCCACCAGCCCGACAACACCGGCCACAACCAACAGCAGCTTCCAGCCTGGTTTTTTGGCAAACATCAGCAGCGTCGCAAGGCCCAGTGCCGCAAGGTAAAGGCTGGCAAAGACGATCTCACGGCTCAGCCAGGAGCTGGAAACATGGCGCAGCGCGTTAAGGGCGTTGAGCGGATAGCCCATGTGCAGCGCCGAGGAGAGAAGCCCCAGACTGGCCAGGACAAACGCCCCGGCAGCGGGCAGCAGCAGACGAGAGTGCGATGCACGCGCCTCGCCAAACGCCAGCCAGAGGGTCATGCCTACCGATCCCTGCAGGAACAGCGTAAATATCAGCAACGGTAACTCATGCATGACGCTTCCCCTCTTGCTCTGCACCCTGATGGGCTTTGATTACCAGGTTCGGTTTTGTGATGGAAGAATCAGGCAAACCTTTCACATCGCAGACCGCGCCGTATTTCTCCCGAAGTTCATCAATGGGTCCGAATTTGATCGCTTCGAGTGGACAGGTCGCCACACAGACTGGCTGCTCCCCCTTTGCCTGGAGATCCACGCAAAAATCGCATTTTGACATCTGTCCGGTCTGCTCATTGAGCTGCGGCGCGCCGTAAGGACATGACCATGCGCAGTAGCCGCAGCCAACGCACTTGTCCGTATCGACGCGCACGATGCCGTCGCCCGGACGCTTGTGCATCGCGGTAGTCGGGCAGTTTTTGGTGCAGACCGGGTCCGCACAGTGGTTACAAGAAATAGAGAGCGTGTAAGCAAAAACGTTATTGCTGACGCCCCCCTGCCCGGTTGGGATGAAATTTCCGCCATTGACTTCATAAACGCGGCGGAAACGACGTCCAACCTCAAGGTTATTTTTATCTTTGCACGCCACCTGACAGGCCTTGCAGCCCGAACAGCGGGAGGAGTCGATATAAAAACCCAGCTGTTTATCGCTCACCGGCGCGTAGTGTTTAAACTGACTCATGCTTTCGCTACCTCCACCAGCATGGTTTGATGAGAATTCCCTTTCGCAAGCGCGGTAATACGTGCTGAACTGAGGACGTTCGCGCAACCGCCTTTATCAATACCTTGCTCGTCCGGCTGCCACCAGGCACCTGCCTGCATGGCAACGACGCCTGGAATGATGCGCGGCGTCACCTCGGCCGGGATTTCACAAATGCCACGCGCGTTATGGATGCGCACGGTATCGCCCTGCGCAATGCCGCGCTTTTGCGCATCCTGCGGGTTAATCCACAGCTTTTGCTGCTGGGCTTCAATTAACCACGGGTTAGCATATTGGGTTGAGTTGGCACGGTTTTTCCCTTTCCAGGTAATCAGCTGAAGCGGGAAAGTTTTCGCCAGTTCATCTTCCGGGCCTTCATGAGCGGGAACGTAGTGCGATAGCGCCGGAATTTCCGGGTGTTGCATGTCGTACAGACGCTTCGAGAAGATCTCAATCTTCCCGGACGGCGTCGGGAACGGATGATTTTGCGGATCGCGAATGTTGTCTTCAAAGGCAACGTACGGCGCGCTTTTGAAAAGATGCTGACGCGTTTTCTGTAGCGTCGTGAAGTCCGGCAGATTTTCCTCCGGCATCGCCAGCCGCGTCTGCTCCCAGATGTGCTCAATCCACGCTTTTTCGTCACGGCCCTCGCTGAACGCGGGTTCAATGCCGAGCTTCGCGGCAACCTCACGCAGCCAGTCGTAATCTGAACGGCGCTCAAACTCAGGCTCAATCAGCTTTTCCGACAGGATCAGATAGCTCGCGGTTCCCCAGGTTTCGCCAATATTCCAGCGCTCCATAAAGCTGGTTTCCGGCAGAAGAAGATCGGCGTATCTGGCGCTCGGCGTCATAAACAGATCGCTTGCAACAATAAATTCGATTTTCGACTCGTCTTCCAGCACGCGGGTAGCCTGATGGAGATCCGGGTTCTGGTTAGCCAGGTAATTGCCGGCCAGCGAGAACAGGATGCGGATATTGCTGTCCAGTTTGTCAGCCTCTTTCAGACCAACATCCGCCGTCACCTGAGAAGCATCGTCGGCGGCCTGCACCCAGTTCATCACCGATATTTTGGCTTTTACCGGGTTATCCGGCATTTCGGGCCCAACGGCAAATTTGCGGTTAGCGCAGCCGCCATAGCCTGCCGCCCAGCCGCCTTTTACGCCGACGTTACCCGTTAGCGTCGCCAGTAACGTTGAGCCGCGCGCGGTGCGCTCGCCGCAGTTGTGACGCTGCGGCCCCCAACCCTGGATCAGTGCAGCAGGTTTAGTATTTGCGTAGTCGCGAGCCAGCTGACGGATAGTCTGCGCAGGCACATGGGTAATTTTCTCGGCCCACTCAGGGGTTTTCGCCACGCCGTCTTTTGCCCCGCTCAGGTAAGCCATCAGGGATTCATTGGCCGGAACGCCTTCCGGCATTGATGCTTCGTCAAAGCCCAGGGTATAGCGCTGAATGAAGTCGCGATCGTGCAGGTTCTCTGTGACGATCACGTACATCATGGCATCCATCAGGGCATTATCAGTGGCAGGAAGCAGCGGGATCCACTGTTCGGCAAGGGAGGAAACCGTGTCTGAATAGCGCGGATCGACAACGATAAAGCGGGTGCCGTTTTGCTTCATCTTCTGGAAGAAGTAGTTGCTGTGACCAAAAATCGTCTCCGTAGGGTTATGCCCCCAGAGGATGACCAGTTTCGTATCAAGCAGCGTGTCCAGAGAACTGCCGCTGGCGGCGGTGCCATAGGTATACGGCGTGGCTGCCGCCGTGTTGCCCATACTGACCGAGTGATAGCTTTCGAGGTAGCCGCCGGTTAAGTTGAGCAGACGACGAACCATTTTATCGCCGGAAAACGTTCCGCCAGAAACTGCGGTACCCACATGAACATAGCGTGAAGCCGCACCGTATTTTTGCGTAATCGTTTTTAATTGATCCGCAATCAGCGTCGTGGCTTCATCCCAGGTAATACGTTCGAATTTTCCTTCGCCACGTTTACCTGTACGCTTCATTGGATATTTAAGCCGATCGGGATGATAAACAAATTTCCGATACGCTCTGCCACGAACGCAGGCACGCATAACCGGCATCTGCGGATCCAATGCATTATCCGGGCGCGAGGAAATTCGGGTGACAACGCCTTCGCTGACGTGAGCTCGAATATCACACTTCCCCCCGCAGTCAAACGTGCTGCAGGTTTGCACCACTTTTTCTTCCGGCGCCGCACGTGTTGCCGCGGCGTCCTGCGCCTGTACGTTGCGGGTTGTCACAACAAGCGGAAGGGCGGCGAGCGCCGATCCTGCCTGAATAAAATGACGTCGGGATATCTCGGGAATAAAACCCTCTCCCTGATTTTTATTTTTTTTCATTGCTCGTTCCTTCAAATAAAAACGCATTCTCGTTTTTTTTCAGGAACGAATGTTGATAATTATCAAGCTAACGCTTTAGGGGTAAAACTTAACGGCCCAGCTCGAAATTTACCGTCGCCGTTTGTCCTGCCTCATCCATCACAAATAATTGATAATTACCCGGCAAATATAATTTTAATGAATAATTATAATTCCGTCCTTTTAACGGTTCTCCGTTTAAAAACCACCAGCGCTCACCTTCTCCACCTGTCGTAATGACAGAAAGCGTCACATTTCCTTCACCCGGGAGTCGCTTAATCACAGCTCCCTCTCTGATTCCCGAAATCATAAGCGGTGCCGCATTGTTATTATCCAGAGGCGGACAGACTGTTGATTTCGCAGGAAGACGCGCCGCCCTTTTTTCTGCTGCTGGCAGCCACGACTCCAGCGGCAGCGGCCAGACATCGAGGATTTTCTCCGTGGCAGCCGGGCAATCTGCTGCAACGCGCTTACCCGTTTTATCAAGCCAGACCGGGAAACGAATGCCGCGAATACCTTCCTGTTCCGGTAAAAGCAGCGTAGGCGGCTCACTTCCTTCCAGCAACCATGTGGAAAGGCGACGCCGACAGTTTTCACTGCCTTCCGGCAGCGACTGACCGCCAGGCCAGCAGATCACACCCTGCCCGACGCTCTCCGGACGCGGATCGCGCGGCAGGCGGGCTTCGTCTACCGTCGAGCGAGACTGAAGCAGGTTATTTACCTGATTCAGGAGCGGCACCGCGCTGGCAAAACCAAACTGCCCGGCCACGGGCGTGCCGTCCGGTCTTCCGGTCCAGATGCCAATGACGTAACGGGCGTTCAGACCTATTGCCCAGGCATCACGGTAGCCGTAGCTGGTGCCGGTTTTCCACGCCAGCGGCGCAATTTGCGGTAGCGCACTGTCCGGCAGCGGCTGCGCCTCGTTGGCGAGAATACGGCGAATAATCCACGCTGAACCTGCCGATAACAGCGGGCGCTCAACAAGCGCGTCGCCAGGCTGGAAGCGCAGCCTTCCCGCCTTGCCGTGTCGGGCAAAGGCGCTATAGGCAGCGGCGATATCGGCCAGCCGCGCGCCTGCACCTCCCAAAATCAGCGACAAATTCGGTTGTGCCCCCGCAGGCAGGATCAGCGGCAGCCCGGCATTGCTCAGCATTCCGGCAAAACGCTTTGGCCCGTAGGCTTCCAGCACCTGCACCGCCGGCAGATTGAGGGAGCGTACCAGCGCTTCACTCATGCTGACCGGCCCGTGGAAGCCGCTGTCGAAATTTCCGGGGCGATAATCACTGGTTTTTCGAGGAACGTCCTGAAGCAATGAGGCGGGATGGATCAGGCCATCATCCAGCGCCATACCGTAAATAAAGGGTTTCAGCACCGATCCCGGCGATCGGATCGCATTGACCATATCAACATGGCTAAATCGACTGTCGTCGTTAATATCCACCGAACCGACCCAGCCGCGCACTTTCATATCCGTATGATCCACGACGATCATCGCCAGCGAGCTGCGTGCCGGCAGGCGGGATTTCCAGTTCATCGCCAGCTCTTCCAGCTGTCGTTGTAGTCCGGCATCCAGCGTGGTGACAATTTTTGTGTCGCGGCTTTTGCCGAGCATCATGCGAGCAAAAAGCGGCGCCAGCTGCGGCATCTGACGGGGAGCCAGCCATACCGGCTCTTCACGGGACTCTTTTACCTGTTTTTCTGACCAGACGCCCTGGGTCATCATGCGGTCGAGCACTTTATTGCGTGCCGCTTCGGCCCGCTCCGGCCAGCGGTCCGGGCGCAGACGACTTGGTGCCTGCGGCAGTACGGCCAGCAGCGCTGCATCGGAGTAGCTAAGCTGCGAAGGTGGTTTCCCCAGATAGGTCCAGCTTGCTGCCCCTACCCCCTGCAGCGTGCCGCCAAACGGGGCACGGTTGAGATACAGCGTAAGAATATCGCGTTTGGAGAGATGCCACTCCAGCTGCATCGCCCGCCAGAGCTGACGGATCTTTCCACCGAAGGTGCGCGGATGCGGATCCAGCAGGCGCGCCACCTGCATGGTAAGCGTACTTCCACCCGAGACCACTCTCCCGGAGGTGAGATCCTGCCAGGCGGCGCGCATGACAGAGAGTGGGTTTACGCCGGGATGATCCCAGAACCAGCGATCTTCATACTGGATTAGCGCCTCAAGATAGCGGGGAGAGACCTCTTCAATGGTCACCGGATAGCGCCAGATGCCCTCCGCGTCAGCAAAACGCCACAGCGGCGTGCCGTTCTCATCCACCACCACCCGGGCGGGGTTAACCTCTTTCAGAGGTAACGGCCACAGGCGGTCGGCGGCGAAAACCAGCCCCCATAAAATGAGAAGCGCTCCCGCCAGCCAGAGCCAGCGGGAGCGTGTCAGACGTGCTTTCAGCATATTACGGAACAACAATCAGCGGGCCGCTGGCCGCACCCGTTGCCCGCCACTGCGGAACGTACATAGACTCCACCATCGGGACCGGCACCTGGTAAGTTCCCGGTGTGACGGCGCGCGCCAGGTAAACCAGCGTGACCGGCTGACCTTCGTTGACCGGCACAGCGGCCACAAAGCGGTCGTCGCGGAACTCCATATGCTGAATATCCGCCTGCTGCATCTGGCTCAGCAGGTTTTGCACCTCGCTGCCGCTGTCCTGCAGGCTGGCGCTGCTGCTCGCCAGGTTCTGGTTTTCCAGCTCCAGACCCGCCGGGAGAAGATCCACCACCAGCGCATCCGGCACGTTCTGGCTGGCTTTCACCTCAAGCCACACCAGTACCAGTTCACCACTCTTCAGAGATGAGAGCGATTTACTGCTGCCGTCGGTTGCCAGGATGTGACGTTCAATCTGCAGCACGTTCGAGCTCGGCTGAGGCGCATATTCCGGATAACCCGTGCTGTCCAGGCGAACCCACAGTGGCGAAGTGCCGGTATTGGTCACCTGCAGCGCACCAAGCTGGTCGCCGTTGACGTTTTGTACCAGCGATGTATCACCGCCTGAGGCGGTATCAGACAGCGAGGTTTTCGCCTGCCATGCACCTGACAGAGTTTGCAGCGAACGTCCGGCCAGGAAGAGGGCATTACTCTCCTGAGTAGACAGCCAGCGCTGGCTGAAAGCCTGTTCAGACAGCGCATTCAGCAACGTATTTTGCGCATCCGGCAGCAGCTTGTACTCTTCCAGCAGGGAGAGCATCAACGCGTTATCGCGCAACTGACTACCGTAATCGGCCATCCAGTTTTTGCTGTCGTTACGCGGCGTTTTGAGCGCCAGGTCCAGTGCCTGCTGGCTGCGTGGTGCATCGCCCATCAGTTTGAGCGCCATACCCAGCTGCATCAGCGGCAGCCCGGAAGCAGCCTGAGCGTGACGATCCCAGATTTCGCGCAGCGCACCCAGAGGTGCTTTTTGCTGGCGCGCCAGCACCAGAGCGGCATAAGCCTGTACGGCAAATTTGCTGGCCTGGGTGTCGTCGCTGTAGCGAATGGACATCATGCCCGGATCCTGCAGGTAGCGCAGCAGGCGGCTATTGGCGTTATTCACGGCTTCGGCAGGCACGCTGTAGCCTTGCTCGCCTGCACGCACCAGGAAGTCAGTGACATAGGCGGTTAACCAGTACTCTTCCGGGCCGTTTTTATCCCACAACGCAAAACCGCCCTCCTCGCGCTGCATCTGCAGCAGACGCGAGATCCCAATATCAATGGCAGCACGGCGCTTGTCATCCGTGTCGCCCTTAATACCAAGCGCGGTGAGCTGCGCCGCGTTGGTGTAGAGCGACGGGAACAGGCCACTCGTGGTTTGTTCCAGACAGCCATACGGATACGCCTGCAGTTCACGAATATAGCGCGCCAGGTTGAGCGGGGGTTTACCGCTCAGCAGGAGTTGCCCCTGCAGAGTGGCTGGAGAGAAACCGCTACTATGCTGCGCCGGTGCGGTCCAGGATTCACCCGGGTTCAGCATCGCTCCGGTATTGACCGTCTGTGCCGGGAATGCCGGACGTACACCGATTTTCCAGCTTTTCTGCTGCGGTGCGAAGGTTTCGCCCGGAAGCTGCAGGCCGGTAACCTGTGCCGTCACCTCACCGTCGCCATAGCCTTCCAGCGCACGTACTGGAATAAACAGGGTGCTACGCGCGCCCGGCGGCAGCTGAACCGGCTGCGGCGGCGCGCCCTCCAGGGACAGTTTGCCTGTCGCAGTCAGGGCAACGTTCAGCGTTTGCGGCTGGTCGGTAAGGTTGGTCAGATCCAGCGTCAGGCGCGAGGTATCTCCACTCGCCAGGAAACGCGGGGTGTTCAGCTCGGTAATGACCGGTGCGGCCACCACAACCTTGCTTTCACTGCTGCCAAAATCATCTTCCGTCCAGGCCTGTGCCATCAGGCGCAGCTCGCCGTTGAAGTCTCCAATCGGCAGCGTAACGGTACCTTCCCCGTTAGCATCCAGCGTAACCGGCTGAGCCTGCTGGGCAATAATGGTGACGTGGTTCACCGGCGGTTTGCCGCCGCGCTTCAGTTCATCGCCATCACCGCCGAAGCGCAGCGCCGCCATGCGGCCCTGTCCTTCAATGACCTGGCCGTAGATATCGTAGATATCCGCGCCGTAGCGCTTCTGGCCGAAGAACGCCTGCCACGGATCAGGCGTAACGTAATCGGTAATGTTCAGCACGCCGCTGTCCACTGCCGAAACCAGCACGTTCACTTTCTGTGGAACCGCCCCCTCTTTCACGCTGGCTTTTACCTTCACAGAGAGCGTCTGATTTGGCCGCATTTTCTGCGGGTTATCGAGCGCAATGTTCAGGCGACGATTTTCGTCTCCCATCGGCAGATGCAGCAGACCAACCGCGCGTTTCGGCGTAGCGGATTTCGATTTATCCCCAGGGCGCACCACCAGTGTGCTGAGGTAGAGATCGTGACGTTTCCAGGCTTTATCGACCGGAATCGAGAGATCGAGCCCGTTTGCCGGTACGTCGATCTCTTTCCACCACAGCGGCCCTTCGCTGGATTCGATCATGGCATAACCCTTGCCTGCGGCGGGTGCAGCGATATGCAGCTGGATGGTATCGCCTGGCTGATAAGCGGGTTTATCCAGCTTCAGCGTCACGCGGTCAGGGCGTGCTGCCCCCGTGCCATCGCTGTTATCCTGCCAGCTGTATCCCGCCCAGAAGCGCACGCTACTGACCATCTCATCAGGCGCTTTCACCTCCAGACGGTATGAGCCCCACTCCACCGGGAAAGTGACCTTGCCGGTTTCATCGGCCTTGAGGCTAAGCTCCTGTTCACCTTCAACCAGATCCTTTTGATCGAACTGAGACTGCCAGCCTTCGCTCTCAGACCAGTTCCAGAAGTAGTCGCGGCGCTCGCGGATCAGGCGCACCTGTAAGCCGGATACCGCTTTTTTCGCCCCGCTGGCATCGGCATAAACGATGTCAAAGCTGGCATTACCGTTTTCGTCAACAATGGGTTGGTTGACGGTGGTATCCGTGCGGTAGTCGTATACGGCCTTGCTGGCGAACTGAGGACGGATACCCGGCAGTTCAGCCACCGGCCAGATGGCCTGCTCAGCGCGACGCGTCACCGGGCGACCGCCCGACTCCAGCAGGCTGGCCTGCAGGATCAGCTGTAGCGGCGAGTGCACTTCTTTCCACTGGCTTTCAGTCGTAACCTGCCCGCGCCCCTGTTCGTCCAGCGTAAGCTGCACTTCATCCAGACTGCGGCTCAGGTTTTCCTCAGCGATGTCCCCAAACTGGAAGCCTGGCAGTGCAGGCACGGCCTCACGCAGTGGGCGGAGGAAAAGCTGGCCCTGCAGTGAATTCCCATTAGCGGGCGCACCGTACAGGTAATAGCCCACTACGTTAAAGTCCACGTCATCCTGCGGGGAAACCGGTGCTTTTTGACCCGTCAGATTCAGCGCCATACGCTCAGGCATGAAATCTTCCACGTGGAAATCCCACAGACGCTGCTGGTTATCACCTGTGTTCGCGCGGATATGCCACATGCCGGTCTGCGCACCGCTATCCAGCGGATAGTTAAAACGATAGAGCCCGTTTTCTGGCTTAACGACCATCGTGCGCGCCACCTGTCCATCCGGACGCAACACGTCAAGCTTCACAGGCTGGTCGGGGAGCGGCTTTCCGTCGCTGTCGCGCAGTAAGCCGTTGAGGATCACGGTTTCACCCGGACGATAGAGATCGCGCGGACCAAACATAAAGAACTGCTTGCTGTAGCCCGGATTACCGGCGATATCAAACTCCGCCAGATCGAGCGCCGGAAGTTTGAGATCAAGCAGCGTGGTCTGGCCATCTTTGCTCGCCAGAATCAGCGCGGCCTCTTTGTCGGTTTCAAGCGTCGCATGACCGTCCGCATCGCTTTTCGCCTCGGCAAGGGTCTGCCCTTTGTCATTCAGCAGCGTGACGGTGACACCGGACTGCGCCGCACCGTTTTCCAGACTCTGGGTAAAGATGTCCAGGCGGTTGTGGTAACGGTGAGCGGATAACCCGACATCGCTCAGGGTAAAGAGGGTTGCGGCATTGCTGTAGTTGTAGTGTCCGGCCTGGTTCATGACCGCGATATAGACGCCAGACTGCTGGAGCGGCTTGATATCCTTGAGCGGCAGGAGCAGTTTTTCACGGGTATTGCGCGCCGGATTGAGATCAAAGCGACCGGTATAAACCAGTTCCGCCATCTTCAGCAGGTTGTCGGATTCCCAGTTGGTCAGGGAGTTACGGTACTCCCACTGACTGACAAAGGAAGCCAGCGATTCCGGCTTCACGCGGTAGAAATTGACGTCCACATTGTTGACGTTGAGCGCCATCACCGGCAGCCCTTCCACCACTTTGCCCGGCAGCAGCGATCCGCGGCTGGCAAAACCGACCGTCGGTTCGACATCCCGGGTGGTGATCGCTTTTTCATAATCAATGTCGAACGTTGCTTTGTTCAGCGCCTGTAAACCACGTTCGACGGTGACAACCAGATTACGGTTGGGCTCCAGATGACGCAGGCGAAGCTCTTTCAGGTTAGGCGCAAGTTCCCACGCTCCGTCAACCTTGCCACTTTTCTTATCCACGACATGCACTGTTTTCGCGAAATCCTGGTCGGGATTCAACGGAACAGAGAAGGTCAACACCAGCGTGGCGGCGCCGTCCAGCTGTACTTCAGAGGCATCCAGTAGGGTTAATGCTTTGCCCTGGCTCTGTGCCGCCAGTTTTGCCAGTTTTTCTGCATCAGGCTTTTCAGCCGCTTTCGGGGTTGATGTGGTGGATGCTGCGGGAGCCGCAGTCTGAGATTTATCGTCGCTGTTGTCACAGCCGACAAGCGTAAATGTGGTAAGCAGCGCGAGAGAGATCGCGGCTAAGCGAAACGGTTTCATCCTTTGTCCCTGGCCTGAGGGGGCCTGTTGGTCGTCGTCCGGATAAGTATTATCCGCAAGTTTCGTTAATACAAAAAGTCCAATTTTAGAATCTGGAAAGCGCCTCGCAGAATCGCCATGTCCGGCGGCGTGGAGGTGGAACCGCGATCACAGAGCATAACGTCACATGTTACCTTTCACGTCATTTGTTTTTAAAACAATAAGATAGCTGGATAAAAGCATCAGGAGCCTGCTAGTTTTATGACCATGACGCACCCCGAGTGCGCGGTTCAATAAGAGAGAAAGCCATGAAACGAGCCGTGAACGCCCTACAAAATTTCGGAAAATCATTGTACGGCCCCGTACTTATCTTACCGATCGTCGGTCTGTTTATCGCCTTTGGTAACGTATTGGGTAACGGCAACCTGGCCGAGTACCTGCCGTTTCTTGGCCATCCGCTCATTCAGAGTATCGGCCAGCTGATTGCCAAATCCGCCGTGTCGGTGCTGGTCAACCTGGCGCTGGTGTTTGCCGTCGGGATCCCGATTGGGCTGGCAACGCGCGATAAAGGCTACGCGGCGCTGATTGGTCTGGTGACCTTCGTGGTGTTTATCAACGCCATGAACGTAACGTTACAGCTTCAGGGTGAGCTGGCGCCTGCCGGGCAGATGAAAGCCGCGGGTCAAAGCATGGTGCTGGGCGTTCAGGTGCTCGAGATGGGTGTTTTCGCCGGGATCCTGACCGGGGCGCTCTCCGGCTACCTTTACAACAAATATTCCGGCGTACAGTTTAACGGTGCGATGGCGATTTACTCCGGCCACTGCTTTGTCGCGATTGTGATGCTGCCCGTCTCCATGCTGCTCGGCGTGGTAATGAGCGAAATCTGGCCGTACGCTCAGCACGGGATTAGCGCGCTGGCGCTGGCCATTAAAGGCTCAGGCCCGTTCGGCGTAGCCATTTACGGTTTCCTTGAGCGCATTCTGGTACCGACTGGCCTGCATCATCTGGTTTATACCCCGTTCCTCTATACCGAACTCGGGGGGACGCAGGAAGTATGTGGCGCAACCTATCAGGGCGCGCGCAATATCTACTTCGCCGAAATGGCCTGCCCGGAGGTGAAGCAGCTCAGCAGCACCGTGGTGTGGGACGCGCGCGGCATCAGCAAAATGTTCGGCCTGCCCGCCGCCGCGCTGGCGATGTATATGACCGCAAAACCGGAACGCAAAGCCGTTGCGAAAGCCATTTTGATCCCGGCGGCGCTGACCTCGCTGCTTGTCGGCGTCACCGAGCCGATTGAGTTCTCCTTCCTGTTCGTCGCGCCGCTGCTGTTCGTGGTTCACGCGGTGCTGACCGGCATCGGCATGATGCTGTTCTCGCTATTTGGCGTTCACGCCATCGGTGCCAACGGGATCATTGATTTCATTCTCTACAACCTGCCGCTCGGCACGGAGAAATCCAACTGGCCAATGTACATCCTGGTAGGGCTGATCATGTTTTCCCTCTACTTCACGGTGTTCCGCTTCCTTATTCTGCGCTTCAACATGAAGACCCCAGGCCGTGAGGATGAGGATCAGGAGACACGTCTCTACAGCAAGCAGGAGTACCAGGCGAGGGGCAATAACGACGGGCTGGGTGAGTCCATCGTCGTGGGCCTCGGCGGCAGGGAGAATATTGAGGTTGTGGATAACTGCTATACCCGCTTACGCGTCACGGTGAAGGACGTCGACATCATCGACGAGCCGCGCCTGAAAGCGACCGGCGCGAAAGGGGTCATCAAACAAGGTAACAACGTTCAGGTGGTCTACGGGCTGCATGTCAAAAAAATGCGAGAAGCCGTTGAGACGTTTCTCTGAAAGGAGCTAAAGATGTTTACACCCCCCTTTATTCTGTCGATTGCCGGTGGCGGCAGCACCTACACGCCGGGTATTGTGAAAAGCCTGATGGTACGTCTGCATGACTTCCCGCTGGCCGAAATCCGCCTCTATGACATCGACGAGGCGCGTCAGAACACCATCGCGCCGGTGGTTGAGAAAGTGATTCGTGACCACAGTGAAAGCATCAAATTCACCGTCACCACTGACCCGGAAGTGGCGTTCAGCGGCGCACATTTCGTCTTCGCCCAGATGCGGGTCGGTCAGTATAAAATGCGCGAGCAGGATGAGAAGATCCCACTGCGGCACGGCGTGGTCGGCCAGGAGACTTGCGGTCCCGGCGGGCTGGCGTACGGACTGCGCACGATCCTGCCGATGGTCGAGCTTATCGATCGGGTGGATCGCTACGCGCATGAAAAAGCCTGGATCGTGAACTACTCCAACCCGGCAGCGATCGTGGCGGAAGGCGTGCGCCGCCTGCGCCCGAACGCGCGGGTGCTGAACATCTGCGATATGCCCGTCGCCGCAATGCGCAATATGGGTGCCATTCTGGGCGTGGATCGCCACAAGCTGGAGGTGGACTATTTCGGCCTGAACCACTTCGGCTGGTTTACCCGCGTGCTGGTGGACGGCGAAGACAAGCTGCCCGAACTGCGCAAACATATCGCGAAGTTTGGCCTGTTGACGGAAGACGCCGCTAAAACCGATCCGCAACATTCCGATCCCTCCTGGGTGAAGACCTGGCGCAACATCAAGCCCGTCATGGATAACTTCCCGGAGTACCTGCCGAACCCGTATCTGCAGTATTACCTGATGCCAAACCAGATTGTGGAGCATCAGAACCCGGACTATACCCGCGCCAACGAAGTGATGGACGGGCGTGAGAAAAAACTCTTTGCTGCTGCGCAAGAGTACAAGCGCACCGGGATCCTGCCGGATGCCTTCCACGTGGGCGTCCACGGCGAGTTTATCGTCGACGTGGCCTGCTCGCTGGCCTTTAACCTGCGCAGCCGCCATCTGGTGATGGTGGAAAACCGCGGGGCGATTACCAACCTGCCCTACGATGCGATGGTGGAAGTGCCCGCCTATATCACCTCCGAAGGACCAGAGCCTGTGCGCATCGGTCGGGTGCCGCTGTTCCATCAGACCCTGCTGCAACAGCAGCTGGCATCCGAACAGCTGCTGGTGGAGGCGACCATCGAAGGCAGTTATGAGAAAGCCCTGCAGGCCTTCACCCTGAACCGCACCGTGCCGACCATGGCGCACGCGAAAGCAATTCTGGATGAGATGATCGAAGCCAACCGCGACTACTGGCCCGCACTGCAAAAGGCCTGGCAGAATGGCGAAACGGTGAAAAAATAGGGGCTTGCTCGCGAGTTGAACGTGGTTTGCTTGTCGGTGTCATAAAAAACACCGACAATCCTTTTTTACGGAAAAGAATGGAGGCATCCCATGTCCACCTCATATTTTGTCGCCGCCGACTGGCTGATTGAGCACGGCGACGACCCGGAAGTCCAGATTATTGACGCGCGAATGGCCCCAGCCGGGCAAGAACATCTTCGTGATATGGTCGCTGAATACCGTGCTGGCCATCTGCCTGATGCGGTATTTTTTGATATTGAAGCCCTCTCCGATCACAACTCTCCCCTGCCGCACATGCTGCCGCGCCCGGAAGCCTTTTCCGTAGCGATGCGCGAGCTGGGCGTGAGCCGCGACAAGCATCTGGTTGTTTACGATGAGGGCAACCTCTTTTCCGCACCGCGCGCGTGGTGGATGTTAAAACAGTTTGGCGTAGAGAAAGTGTCAATTCTGGCAGGCGGTCTGGCGGGCTGGAAGCGTGATGACCTGCCGCTTCAGCAGGGTGATGTCACGCTGCCGGAAGGTGATTTTGATGCCACGTTTGACGCACACGTCGTCAAACGTCTGACTGACGTACTGGTCGTTAGCCACGAAAAGACGGCGCAAATTGTCGATGCCCGTCCTGCTCCTCGCTTTAATGCCGAAGCAGATGAACCGCGTCCGGGCCTGAAGCGTGGACATATTCCGGGCGCGCTGAACGTGCCGTGGGGCGATCTGGTATTTGAAGGGGAGCTGAAAACCACCGATGAACTGCGCGCCATTTTTGACCGTGCGGGTGTGGATTTACATCGTCCGATCATTGCCAGCTGCGGTTCCGGCGTAACGGCCTGCGTGGTGATTCTGGCACTTGCCACCCTCGGGGTTAACGACGTCACTCTTTACGACGGCGCCTGGAGCGAATGGGGTGCGCGAGACGATCTGCCGGTTGAACCGGCAAAATAATGGATAACCGCCTGGCCACGCTGTTAACGCGCGGGGCGTCACTGACCCGCGCGGAGTATCGCGTCCTCGCCCACCTCACGGAGCATCCGCTGCTGGTGGGCAATATCACGGTGCGCGAGCTGGCGCAGGCGACATTTGTTTCTACCGCCACCATTATGCGGCTGTGTCAGAAGCTGGGGTTCAGCGGTTTTAGCGAGTTTATCTGGCACTGCAAGCAGCTGCTTTCTGACACGCCGCATATCGCCGTGCAGGAGCAATCGCTCCCTGAGCTACCTGCCCTTTTTAATCAATTCATCGCCAACTATCAGCAAACTTTTCAGTGGGTCACCCAGGACAAACGCCAGCAGTTTGCCAACCTGCTGCGCCAGAAAGAGAGCTTTTTTCTCTACGGTGCCGGGTTTTCCTATCTGTTTGCCGAGTACCTGACCAAGAAATTGCAGGTGTTGGGCAAAACGGCATTTATTTCCGGGCCAGGGGACAGCCGGAACATTTTTCTCAGCAACGCCGCCCGCTATCAGGTGTTCATTGCCGTTTCACGCAGCGGCGAAACGGAGCAGGTGCTGGATAAAGCGCGAATTGCCAAAAACGTCGGGATGACCGTCGTCGCGTTTACCCGCGCTTCGGCCAATACGCTGGCGGGGATGGCGGACGTACACTTTGCCCTCTATGACGAAGCGGTGCATTTCGCTGCTGAAGCAGCAGGCGTGACGTCATTTGAGTCGAATCTGGTACTGCTGATGGATTTACTGCTGCTGGAAGCAACGGGGTGAAGTTCACCCCGCGTCATCAGATAATGCGGTTGGTTTTGAGATCGCGCAGGAACCCGCCCCAGCGACGCTCATAAAACGGCGTGATGTGCTCGGTAATAAAATGGCTGATGCCCTTCTCACCTTTCGTCACCTGGCAGATATCAATCGGCTCGTCGCCCGGCAGCGTGTCGGTCGCCACGCTTCCCGCCGCCTGAATGATGTCGTCGATATCGCCATCTGCTTCAATACCGATCAGCAGCACCGGTTGCTCGTCGGCATTCTCTTTAATGGAGCAGAGGAATGCGCGCCTGACGGGCTTGAGCGTTTTGAAGAGCGTGGTCAGGGAGTCAATCATCTGCGCGGGCGGCTCGGCCACTTCGGAGAGCAGCAGCGTTTCGCCCCCTTCCAGCACTTCCTGAGTGCTGAGCGGATTGCCCTCTTCACCCATCAGGTGGCTGATTTCACGCGGGGTGAACTCTTTCCCGGTTGGCAGTTTGGCGTTGAGGAACAGGGTCTGGCCCAACGTCATTTCAAACAGCGTACGCACCGGCATCACCACGAATGCCTGTTCATTTTCCACGGCTTCCTGCAGCGCTTCCAGTGAGGTAAAGAACGGGATCACTGAAGATCCGTCGTCTTTCTCCCAGTGCAGCAGATCCAGCGCGCTGTCTTCCACAACCTGCTCACCTTCCGCTGCGGTGCCTGGCACCCAGACGGTAGATTCCAGCAACGTGCGGAAAAATGCCGGACGGTGAGCGGGCTCGGTGGCCGCCTGTTCCAGCAGAGTTTCTAATTCGTTTTTGGTTTCGGACATAGTTTGGCTACTTCACAATTGCCCGGCGGCGCTACGCTTGCACGGGCCTACGGGTTTTGTAGGCCGGGTAAGCGTAGCGCCACCCGGCAAAAAAGGTTACTCAGCCGTCAGCAGGTTCGCCACGGTACGCACGCCCAGACCGGTCGCACCCGCGGACCACTGTTCTACCGCTGCTTTACGGTAGGTTGCGGAGCAGTCGATGTGCAGCCAGCCTTCGTGATAGTTCTCAACGAAGTGAGACAGGAAGCCTGCTGCGGTACTTGCCCCTGCCGGATACGCCGCGCTTGCGGTGTTATTCAGCTCGGCAAAGTTGGACGGCAGCTGGCTGCGGTGGAACTCGGCCAGCGGCAGACGCCAGAATGGCTCGTTTTCCGCAGCAGCGCTTGCCAGCAGGCGTGCGGCCAGCTTGTCATCGAAGCTGAACAGCGCATGGTAGTCGTTCCCCAGGGCGGTTTTCGCCGCACCGGTCAGGGTCGCCATGTCGATAATCAGCTCAGGTTTCTGCGCAGAGGCGTCAATCAGGCCATCAGCCAGCACCAGGCGGCCTTCGGCATCGGTATTCATCACTTCAACATTTTTGCCGTTGCGGTAGCGAATGATGTCGCCCAGCTTGAAGGCATTGCCGCTGACCATGTTGTCGGCGCAGCACAGGTAAAGCTTCACGCGCTTGTTCAGGCCGCGGGTAATCGCGAACGCCAGCGCACCAGTAATGGTTGCCGCGCCGCCCATGTCGGACTTCATGGAGTCCATGAACGCGCTCTGCTTCAGGCTGTAGCCGCCGGTGTCAAAAGTAATGCCTTTGCCGACCAGGCAGGCAAAGACAGGCGCTTCTTTATCGCCGGTTGGGTTGTAATCCAGCGCCAGCAGGACCGGAGGTCGCTCAGAGCCACGGCCTACGGTGTGGATACCCATATAGTTCTGCTCGCGCAGGTCTTCACCTTTGGTGATGCGGTAGGACATTTTGTCGCCCGCCACGCCGCACAGCAGGTCAACGGCGCGCTGCGCCAGCTGCTCAGGACCTAACTCTTCCGCCGGGGCGTTGATGGTGTCGCGCACCCAGTCGATGATCTGTAGGCGGCTTTCCAGCTCTTTCTGACCGGCTTCGTCGAGGTTTGCCCACTCAATTTTGCGGGTGCCTTTCGGACCTTTGTACCCCGCCCAGAATGCCCAGCTGCGGTCGGTGTCCCAGCCTTCGCCTTCCAGCGAGACATGTTTGATCCCAAGACTGTCGATTTTGCGCGCGGCGCGCTGGATCAGGCCCAAATCATCGTTGCCCGTCAGGTGCAGGGTAATACCGTCGTTATTGATGCTGTAGCTGGCTTTCTCGCCCCAGCGCGCGTCGGCAGGCTGCGTAGAGAGCGTAATCTTCATCGCTTCGGTCATTTTATTTATCCTTATTAGCAAACGGGCCGCCTGAAGGCAGCCCGTTAAGTGATTTACTCTGCTTCATCTAACCAGACTAACAGAATCGCCTCCAGAATTTTTTCATTGGATGCGTTTGGATCGTCGTCGAAATCGTCTAAATCGCAGATCCACTGGTGCATGTCGGTGAATCGTACGGTTTTCGGATCGAGATCCGGGTTCGCGTCGTAGAGCGCTTCGCCGATCTCACGGCTGTCTGTCCACTTCAGTCCCATATCAATGCTCGCGTGCGTGGTTGATAGTGTAGCGTGGGAATTCCACGACCAGATCTTCGTCGGTCACCGCGGCCTGGCAGCTTAAGCGGCTGTCTGGCTCCAGGCCCCATGCTTTATCCAGCATGTCGTCTTCGTCTTCGGTGCTTTCGGCGAGCGAGTCAAAACCTTCACGCACGATGCAGTGACAGGTGGTGCAGGCACAGGATTTTTCACAGGCGTGTTCCACTTCGATACCTGCGCGCAGGGCAACATCGAGAATGGTTTCGCCGGTCTTCGCTTCCAGAACAGCGCCATCCGGACAAAGGTCCGCATGAGGCAAAATAACAATCTTTGGCATATTAAACCTCGTCCACGGACTGGCCTTTCAGCGCGACGCGGACGGATTTGTCCATGCGGCGAGCGGCGAAGTCCTGGGTTTGTTTATCAACGTTTTTAATGGCTTCTTCTATTGCGTCAGCATCATTGCCCATGGCGACGACGCTTAAGTGCGCGGCAGCCTCGTCAATCACCTGACGCTCAGCGGCGCTTAACAGCGCGGCATCGGCATTGAGTGCCCCGGTCAGGCTTTCCAGCACGCGTGCGGCTTCCACTTTCTGTTCCGCCAGCATACGCGCCTTCACATCCTGCTCGGCGTAGCTCATTGAGTCCTGAATCATGGAGGCGATCTCGCCATCGGTCAGGCCGTAGGACGGCTTCACCTGGATGGACGATTCCACGCCGGTGGATTTTTCCATCGCCGTGACGCTCAGCAGGCCGTCCGCATCAACCTGGAAGGTAACGCGAATATGCGCCCCGCCCGCTGGCAATGCCGGGATACCGCGCAGTGCAAAGCGCGCCAGAGAGCGGCAGTCCTGCACCAGTTCGCGTTCGCCCTGCATGACGTGGATGGACATCGCAGTCTGGCCGTCTTTAAAGGTGGTGAACTCCTGCGCGCGCGCCACCGGAATGGTGGTGTTACGCGGGATGACTTTCTCCACCAGGCCACCCATGGTTTCTAAACCAAGGGACAGCGGGATAACGTCCAGCAGCAGCATTTCACTGTCCGGCTTGTTGCCGACCAAAATATCGGCCTGAATGGCCGCGCCCACGGCAACCACTTTGTCCGGATCGATGGCGGTCAGCGGCGTGCGGCCAAAGAACTCACCTACACGTTCGCGCACCAGCGGCACACGGGTAGAACCGCCGACCATGACCACTTCCAGCACCTCGTCAGCCTCAACGCCCGCATCTTTCAATGCGCGACGGCAGGCCAGCAGCGTGCGTTTCACCAAAGGTGCGATCAGATCGTTAAACTGGTCACGGGAGATTTCCCCCTGCCAGCCCGCCACGTTCACGGTAACCGTCTGCGCATCGCTGAGGGCAATTTTGGCGTCAATGGCGGCATCCAGCAGTTCACGCTGGACGCGCGCATCGCTGCGATCGGCAATCCCCGCCTGCTCACGAATGTAATCCGCCAGCAGATGGTCGAAGTCATCGCCGCCCAGCGCGGAATCCCCGCCGGTCGCCAGCACTTCAAATACGCCACGGCTTAAGCGCAGGATGGAGATATCAAAGGTACCGCCGCCGAGGTCGTAAACGGCAATCACCCCTTCCTGACCGGAGTCGAGGCCATAGGCAATGGCCGCCGCCGTCGGTTCGTTCAGCAGGCGTAATACGTGCAGGCCTGCCAGACGGGCGGCGTCCTTGGTGCCCTGACGCTGTGCATCGTCAAAATAGGCCGGAACGGTAATCACCACGCCGTCGAGATCGCCGCCGAGCGTCGCCGTAGCGCGCGCTGCCAGCGCCTTCAGGATGTCCGAAGAAACACGGATCGGGTTCAGCAGACCAGCCTCGGTCGCGATCATCGGCAGGCCGTTTTCACTGGCCTGAAGCTGATACGGCAGATGCGGGTAACGGGTCTGAATATCGGCCAGCGAACGGCCCATCATGCGCTTAACCGAGCTGATGGTGTTGGCCGGATCGCGCGCGGCGTTGGCGCGCGCGTCGTAGCCTACCGCGTGACCCTGCTGCTGGTAGTGGACCACGGAAGGCAGCAGATGGAGGCCCTGCTCGTCAGCCAGCGTTTCCGCCTGGCCGCTACGCACGGTCGCCACGAGAGAATTGGTGGTGCCCAGGTCAATACCCACCGCCAGACGACGCTGGTGCGGTGCGGCACTTAAGCCAGGCTCACTAATTTGTAATAAGGCCATAATTGCTTCCGAAATTAAAAATCGAGCAGCTTTTCTTCGAGTTGTTCAGCACTGCTTCGCAGTTTATCGAGAAAACGGAGTTTGCGCACAGTGTCTGCCGCCACGTCCCAGGTCTCGTTGTTCAGTTGCTCCACCATCTGCTGATGGCGGGTATCAAACATACCCTTCACGCGCGTGATAAAGCTTTCCAGGCGCGCTTCGTCTTTAGCCTGTTCAATCTCATCCAGCTCTTCGCGCAGCTCCAGCTGTTCCATCAGAAACGCCGTATCGCGAACGGTATGCTGTTCGCTCGCCAGATCAAAACCGTGGAGCGAGAGCAGATATTCAGCACGCGCCAGCGGATGACGCAGCGTCTGCCAGGCCTGATTAATGGTTGCAGAGTGCGAAACTGCAGCCAACTGCTCGGCCTGCGTCCCGCTGGCGAATTTATCCGGATGGTACTGACGCTGCAAATCCTGAAAACGGACCGTCAGCGCCTGAAGATCGATCGGGTATTGAGCGGGTAGTCCGAAGAGAGTGAAGTAATCCATAACAATCTCAGGGGTAGCCTGTTAGAACAAACCCCAAGCGCAGCAAAGCCACGGTGGGGTTTCGGATGACGCGCGGTTAAACGTGGAAGCTTTCGCCGCAACCACACTCGTCTTTGACGTTCGGGTTCGTGAATTTGAACCCTTCGTTCAGGCCTTCTTTGACGAAGTCCAGCTGAGTGCCGTTGAGGAATTGCAGGCTTTTGCCATCGACCACCACCTTCACGCCCTTGTCTTCAAACACGGTGTCATCAGACGCCGGCTCGTCAACAAACTCCAGTACGTAAGCCATACCAGAACAGCCGGAGGTACGTACGCCCAGTCGCAGGCCAAAGCCTTTACCACGGTTCGCCAGAAAAGAGCTTACTCGCGCGGCAGCGCTGTCGCTAAGGGTAATCGACATACTCAAACCTCAATTATTTTGCTTCACGTTTGCTTTTGTAATCCGCAATGGCGGCTTTGATCGCGTCTTCTGCCAGAATAGAACAGTGAATTTTCACCGGTGGCAGTTCGAGTTCTTCAGCAATATCCGTGTTCTTGATTGCCTGTGCTTCGTCCAGAGACTTGCCCTTCACCCATTCAGTGACCAGGGAGCTGGACGCAATGGCAGAACCGCAGCCGTAGGTCTTGAAGCGCGCGTCTTCAATGATACCTTCATTGTTGACTTTAATCTGCAACTTCATCACGTCGCCACACGCCGGTGCACCCACCATGCCGCTACCAACAGATTCGTCGCTGTTGTCAAAAGAGCCAACGTTGCGCGGGTTTTCGTAATGATCGATGACTTTTTCGCTGTATGCCATGATTGAATTCTCCTTATGTACCGATTAGTGATGTGACCATTCAATGCTGTTCAGATCCACGCCCTGCTTAAACATTTCCCACAGTGGAGAAAGGTCACGCAGACGGCCGATGGAGTTACGAACCAGCTTGATGGTGTAGTCAATCTCTTCTTCGGTAGTGAAACGACCTAAAGAGAAACGGATAGAGCTGTGTGCCAGCTCGTCAGTCATACCCAGCGCGCGCAGCACGTAGGATGGCTCCAGGCTTGCAGACGTACAGGCAGAACCGGAAGAAACGGCCAGGTCTTTGAGGGCCATGATCAGCGACTCGCCTTCAACATAGTTGAAGCTGACGTTGAGGATGTTTGGCGCGCCCTGCTCGAGATCGCCGTTCAGATACACTTCTTCCATATCCTTCACGCCGTCCCACAGACGGTTACGCAGCGTGCGCAGGCGTGCCATCTCGGTTTCCATCTCTTCTTTCGCAATGCGGTATGCTTCGCCCATGCCCACGATCTGGTGAACAGGCAGCGTACCGGAACGCATGCCGCGCTCGTGACCGCCGCCGTGCATCTGTGCTTCGATGCGTATACGTGGCTTACGACGAACGTACAGCGCGCCGATCCCTTTCGGGCCATAGATTTTGTGGCCGGAGAAGGACATCAGGTCCACTTTCAGCTGGCTCAGGTCGATAGGCAGTTTACCCACGCTCTGGGTCGCATCTACGTGGTAGATAATACCGCGCGCACGGCACATTTCGCCGATGGTGGCGATGTCCTGAACGACGCCGATTTCGTTGTTGACGTGCATGATGGAGACCAGAATGGTGTCATCACGCATCGCTGCTTCGAGCTCTTTCAGGTCGATGATCCCGTTGCTCTGCGGCGCCAGGTACGTCACTTCGTACCCTTCACGCTCCAGCTGACGGCAGGTGTCCAGCACGGCTTTGTGTTCGGTTTTGCTGGTGATAATGTGCTTGCCTTTTTTCTGATAAAAGTTGGCTGCACCTTTGATCGCCAGGTTGTCGGATTCGGTCGCACCGGAGGTGAAAACAATCTCACGCGGGTCGGCACCCACCAGGTCAGCAATCTGATTACGGGCGATATCAACCGCCTCTTCAGCATGCCAGCCAAAACGGTGTGAACGGGAAGCTGGGTTACCAAAGTTTCCGTCCAGGGTCAGACACTGCATCATTTTCTCGGCAACACGCGGGTCCACCGGCGTGGTTGCGGAGTAATCGAGATAAATCGGTAATTTCATTGCTCTATAAACTCCGTACATCGCTTCAATGCAAGGAATCAGGCAACCGGCTGGATGTACGACCGAGTACGCGGGGCGCGGTGCCCCGGCCTGATTCTGAAATACTTATCGTTTTATTACGCGCGCAGTTTGACGTCGATGGCGTCCTGCGCGCGGGTGCTGCGTTGGGAATCATGGCTGTGCTGACGGCCTGATACATCCAGAACTTCCTGGTTATTCACCAGCTCACCGAGGGTGATGTTGTTCAGGAAGCCGGTCAGACGGTCGCTCAGATCGCGCCACAGCGCGTGGGTCAGGCACTTATCGCCGCCCTGGCAGCCGCCTTTACCCTGGCAACGGGTCGCGTCGACGGATTCGTCAACTGCGCTAATCACTTCACCCACTGCAATACTGCCCGCGTCTTTACCCAGCAGATAACCGCCGCCCGGGCCACGAACGCTGGAAACCAGTCCATTTTTACGCAGTCTGGAGAACAGCTGTTCCAGATAGGAGAGGGAGATCCCTTGTCGTTCAGAAATATCAGCCAACGGAACCGGGCCCGCTTCGGAGTTGAGCGCAACGTCCAGCATCGCGGTCACGGCATAACGCCCTTTAGATGTCAGTCTCATGTCTTACTTAACCTCAAACTCGCCCCTGCCCGGGGTTTTTTATTGTAAAATGGGGGTATTGCATAGCAGGGCCAAGTCTGACATTCCTGACTAAAATGGTCAACTATTTACTTGACTGTTTTAGTCAGGTATTTAACCTTCTGTGCCGTATCCTTTTGCCCGGCGGCGCTGCGCTTGCACGGGCCTACGAGTTTTGTAGGTCGGGTAAGCGAAGCGCCACCCGGCGAACAGACGACACTACTCCTTATTCTTTTGCTCAATCGACGCCAGAATGCCGCGCAGGATGTTCAGCTCCTGGCTTTCCGGGCGCGCGCGGGTGAACAGACGGCGCAACTTGTTCATCACCTGGCCTGGATGGCCTTCACGAATAAAGCCGGTCGAAAGCAGCGTCTGCTCCAGGTGACCATAGAAACGCTCCAGGTCATCCACCAGCGGGTAGGCCGTCTCTTCTTTAGGCTCTACCTCTTTCTCCTGCGTCGCCAGCCACGCCATACGCACTTCGTAGGCGATCACCTGCACTGCCATCGCCAGGTTCAGCGAGCTGTATTCCGGGTTAGCGGCAATCGCCACATGGTAGTGGCATTTCTGCAGTTCATCGTTGGTCAGGCCAACGCGCTCACGGCCAAACACCAGCGCAACCGGCGCCTGCTCTGCCTCAGAGACACTCTTCAGACCGCATTCGCGCGGGTCCAGCATCGGCCACGGCAATGTGCGGGAGCGGGCGCTGGTGCCGACCACCAGGCTGCAGCCTGCCAGCGCTTCGTCGAGGGTATCGACGATCTGCGCGTTGCCAATCACGTCGCTGGCTCCGGCGGCCAGGGCGATGGCCTGCGAGTCTGGCTTCACCAGCGGGTTAACCAGCCACAGGTTCGTTAAGCCCATGGTTTTCATAGCGCGGGCAACGGAGCCCATGTTGCCGGTGTGCGATGTTTCGACCAGCACGATTCGAATGTTTTGCAGCATAATTTTTAGTGTCTGAATTCAGCGTCTGAAGAATATTCGGGCATATTATCATAAACGAGAGACATAATCCGATCCCGCTGCTATACTCTGCGCCGATTTTCCTGTTCTTTAACATCCAGTGAGAGAGACCGATGCATCCGATGCTGACCATCGCCGTGCGCGCAGCGCGCAAGGCGGGTAATGTAATTGCCAAACACTACGAAACGCCAGACTCCGTAGAAACCAGCCAGAAAGGCAGCAATGATTTCGTGACGAATGTCGATAAAGCCGCAGAAGCGATTATTATCGAAACGATCCGCAAATCTTACCCGCAGCACACCATCATCACCGAAGAAAGCGGTGAACATGAAGGTACCGATCAGGATGTTCAATGGGTTATCGATCCACTGGATGGCACCACCAACTTCGTTAAACGCCTGCCACACTTCTCTGTGTCTATCGCCGTACGCATCAAAGGCCGTACTGAAGTCGCTGTTGTCTACGATCCAATGCGTAACGAACTGTTCACCGCTACCCGCGGTCAGGGCGCACAGCTGAATGGCTACCGTCTGCGCTGCAACAACGCTCGCGATCTGGACGGCACCATCCTGGCGACCGGTTTCCCGTTCAAGGCGAAACAGCACGCAACCACCTACATGAATATCCTGGGCAAACTGTTCACCGAATGCGCGGACTTCCGTCGCACCGGTTCTGCTGCGCTGGATCTGGCTTACGTGGCGACCGGCCGCGTTGACGGATACTTCGAGCTGTCTCTGAAGCCATGGGATTTTGCCGCGGGCGAGCTGATCGCACGTGAAGCAGGTGCCATCGTGTGTGATTTCACCGGCGGCCATAACTATATGTCTACCGGCAACATCGTTGCAGGTAACCCACGTGTCGTTAAAGCCATGCTGGCAAACATGCGTGATGAACTGAGCGACGCGCTGAAGCGTTAATCGAGCGTATTATGCCCGGTGGCGCTACGCTTACCGGGCCTACAAAATCCCTCAGGTACGTCAGAAAGGCCGCAATCCCCTTCCCACCGGCACCGCGCTCATCCACATCGTCACCGCCGCCACCAGCAGAATCACCCCGCCCGCCAGCGCGAGCGTTGTCCATCCGACCTGTCGCCACAGCACCGGCGTTTTATTGCCGCTGAGTTTAACCGCCAGCTGACGGAAGCTGTGCACCAGCAACGCCAGCGAAGAAATCGTCAGTGACGTTCCAGCCGCCATCGCCAGCGCAGACAGCATTCCCCAGCTAAACACGCCAATCACCTTGCTGAACAACAACACCATGATTGCCCCCGAGCACGGGCGCATCCCCATCGAGAGCACAATCATCAGCCGCGCACGCCAGTCATCACCGTTCTGTAGCTGTTCCTGCGTCGGCAGATGCTGATGTCCGCAGCCACAGTTTTCATCGTGAACGTGATGCGGCGTAAAAGTCCTGAATTGCGTTTTTTGCAGCAGCGCGCGCAGTTTTTTCAGCGCTCGCCAGCAGAGGATCAGCCCCAGCACGCCCACCAGCGCATAGCTCCCCTTTTCCAGCCAGAAGCTACTCATGTGCAGCTGCCGGGCTGGAAGCTGAAGAAGTGAAAGCACCACGACAACCAGCCCAATCGCCACGCCCCCCTGAAGCAGCGAGGAGGCCAGCGTCAGCCCGATACTCGATTTCAGCTTCGACGGATGGGTCGCAAGCCAGGTGGTGATAACGATTTTGCCATGCCCAGGCCCCAGCGCATGCAGCACCCCGTAGATAAAGCTGAACGCCAGCAGGGAACCGCCCGCTTTCGTTGGGTTCTCCGCCACCGCTTTCAGTAAACCACTCATCTGCTGGTTCACCTCGCGTTGCCAGATGATGCTTTTCATCATCACCTGCGGCCAGGCCTGCCACAGCCAGAGCGAACCGCCAATAGCTAACAGTATAAAAAGCGCCAGCGGCCAAAGATGAAGCCAGCGGCGAGATTTGCGGGACGGAGAAGCGATCACTGACATTGTAACGTCACCTCCTGCGCGAACTGTTTACCCAACTCCATGTCCTCCGGTGGCGCATCTTCTTTATCAAGAGAGACGGCAAAGTTCAGCGTCTCTTCGCTGGGATTCGGGGTGTGAACCGCCATTTTGCAGGTTTTCTGCAACGAGGCCGGAAGCTGTACATCGCTCTCGTCGGCGTAGTGCATGTCGACGTAGTAGGTGGGGTCAAAAGTGGAAAAAGTATATTTTTGCCCTGCCAGCGGCTGCGGGTGCGCCAGCGGAAGGACGAACGTCAGCACCGCCTGATGCCCGTCGCGTGACATACCATACTCCGTGGGTCGGTTAAGAAACTTCACCTTCTGGCCGTTATGCCAGAACTCGGTGAAGTAGTGCTGACCCAGCACGTTAGCCATCACTTCCGCCGCCAGCTTTTTCCAGATTTCATCGCCGGGCTTCGCATTTCCCGCATCATAAAGCAGGTCAGCCGAGGTGATTTCATCCATCGTCCAGCGCATCTTCAGGCCACTTAACTGCGTGCCGTCGGTGACCAGTTCGGTTTTCAGGCTGATAAAACTGTGAGGATGTGCGCAGGTGGTGAAGGAGATAACCGCCAAAAATAACGCCATCGCACTGTGTTTAACTGTCTGCATCAATTCCTCACGTCAAAAATTCTGTGATGTTCTCCAGCAATCCTGAGTGAAAGGCCTGCCGGTGCGCTTTTCAGCCCCCATCCTTTAGCTATTCTTATCAAACATCCACACTGGATACCCGACAGATGATGACGACGCTTGAAATTCCATCTGTGCTTTCCAGTTCGCAGCGCCGTTGCCAGGTGCTTTTAATGCTTTACCTGCCCGATGCTGCCGTCACCGCACAGAGCATAATCGCAGCCAACGGCGTGGACGACGTCCTGGCACGGCAAGATATAGCCGAGACGCGCGATGAAATCCAGCGCTATCACCGGCTGGATATCGTCACGCACCACGACGGCAGCTACCGGATTGAAGGCACTGCCCTGAACCAGCGTTTATGCCTGCTGCACTGGCTGCGCAGGGCGCTCCGCCTTTGCCCGCAGTTTGTCTCGCACCAGTTTACGCCAGCGTTAAAAACCGCGCTTAAACAACACGGCATCGCGCGGCCACTTTACGACGATGCTAACCTGCGGGCGTTAATCAACTTCTGCTCGCGCAAGCTGCAGCGGCAGTTTGAGTGTCGCGACATCCAGTTCTTACAACTCTACTTACAATACTGCCTTATCCAGCACCACCTGGGGAATACGCCACAATTTTCCCATGCCCAGCGCAGCTGGACGCAGTCGCGGGGAGAGTATTTTACGGCGCAGGAGATCGTCCGTCACTGGAAGCGGCGCGTTCCTCAGGGCGCGCATGTGGATGAGCAGTTGTTTCTGGCGCTGCTGTTTATGATGCTCCGCACGCCCGATCCGGTGCTCGATAAGCACCAGCAGGATGAGCGTTTGCGTCGCGCCATCGTGCGCATGGTGGCCCGTTTTCGCTCGCAGACCGGGATGAACTTCAGCGACGAGCAAGGGCTGACCGATCAGCTGTATATCCATCTGTCTCAGGCGCTGGACCGTTCCCTGTTTGAAATTGGCATCGACAACAGCCTGCCAGAGGAGATCCATCGTCTCTATCCCCGGCTGTTACGCACCACGAAAGAGGCGCTGTTTGAGCTGGAAGCGGAGTTTGGCCTGCGTTTTTCCGATGAAGAGATGAGCCTGGTCGCGGTGATTTTCGGCGCCTGGCTGATGCAGGAGTCCGATCTCCATGAAAAGCAGGTGGTGCTGTTGACCGGGGAAGATAAATCCTGTGAGGAGCTGATTGAACAGCAGCTGCGCGAGTTGACGCTGCTGCCGCTCAATATTCGCTATCTGACGTTGCAGGCTTTTCAGAAAGAGGGCGCGCCGCGCGAAGCCGCGCTGGTGGTCACCCCCTATCCTGTTGCCCTGCCGCTGTTCTCGCCGCCGTTGATCCACGCGGTTGAATCACTGAATGTGCAGCAGCAAGAGCATATTCGCGCGATGCTGGAGTCGTAGTTACGCGCGTGCGGCCACTTTTGGTCGAACAAACATCGCCGGTAGCGCCACCAGCGCCATTACCCAGAAGACGCCGTGCCCGAGGTGTTGATACAGGAAACCGGCAAAGACCGTCATCACCGCAATACTGCCGCCCATTGCTACCGCGGAATAGACCGACTGCAGACGAATCACGTCCCCGCCCTCACGCGCAGCGATATAGCGCATCGCCGCCAGGTGACATACGGTGAAGGTGCCGCAGTGCAGAATTTGCGCCACGATCAGCCATGGCAGATCCGTCGTCCAGCCCATAATACCCCAGCGTGCCACGCCGCAAATCGCCGAAAGCAACAGCAGATCGCGCGCGCCAAAACGGCGGAACAGCTTTTTGCTCAGGGCGAAAATAATGACTTCGGCCACCACGCCCAGCGACCAGAGATAACCAACCGCAGAGGCAGAGTAGCCCGCCCCCTGCCAGTAGATAGCGCTGAAGCCATAGTACGCCGCATGCGCCCCCTGAAGCAGACAGACGCACGCCAGAAAGCGCCAGCTCTGTGCGACCAGGCTCCGCCAGGCTGGCCAGCCCGCGCTCTCCTGATGGCGACTTTCTCCCTGCGGCATCACGGATGGACGTAACAGCATTCCCAGCAGCATCGACGCTATCCCGATGCTCAGCAGAGCCAGAATCGCACGGTAGTCGTAGAGGCTGACCAGTTTCCCCACCAGCGCGGAGCCGATAACAAAAGCAATAGAGCCCCACAGGCGCACGCGGCCATAGTCCATGGTGATCTGCTTTTGCCAGGTGTTCGCCAGCGCATCCGTCAGAGGAACCAGCGGAGAGAAGAACAGGTTAAAGCCGACCATCACCACCATCAGCCAGGCAAACTGATGGCTTACCCAGAAGCAGGCGACAAAGACCAGGGTGAGCAGCGCGAGAATGCGTACAGCCTTGATCAGCAGAGAGGGATCGCTGACGCGCGGGGCAATCAGCAGGCTGCCAAGAAAACGCGCCACCAGTCCGGCCCCCAGCAGAACGCCGATGGTCTCTGGAGTCAGGCCGATTCCCTTGAGCCAGACGCTCCAGAATGGCAGAAAAATACCGTAGCTAAAGAAATAGGTGAAATAGCTGAGCGCCAGCCAGCGCGTGGAATGCAAGACCATGAATCCCTCCCGAAATGGAGGCCATAGTCTGGCGAGAATAGAAAAATTAAGCAAGTAGATAGCCTGCTATAAATTAACGAAAAATTAACATATCGTGCAGTCGTCAGGCTTATGGCAGGGAATGAAAATGTGTATTACGTTTAAATTACTCCACTTGCAGAGGTTTTCTGCCATGAACTCACTACGTTATCTCGATTTTGGTCAGTCACGCCATCTGTTGTTGTTGATTGCCCGTATCGCGCTTGTCGTCCTGTTTATTATCTTTGGTTATCCGAAACTGACGGGGTTTAGCGGCACCGTACAATATATGACCTCGCTGGGGACACCGATGCCCATGCTGGCGGCCATTATTGCGGTGGTGATGGAGGTGCCAGCCGCCATCCTGATCGTACTGGGCTTTTTCACCCGTCCTCTTGCCGTGCTGTTTGTGTTCTACACGCTGGGCACGGCGGTGATTGGTCACCATTACTGGAATATGACCGGTGACGCGGTCGTACCGAATATGATTAATTTCTACAAGAATGTCAGTATTGCGGGCGCATTTATATTGCTGGCGATTGTAGGTCCAGGCGCAATATCCCTTGACCGCCGTTAAGCCATAAAAAAAGGCCGCACGCGCGGCCTTTTAACGTTCTGCTGAGCAGAGGAATTATGCGTATACCGGGAAGCGTGCGCAGATATCCAGAACTTTACCTTTGACGCGCTCGATAACCGCTTCGTCATTGATGTTGTCCAGAACGTCACACATCCAGCCAGCCAGCTCTTTCACTTCCGCTTCTTTAAAGCCGCGACGCGTCACAGCCGGAGAACCGATACGGATACCGGACGTCACGAACGGGCTCTTCGGATCGTTTGGCACGCTGTTTTTGTTCACGGTGATGTTAGCGCGGCCCAGGGCAGCGTCAGCTTCTTTACCGGTCAGGTTCTTATCAACCAGATCCAGCAGGAACAGGTGGTTTTCAGTACCGCCAGAAACCACTTTGTAGCCACGGTTCAGGAACACTTCCACCATCGCTTTGGCGTTCTTAGCAACCTGCTGCTGATAAACCTTGAACTCTGGCTCCATCGCTTCTTTCAGCGCTACCGCTTTTGCCGCGATAACGTGCATCAGCGGGCCGCCCTGCGCGCTTGGGAACACGGCAGAGTTCAGTTTTTTGTACAGCTCTTCGTCACCGCCTTTCGCCAGGATCAGGCCACCACGTGGACCCGCCAGGGTCTTATGGGTAGTGGTGGTCACAACGTGAGCGTGCGGAACCGGGTTCGGGTAAACGCCAGCGGCAATCAGACCCGCTACGTGCGCCATGTCGACGAACAGGTAAGCACCGATGCTGTCTGCGATTTCACGCATTTTTGCCCAGTCAACGATACCGGAGTAAGCAGAGAAGCCACCGATGATCATCTTCGGTTTATGCTCTTTAGCCTGCTTCGCCATGTCTTCGTAGTCAATTTTACCGGACTCATCGATACCGTAAGGGATGATGTTGTACAGTTTGCCGGAGAAGTTCACCGGGGAGCCGTGAGTCAGGTGGCCGCCCTGCGCCAGGTTCATACCCAGCACCGTATCGCCCGGCTGCAGCAGCGCGGTGTAAACGGCGAAGTTAGCCTGAGAGCCGGAGTGCGGCTGCACGTTCGCGTAGTCAGCGCCAAAGAGTTCTTTCGCACGGTCGATTGCCAGCTGCTCAACGATATCAACGTACTCGCAACCGCCGTAGTAGCGCTTGCCTGGATAACCTTCAGCGTATTTGTTGGTCAGCTGAGAACCCTGTGCCTGCATGACGCGCGGGCTGGTGTAGTTTTCGGAGGCGATCAGTTCGATGTGCTCTTCCTGACGTACTTTTTCCTGCTCCATAGCCTGCCACAGTTCGGCATCATAATCGGCAATGTTCATTTCACGCTTTAACATCCGCATCTCCTGACTCAGCTAACAAGTAAATTTTGGCCTGAAAAGGCAGTCCTGTTGGACGACGGGCAACAGTATAACTGAATAGTTCTGTGATAACAGGTCTTGACAAACGATTTTACGCAAACGTTTTCCTTCACGCCACGCAAGGGTTTGAGGAATAAAGCGCTCCCCTGTTTCAACGGATTTCTTTTCAGGTTTGTGATGCATATTTTTCATCTTGCAAAGAACCATTTACAACGCCGGGGTATTTTTTATAAGATGCATTTAAAATACATCATTAAAGTTAAATCAAAAGGACGCGCTCATGCTCGACGCTCAAACCATCGCTACCGTTAAAGCCACCATCCCCCTGCTGGTGGAAACCGGTCCTAAACTCACCGCTCATTTTTACGATCGCATGTTCACGCATAACCCAGAGTTGAAAGAGATTTTCAACATGAGTAACCAGCGTAATGGCGATCAGCGTGAAGCCCTGTTCAACGCCATCGCGGCCTACGCCAGCAACATTGAAAACCTGGCGGCATTACTGCCTGCGGTGGAAAAAATCGCGCAGAAGCACACCAGCTTCCAGATCAAACCCGAGCAGTACAATATTGTCGGCGGCCACCTGCTGGCAACGCTGGACGAAATGTTCAGCCCGGGCCAGGAGGTACTGGACGCCTGGGGTAAAGCCTACGGCGTGCTGGCAAACGTCTTCATCAACCGTGAAGCGCAGATCTATAGTGAAAACGCCAGCAAGAACGGCGGCTGGGAAGGCACGCGCGCCTTCCGCATCGTTGAGAAAACACCGCGCAGCGCATTGATCACCAGTTTTGAATTTGAACCGGTGGATGGTCAGCCGGTAGCGGATTATCAGCCAGGCCAATATCTGGGCGTGTGGCTGAAGCCTGAAGGTTTTCCGCATCAGGAGATCCGCCAGTATTCCCTGACCCGCAAACCCAGCGGCAAAGGCTATCGCATTGCGGTGAAACGCGAGGACGGCGGTCAGGTTTCCAGCTGGCTGCATAACGAAGCCAGCGTGGGTGACGTCGTTCACCTGGCCGCACCGGCGGGGGACTTCTTCATGGCGGTAGACGCTACTACCCCGGTAACGCTGATCTCGGCTGGTGTCGGCCAAACGCCAATGCTGGCGATGCTGGATACGCTGGCGAAAGCAAACCACAGCGCACAGGTCAACTGGTTCCATGCCGCAGAGAACGGCGATGTGCATGCCTTTGCGGACGAAGTGAAAACGCTGGGCGCGACGCTGCCCCGCTTCACCGCGCATACCTGGTATCGCCTGCCAACGGAAGCAGACCGCGCAGCCGCACGTTTTGACAGCGAAGGGTTGATGAATTTAAGCCAGCATGAAGGGGCGTTCAGCGCGCCGGATATGCAGTTCTACGTCTGCGGACCGGTGGCGTTTATGCAATATGCCGCGAAGCAGCTGGTGGCGCTGGGTGTGAATAAAGACAACATTCATTACGAATGTTTCGGCCCGCATAAAGTGCTGTAATGCAAAAAGCCCCTCGAACGAGGGGCTTTTTTTTCGCCGGGTGGCGGCTACGCCTTACCCGGCCTTCAAAACCGTTGGCATCGTTAAATCGCGGCGTCGTCTTCTTCGCCGGTACGGATACGGATTACGCGCGCCACGTCAAAGACGAAGATTTTACCGTCGCCAATTTTGCCCGTCTGCGCCGTGCGGATGATGGTATCCACGCAGGTATCGACGATGTCATCGCTGACCACGATTTCAATTTTCACTTTCGGCAGAAAGTCGACCATGTACTCTGCGCCACGATAAAGCTCGGTGTGGCCTTTCTGACGACCAAAACCTTTCACTTCCGTCACGGTCATCCCGGTGATGCCGACTTCCGCCAGCGCTTCACGCACATCATCCAGTTTGAAAGGTTTAATAATCGCATCAATCTTTTTCATGGTGGGTCCTTAAACGCTTGCCTGTAAGCTGCCTCGTAATCGATTGCTCACAGTACCATACGGCATTACTCTTTAAAATCGTTTGCTTCCAGCTCGTGGCGTGAGAGCAGCTTGTAAAACTCGGTGCGGTTGCGTCCGGCCATTCGCGCTGCGTGGGTCACGTTGCCTTTGGTGATCTGCAGCAGCTTGCGCAGATAGTTCAGCTCGAACTGGTTACGCGCTTCGGCGAACGTCGGCAAGGCCGTGTTTTCCCCTTCCAGCGCCTGCTCCACCAGCGCATCGCTGATAACGGGCGATGACGTCAACGCCACACACTGCTCAATCACGTTTACCAGCTGGCGAACGTTACCCGGCCAGCTGGCCGCCATCAGCCGTTTCATCGCATCGGTGGAAAACGCGCGGACAAACGGTTTATGGCGATCGGCTGCCTGACGCAACAGGTGATTCGCCAGCAGCGGAATGTCTTCGGCACGCTCCGCCAGTGCCGGGATTTTGAGATTCACCACGTTCAGACGGTAGTAGAGGTCTTCACGAAACTCGTTGCGCGCCATCACTTTTGGTAAGTCGCGGTGAGTGGCGGAAATAATTCGTACGTTAATATCAATATCGCGGTTGCTGCCCAGCGGGCGCACTTTACGCTCCTGAAGCACGCGCAGCAGTTTGACCTGTAGCGGCGCAGGCATATCACCAATCTCGTCGAGGAACAGCGTGCCGCCTTCCGCGGCCTGGAACAGCCCTTCCCGGCTGCTTACCGCGCCGGTGAAGGCGCCACGGGCATGACCAAACAGTTCGGACTCAAGCAATTGTTCCGGAAGCGCGCCGCAGTTAATGGCAATAAAGGCATTTTTGCTGCGCGGGCTGGCGTTGTGGATCGCCTGCGCCAGGATCTCTTTCCCGGTTCCGCTCTGGCCGTTAATCAGCACGCTGACGTCGGACTGGGCGACCATCCGCGCCTGCTCAAGCAGACGTAGCATGATCGGGCTGCGGGTCACAATGGATTCACGCCATGCGTCGTCGCCAGAGGGTGCCGCGTGCTCCAGCGCGCTGTCGATGGCTTTGTAGAGTGCGTCTTTATCTACCGGCTTGGTGAGGAAGCTGAATACGCCCTGCTGGGTTGCGGCGACGGCATCCGGAATTGACCCGTGTGCCGTCAGGATAATCACCGGCATGCCCGGCTGCTGCTTCTGGATCTCCGCGAACAGCTGCAGACCGTCCATTTCGTCCATCCGCAGATCGCTGATGACCAGATCAATTTTCTCGCGGCTAAGGACTTTCAGCCCTTCCTGTCCGCTTTCCGCAGTCACTACGCTGTAGCCTTCACTCACCAGACGCATCCCCAGCAGCTTTAACAGCCCGGGGTCGTCATCCACCAGTAAGAGATGGGCAGGTTTACGGCTCGTCATGCTTCACATCCTCTTGTTTCTGCGTGTCGCTGTCCGGTGCTGCGGATGCGCTACCAGGCTGATATTTGCGCGACGAGAGCTGTCTTTCGATATCGGTCAGGTTTTCCAGCTTGCGCGTCGTGGTATCCAGCTGAGTGCGTAAATGCTGTTGCTGTTGACGCAGCGTATCAAGTTCGCTGTCGGTGGACTGCTGGAGCTTGCTGTAGCGAGAACGCTCTTCAGACAGCTGAAGCTGTAAGGTCTGACCATCCCGCCAGAGCTGGTATACCGGTCGTACCTGTACCGGGAGCGCGGTCGTAAAGGTATCCAGCCGGGTCACATTAGCCCGGCGTTCGACGGGGGTGATTTTCGCATCAGCCAGTAGAATTCCACGCTTGAAAGCGTCCTGCCAGGTGTCGTCATCCAGCATCGCCGCTTTCGAACGGGCGTCCACCGGCGCAAGACGCTGGGCACAATCTATTCCGCGCAGCCAGAACAGCGGATTATTTTCGACATCATGCCCTGACAAATTCCAGATGTCGTCACAGCGGGTAGAGAGGAAATCCGCCAGCTGGTTATCCGGCCATTTATCTTCTTGTTTACCGCTTATCGCACTTTGTGGCGCATGGGAAACGCACCCTGCCAGAAATAAACAAGGTAAACCCAGGCGAAATGTGTTGCTGGAAAACACCGCGCGTACGGCGCGGAAAAAGACGTGTGACATACTCACCAGACTTAGATTCATTTTATTGGTTTTTCCGGCTCAGGGGCAGTTCAATACGGAAGCAAACATCCGCACGTTCGTCCGTGGCAATGTTTAGCTCACCCTGCATGCGTCGTATGCAGTCCCGGGCGATGCTTAAGCCCAGACCACTTCCTTTTACCGCACCCTTCCGCTGATGACTCCCCTGGAAAAAGGGTTCGAAGATCATGGTTTTTTCGTCATCAGGGATCGGGGTGCCGGTGTTAGCGACGTCAATAAACACCCGGGAACCCATCGTATAACTTCGGATATAAATGTTACCGGATTCAGTACCATAGTGCACCGCATTGGAGTAAAGATTATCCAGAACGCTCATTAAAAGCATCGGTTCAGCGAGACAGGCAGGCGCACTCAATTCCACCCCGGTATGCATCATTTTAGCTCTTGCTGGCAAGCTATGGGCGGAGATCACCATATCCACCAGCGGCGCAATCTCGACCTCTTCAAGAACGACCGCCCCGTCAGCCAGCTTGCGGTTGTAATCCAGCAGCTGTTCAATCAGCTTTTGCAGGTTGCGGCTGCTGGCATCCAGAATCTCAACAATTTCTTTCTGTTCTGGCGTTAGCGGCCCTGCCACCTCATCTGCCAGCAGCTCCGTTCCTTCACGCATGCTGGCGAGCGGCGTTTTCAGTTCATGGGAAATATGGCGCAGGAACTGATGACGCTGGGATTCCAGCCACGCCAGACGCTCAGACAGCCAGATAATACGCTGACCAACGGAGCGCAGCTCGCGCGGGCCTTTAAAGGAAACCGAATCCCCGAGCGATTTCCCCTCTCCAAGACGGTTGATCATACGCTGAATGCCCTTCACCGGGCCGATGATCATACGGGTAAAGAGCAGAACCAGCCCGAGACTCACCAGGAAAAGCACCAGTGCCTGCCAGCCGAAGAACTGCCCGCGTTCGGCTATCTCCTGCTGCAGCTGCTGACCGCGAGAGAAAATGACCGTGCGGGTTGACTGCACCATCTCGGTGTTGGCGGCAGCAAACGCTTCAAGACGCGCGGCGGCGGCGGCATCCGGCCCGCTATTGTGGCATTGCAGCTGCGCAAGATCGTTCAGATCCTGACGCAATGCCTGATACAGCTTGTCGTCGGGCAACACGCCCGCATGCGCGTCCAGCATCTCGCTGTAGCGCTTGCGCTGACTCTGGTAAACCTTTTCCAGCGTCCGATCGTCAAGCACGCAGTACTGGCGATAGCTACGCTCCATCTCCAGCGCGGCGTTGGTCATCGCTTCACTGCGTCTGGCGTCGATAAGCGTGGTGCGGTTAGTCAGTGCGGCCTGAGCGCTCAGCGCGTTAAGGCTTTGCCACGCCTGCCAGGCGAGGATCAGCAATGGCAGCAGGATTAGCAGGAAGGCCATCATCACGAGCTGTCGCAGGGAGCGGGGAAAAACGGGCCAGCGTTTCAACGCATTACTCTCTTCATGGGGGTTTACGCAGAGCGTAACTGAGTCTGCCCTTCAGATACAACAAAGCCGGGTAAAAACCCGGCTTTGTTATGGAATAAGGCGGTGCCTAACTCGACGTTTCGCCCTGGCCTGATAAAGCATCGCTATGATCAGTAGTTGGACGGCAGGCACCTTTTTGTGCGTCATTCGAAGTTTATGTAGCACGTCCCGAAGGGGCTGACATAAGAAGGTGAATGAGCCACTGGTTAATATTATGCAACACCCGTGCCAGAATGCAAAACAAAACATTAACCCATTGATATATATACCTTTCATCAAGTTCACCTGTTCATTGTCGTTTGAATGATTTCCAGGCTAAGTGTCGCTATTAAGCAACACCCTAACAGGAACCTGTTCTGGCATATATAAATCAATGAGTTAAATGTCTCCTTTTGGAGACAGTCGCAAACCGTCTTTGTCGCAATTTTGCGACACACATAAAAAAGCCCGGTGCGCTACGCTTACCGGGCCTGGAAGGTACCTGCTTTACATCTTAACCCAACTGTTTACGCGCATTGCGGAAGATACGCATCCACGGGCTGTCCTCGCCCCAGTTTTCCGGGTGCCAGGAGTTGCTCACGGTACGGAACACGCGCTCCGGGTGCGGCATCATAATGGTTGCACGACCACTTTCGCTGGTGACTGCCGTAATACCGTTGACCGAGCCGTTCGGGTTAGCCGGATAGGTTTCGGTGACCTTGCCGAAGTTATCGACAAAGCGCAGCGCCACCAGACCTTTGCTTTCAAGCTGAGCCAGATGTGCTGCATCACGCACTTCTACCTGACCTTCACCGTGGGACACGGCGATTGGCATCTGTGATCCGACCATGCCCTGCAGCAGCAGAGATGGGCTTTGTGTCACTTCCACCAGGCTGAAGCGCGCTTCAAAGCGGTCAGACTGGTTACGCACAAAGCGCGGCCAGGCTTCGCTGCCCGGGATAAGCTCGCGCAGGTTGGACATCATCTGGCAACCGTTACACACGCCCAGCGCCAGCGTTTGCGGACGGTGGAAGAAGGTTTCGAACTCGTCGCGCACGCGGCTGTTAAACAGAATGGACTTCGCCCAGCCTTCACCGGCGCCCAGTACGTCACCGTAAGAGAAACCACCGCAGGCCACCAGCGCCTGGAAATCTTCCAGACCGGTACGCCCGGCCAGCAGATCGCTCATGTGAACGTCAATGGCGTCAAAGCCCGCACGGTGGAAGGCAGCCGCCATTTCAACGTGGGAGTTAACGCCCTGCTCGCGCAGCACGGCCACCTTCGGACGTGCACCCGTCGCAATGTACGGCGCGGCGATGTCTTCGTTGATGTCGAAGGTGAGCTTCACGTTCAGGCCTGGATCGCTGTCGTTAGCCTTCGCGTTATGCTCCTGATCGGCACATTCCGGGTTATCACGCAGGCGCTGCATCTGCCAGGTCGTTTCCGCCCACCACATACGCAGCGTGGTGCGGCTTTCGCTGAAGACGGCATGACCGTCAGCTTCAATGACAAAGCGGTCGCCCTGTACGGCTTTACCCAGATAATGTACGCAGTCTGCCAGACCGTGCTGCGCAAGAATGGCTTCAACCGCATCGCGGTCTGCCGCACGCACCTGAATCACCGCGCCCAGCTCTTCATTGAACAGCGCTGCCAGGCGGTCTTCACCCAGAGAGGCAATATTCGCCTCCACACCACAGTGGCCGGTGAAGGCCATCTCTGCCAGCGTGACCAGCAGGCCGCCGTCGGAGCGGTCGTGGTAGGCCAGCAGCTTACGCTGCGCCACCAGCGCCTGAATTGCATCGTAGAAGCCTTTTAACTGGGCCACGTCACGCACATCGGCCGGTGTATCACCCAGCTGACGATAAACCTGCGCCAGCGCCGTGGCACCCAGCGCGTTGTGACCTTTACCCAGGTCAATCAGCAACAGGGCATTGTCTTCGGTCACGAGCTGCGGCGTCACGGTGTGACGTACGTCTTCCACGCGCGCAAAGGCGGAGATGATCAGCGACAGCGGAGAAGTGATCTCGCGCTGCTCGTTGCCTTCCTGCCAGCGGGTTTTCATCGACATGGAGTCTTTGCCCACCGGAATGGTCAGCCCAAGCGCAGGACACAGCTCTTCGCCCACCGCTTTCACGGCTTCATACAGGCCCGCATCCTCGCCAGGGTGACCGGCAGCGGCCATCCAGTTAGCGGAGAGCTTGATACGTTTGATATCGCCAATCTGCGTCGCGGCAATGTTGGTCAGCGCTTCACCTACAGCCAGGCGGGCGGACGCGGCGAAGTCCAGCAGCGCCACAGGCGTGCGTTCGCCCAGGGCCATCGCTTCACCGTAGTAGCTGTCGAGACTCGCGGTGGTTACGGCACAGTTCGCGACCGGGATCTGCCACGGGCCGACCATCTGATCGCGCGAGACCATACCGGTTACGGTACGGTCGCCAATGGTGACCAAGAAGGTTTTCTCTGCCACCGCCGGCAGGTGCAGCACGCGGTTAACCGCTTCTGCAACGGTGATGCCCTGGCGATCCAGCGCTTTGCCCGCTGCTTTACGCGTTTGCACGTCGCGGGTCATCTTCGGCGTTTTACCGAGCAAAACGTCCAGCGGCAGATCGATCGGCTGGTTGTCGAAATGGGTATCGCTCAGGGTCAGGTGCTTCTCTTCGGTCGCTTCGCCGATGACGGCATACGGCGCGCGCTCGCGGCGGCACAGCTCGTCAAACAGCGGCAGTTGATCCGCTGCAACCGCCAGAACATAACGTTCCTGGGATTCGTTACACCAGATCTCCAGCGGGCTCATGCCTGGCTCATCGCTCAGGATATCGCGCAGGTTGAAGCGGCCACCGCGACCGCCATCGCTCACCAGCTCCGGCATGGCGTTAGACAGACCGCCCGCGCCCACGTCATGGATAAAGAGAATCGGGTTCGCGTCGCCCAGCTGCCAGCAGCGGTCGATGACTTCCTGGCAGCGACGCTCCATTTCCGGGTTGTCGCGCTGAACGGAAGCAAAGTCGAGATCCGCATCAGACTGACCGGAGGTCATGGAGGATGCCGCGCCGCCGCCCAGGCCGATGTTCATCGCCGGGCCGCCCAGCACGATCAGCTTCGCGCCAACCACGATCTCGCCTTTCTGGACGTGATCGGCACGGATATTGCCGATCCCCCCCGCCAGCATGATCGGTTTGTGATAGCCACGCAGCTCTTCGCCGTTGTGACTGTCCACTTTCTCTTCATAGGTACGGAAGTAGCCGTTCAGTGCCGGACGGCCAAATTCGTTGTTGAATGCCGCACCGCCCAGTGGACCGTCGGTCATGATATCCAGCGCGGTCACAATGCGCTCTGGCTTGCCGAAATCCTCTTCCCATGGCTGCTCAAAGCCCGGGATGCGCAGGTTGGAGACGGAGAAACCAACCAGGCCCGCTTTTGGTTTCGCACCACGTCCCGTTGCACCTTCATCACGGATTTCACCGCCTGAACCGGTGGCCGCACCCGGCCACGGGGAAATTGCCGTCGGGTGGTTGTGGGTTTCCACTTTCATCAGGATATGCGCAGGCTCCTGATGGAAGTCGTAACGACCGGTAGCGTGGTCGGCAAAATAGCGCCCAACCTCGGAGCCTTCCATCACCGCGGCATTGTCTTTATAGGCAGACAGCACGTGGTCGGGGGTTTGCTCCATGGTATTTTTGATCATTTTGAACAGCGATTTAGGCTGCTGTTCGCCGTCAATAATCCAGTCGGCGTTGAAAATTTTATGGCGGCAGTGCTCGGAGTTGGCCTGCGCGAACATGTAGAGCTCGATGTCGTTCGGGTTGCGGTTCAGCTTAACAAACGCATCCTGCAGGTAGTCGATTTCGTCTTCTGCCAGCGCCAGGCCGAGACGCAGGTTAGCGTCAATCAGCGCCTGACGGCCCTGCCCCAGCAGGTCTACGCTTTGTACCGGCGCAGGCTGATGGTGGGAGAAGAGCTTCTGTGCGTCATCAAGAGAAGCAAACACGCTTTCCATCATGCGGTCATGCAGCTCGGCGGCAACCGCCTGCCACTGCGCGTCGCTCAGGGTCGGGGCGTCAACGTAGTAGGCCACGCCGCGCTCCAGACGGTTAATCTGGCTCAGGCCGCAGTTGTGGGCAATGTCGGTGGCTTTAGAAGACCAGGGGGAGATGGTGCCCGGACGCGGCGTCGCAAGGATCAGTTTGCCGGTTGGCGTATGGCTACTCAGATTTGGGCCATACTTGAGCAGGCGTTCCAGCTGTACGCGCTCCTCTGCATTCAGGGGGGCATTCAGGTCAGCAAAATGGACATACTCAGCGTAAATATTGCTTACCGGAAGGTCGGCCGCCTGAAAACGTGCCAGCAGTTTGTTAATACGGAAGGCAGACAGTGCAGGCGAACCACGCAGAATTTCCATCATAAGTCTCTCGTCTTCGAAGCGCCGGGGCGCTTTCAGTGTGCGCAAGGGGGGAAAACGGGCGTCATTATAGAGAATCCTGAGCGCCGACGAAACCGTTTGCGTGGAAATAAAATTGGCGGAGACATTTAGCAATAGATGTGACCTGTCTCTCTAATTGGTTGCCAAGTGGCGCAAGTTTACGCAAAATGCCGCTCATTCAATGGCAAACCTGATTATCAAACATGGCTACAGCATACTGAGGCAACCGGCGTCGCAGAGAATTAACTAATTGAAAAAATTAAAGATTAATTATCTGCTCATCGGCATTGTTACGTTGCTGCTGGCAGTGGCCCTCTGGCCTTCCATCCCCTGGTTCGGCAAAGCCGAAAACCGTATCGCCGCCATTCAGGAGCGGGGGGAGCTGCGCGTCAGTACGCTCAACTCTCCGCTGATTTACAGCGACATTAACGGCAAAATTATTGGCCTTGATTATGAACTGGCGCAGCAGTTCGCCGATTATCTTGGCGTGAAGCTTAAAATTACCGTTCGCCAGAATATCAATCAGCTGTTCGACGACCTTGATAACAACGATGCCGACATACTGGCAGCCGGTCTGGTCTATAACAGTGAGCGTAGCAAAAACTATCAACCGGGCCCGACCTATTACTCCGTTTCGCAACAGCTGGTCTATCGCGTCGGGAGTCTGCGGCCACGCACGCTGGCCTCCATTAACGATCAACAGCTGACCATTGCGCCCGGCCATGTGGTGATTGAGGATCTGCGTGAGCTGAAAGAGAAGAAATACCCCGACCTGAGCTGGAAGGTTGATCCGAAACTGGGCACAACGGAGCTGCTGGAGCAGGTAAAAGATCAGAAACTGCCCTACACCATTGCCGATTCGGTTGCGATCAGTCTGTTCCAGCGCGTGCATCCTGAAATTGCCGTAGCGCTCGACGTTACCGACGAGCAGCCGGTGACCTGGTTTAGCCAGCTCGATGACGATCAGACTCTTTCTGCGGCCATGCTCGATTTCTATAACACCATCAATGAAGACGGCACGCTGGCGCGGCTGGAGGAAAAATATCTCGGCCACGGTGATGACTTTGACTATGTTGACACCCGCAGCTTCCTGCGCGCGGTAGATAGCGTCCTGCCAGACCTGCAGCCATTATTCGAAAAATACGCCCAGGAGATTGACTGGAAACTGCTGGCGGCTATTTCGTATCAGGAGTCCCACTGGGACACCCAGGCCACCTCACCGACCGGCGTGCGTGGCTTAATGATGTTAACCAAAAATACCGCGCTGAGCCTGGGCGTGAATGACCGTACCGATGCGGAACAGAGCATCAGCGGCGGGGCTCGCTATCTTCAGGATATGATGGCCAAAGTGCCGGAAACGGTGCCGGAAGAGGAACGGATCTGGTTTGCGCTGGCAGCCTACAATATGGGCTACGCGCATATGCTTGACGCGCGGGCGCTGACCGCGAAAACGAAAGGTAACCCGGACAGCTGGTCAGACGTAAAGCAACGTCTACCGCTGCTAAGCCAGAAGCCGTGGTATAACAAGCTGACTTACGGCTACGCGCGCGGACATGAAGCCTACGCCTACGTGGAAAATATCCGTAAGTATCAGATTAGCCTGGTCGGCTATCTGCTCGAGAAAGAAAAAGAGGCGACAGAGGCAAGACAGCTGGCTGAGAGTTATCCGGTTGTGGCGCCGGACGAGCTTAATCGTCCGACAACTTCAATTCTGCCTTTTGTTGCTTTTTCTGCTGACGGCGCATTCGAAAGAAATCGCTTAATAGCGCCGAACACGCTGGTGCAAGTACCCCACCGATAGTTTTCACCTGGTGATTCATCCCTGGATGACCCAGCACGTCCAGCAGAGAACCGGCCGCACCGGTTTTTTCATCCCGCGCACCAAAGACCAGCGTACCAATCCGGCTGTGCACCATCGCGCCGGAACACATCACGCACGGCTCAAGCGTGACATACAGCGTGGTATCAAGCAGACGATAGTTTTGCAGCACCATTCCGCCCTGACGAAGGGCCATGATTTCAGCGTGCGCAGTCGGATCGTGACGGCCAATCGGGCGGTTCCACCCTTCCCCTATCACCTGGTTATTGTGGACAAGCACGGCACCCACGGGCACTTCTCCCTCGTCCCAGGCGCGCTGGGCAAGCGTAAGCGCATGGCGCATCCAGTATTCATGATCGCGTTCAGGGTTGCACAACGGTTGATACTCCAGTCTAAAAGCGGGCGGCATTATACACACCCGCTATAGATAAGACTATTCGAGTTGCTGAAGTTCGCCTGCGGGCGTGACGCGCCAGCGATGCTGGCAAAAATAGAGCAGCGGGTTGTCCTGTTTGCTGTCGCTGTAGCCGCTGTAAAGACGCAGCGGCGTGCCGATGCGTTTCTCCAGCTGCACCACTTTTTCATGCCCCAGACAGCGCATACTCAGTACCCAGCCTCCGTAACCACGGGCAATTTGTGTGGCGATAAGATTCACGCGCGGCAGCCAGGGCGTATCAAAATAAACCTGTTCAACCAGCGTCTGCGGGGAGCCCGTGATCAACCAGATGTCGGCATCGTTGGCGTCGAGGTAACTGGTGAGGCGCGCCTGTACAACCGGGAACGCGGCGACATGACCGCGAAACCAGTGCGCAAACTCCTTTTCTAGCTGTTTGAGCCGCGCTTCGCTGTGGCCAAACGTACATCCCCAGAGCAGCAGGCTCATCGGCCAGCGCGCCGCCCGGCCTTTCACCAGCAGCGCGATGCCAATCGCCGGTAACAGCGGTAAGACGAGCAGCGCATTCAGAGGCTGGCGCCGCAGCAGGTAGCGCATAAACGTACCAAACATATCCTGCTGATGCAGCGTTCCATCCAGATCGAAAAAGACAACGCGACGCTCGTGATTTGCCAAACCTTACTCCTCTGGGTCGTTGAATCCTAACAGCCAGGTAAACAGGAACCCGGCGATCACCGCTACAGAATAGCCTAACAGATAGAGCATCACTTTTCCGGTCACGATAGTTAACGCCAGCGGCAAACCGGAGAGACCAAACGTAATGACGGTAGCAACTTTCCAGTAGCTGATGAGCGCCCCGCCGACCGCGCCGCCCAGACAGGCAGCCAGGAACGGTTTACCCAGCGGCAACGTGACGCCAAAAATCAGCGGTTCGCCAATGCCGAGCAATCCAACCGGAAGCGCGCCTTTAATCACTTTTTTCAGGCGTGCGTTGCGGGTTTTCAGCAGTACGGCAATCGCCGCACCGACCTGCCCCACTCCCGCCATTGAGAGTATAGGCAACAGCGCGTTGTAACCGTGCGCCTGCACCAGTTCGACGTGGATCGGCACCAGTCCCTGATGCAGACCGGTCAGCACCAGCGGCAGGAAGGTGCCTGACAGCACCGCCCCCACTAACAAACCGCCGCGGTCAATGGCCAGAGACGCGCCATGAGCGATGGCATCAGAGATCCATCCCCCTAATGGCTGAAGAACCACAATCGCCACACTACCGGTAATTAACGTGGTCAGCAGGGGGTTGAGGATGAGTTCAATCGAGCCGGGCAATACCGCGCGAAGTCTTTTCTCAATCCAGCACATCAGGATGACCACCAGCAGCACGGCAATCACCCCGCCGCGACCAGGCTGGAGCGCCTCGCCAAACAGCGTAATTTGCGCCAGCTGCGGGCTGGAGAGAATGCCCGCCATCACGCCCCCCATCGCCAGCGAACCGCCAAACACTTTGGCGGTATTCACCCCGACCAGAATGTTCATAATGGCAAACACCGCGCTGCCGAAGATCCCCAGAATACCCAACAGGTTCGGATACTGGGTGGCAAAGTCCCCGACGATATCCGGACGCTTGAGAATATTGATAATCCCGGTGATCAAGCCGGAAGCAATAAACGCCGGGATCAGCGGGATAAAGACATTTGCCAGCTGTCGTAGCGCGTCGCTCATGGGGGCTTTGTATTTCGCCTTCGCCTGCGCTTTGGTGCGCGCAGCATCGTCGAGCGTCACACTCGCGCCGCCGCCCATCAGCGCGCGCATGGCATCAACCACCTGCGCCGCTTTCCCCGGCCCGACGATCAGCTGGTGTTGCTGCCCCTGCTTCACGTAACCGCTGACGCCGGAAAGCTTCTTCAGGCCCGGCACATCCAGCTGGTCGTCGTTATGCACCTCGACACGCACGCGCGTCATGCAGTTTTCCAGACGCTGAATATTCTCTTCTCCGCCGATCCCTCGCAGGATATCGCTGGCGAGCGCTGCTGTTTTGTCCATACACGCCTCTGTTAGTTTTCTAATGCCGCCCGTAAGAAGCCATTATGCGCATCGAGTCTGGCTCGCGCGGCCGCCGCATCCAGCCCACTTAAGATCATCAATATGGCGGGTTTAACATCGTGATCGGTCTGTTGGAGGACCGCTTCTGCCTCTTCACGGCTTGCGCCTGTCGCCTCCATCACCATACGGCAGGCTCTGTCCACCAGCTTGACGTTAGTGGCCTGCATATCCACCATCAGGTTCTGATACACCTTGCCGAACTTCACCATCGCACCGGTGGAGATCATATTGAGCACCAGCTTTTGCGCGGTACCGGATTTCAGGCGCGTGGAGCCGGTGAGCGCTTCTGGCCCGACAACCGGGGAGATGGCGATGGCGGCCACCTGAGCGATTGGAGAGCCGGGGTTACAGGAGATGGCGACCGTCGTGCAGCCGGTCTGGTTGGCGTATTCCAGACCGCCAATGACGTACGGCGTGCGCCCGGATGCCGCCAGCCCGACGACCAGATCCTTCGCCGTCAGAGTAAGTGCCTTCAGGTCATCCTCACCCAGCTGTTTGTTATCTTCCGCCCCTTCAACGGCTTTCAGCAGTGCACCAGGCCCCCCCGCAATCAACCCGACCACCAGCCCATGCGGCACACCAAACGTTGGCGGACATTCGGAGGCGTCCAGCACGCCGAGACGGCCGCTGGTACCGGCGCCCATGTAGATAATGCGGCCACCCGCTTTGAGGGCTTCCGCCGCCGCATCGACCGCTTTCGCTACCTCAGGTAATGTCTCTTTCACTGCCTGCGCGACCAGCGTATCCTGTTGATTAAAGCGGTTAACCAGCTCCAGAGTAGAGAGCGCATCCAGATCCATGGTTTGCGGGTTACGCGTTTCAGAAACAAGTGAGCCAAGATTCATTTTTTGTACCTCAAGAATTTTTAATTCATAATAATCACACTATAATGGAATATAAAATTCATTCAGGCGAGCAAAATTCGTATTTGCGTAGACAATCACATTTCCGCCGGGAGTACTTATGAACTGTTTAATTCGCATTCGCCAGCGCTACGCCGGCTTTGCTCAAAGCGACAAAAAACTGGCGGACTTTCTGCTTTCTCAGCCTGACCGCGCCCGTCATCTCAGCTCGCAACAGCTGGCAAGCGAAGCCGGGGTAAGTCAGTCAAGCGTGGTGAAATTTGCCCAGAAGATCGGTTTTAAAGGCTTCCCTGCCCTTAAGCTGGCAATTAGCGAAGCGCTGGTGAGTAATCCCAACCCGCAATCTATGCCGGTGCATAACCAGATCCGCGGGGATGATCCAATGCGTGTGGTCGGGGAAAAGCTGATAAAAGAGAACGTTGCGGCCATGCATGCCACCCTCGACGTGAATACCGAAGAGAAGTTACTGGAAAGCGTGGCGATGCTGCGAGCGGCGCGGCGTATTATTTTAACCGGTATTGGCGCATCCGGCCTGGTGGCGCGTAATTTTGGCTGGAAGCTGACCAAAATCGGTTTTAACGCGATTGTCGAGCAGGATATGCACGCCCTGCTGGCGACCGTGCAGGCGATGGATCCTGAAGATCTGCTGCTGGCCATCTCCTATTCCGGTGAGCGCCGCGAGATTAACATGGCAACGGACGAAGTGCTGCGCGTCGGCGGCAAAATCCTCGCCATCACCGGGTTCACCCCGAATGCCCTGCAACAGCGGGCCACGCGCTGTCTGTATACCATTGCCGAAGAGCAGGCCACGCGCAGCGCGGCGATCTCGTCAACCAGTGCGCAAATGATGCTGACGGACCTGCTGTTTATGGCGCTGGTGCAGCAGGATTTAGAGCGGGCGCCAGAGCGCATTCGCCATAGTGAAGAGCTGGTAAAAAAACTGGTCTGAGTAAGGAATGAGCGTATAATGCCCGCCCTGTTTGTGATGTTTCTGAGAATTTCCTGATGGCGCTGTTAATTACCAAAAAATGCATCAATTGCGATATGTGCGAACCGGAATGCCCGAACCAGGCGATTTCGATGGGCGACAGCATTTATGAGATTAACAGCGACCGCTGCACCGAATGCGTCGGCCACTATGAAACGCCGACCTGTCAGAAAGTGTGCCCGATCCCGAATACCATCCTGAAGGATCCGGCACACGTTGAGAGTGAAGAGCAGCTGTGGGATAAGTTTGTCTTGCTGCACCACGCGGACAAACTCTAGCTTTCAATAATCACCGTTGCGCAGGCGTAGTGACGTTCGTCCGCGAGCGTCACATGCATGTGATTCACGCCCAGTTTCTCCGCAAGCTTTTGCGCCTCGCCCCATAACCGCAGGCGCGGCTTGCCCAGTTCGTCGTTAAATACTTCAAACTGATTAAACGCCAGGCCGTTACGAATGCCCGTACCGAACGCTTTGGCTGCCGCCTCTTTTACCGCAAAACGTTTTGCCAGAAAGCGCACCGGCTGCTGATGCGCTTCCCAGATGGCCCATTCGTTATCGCTGAGCACGCGTCTTGCCAGGCGCTCGCCGCTACGGGCGATCACCGCTTCTATGCGGGCTATCTCAACGATATCAGTGCCTAAGCCCAGAATGGCCATTACTGACGCGCTTCCAGCATCAGGCGTTTCATTTCTGAGACCGCCTCTTTCAGGCCGCTCATCACCGCACGACCAATAATCGCATGACCGATATTCAGCTCATGCATCTCCGGCAGGGCAGCGATAGCCTTAACGTTATGGTAGGTCAGGCCGTGTCCGGCGTTAACCTTCAGCCCCAGGCTCGCCGCGTAGGTGGCCGCTTTGGCAATACGCTCCAGCTCTTTGGCTTGCTCAGCATCGTTTTTGGCATCGGCATAGCAGCCAGTGTGAATTTCGATATACGGCGCGCCAACGTCCGCTGCGGCTTTGATCTGCGCGAAGTCGGCATCGATAAACAGGGAAACCAGGATACCGGCATCCGCCAGACGTTTGCAGGCATCGCGCATTTTATCGATCTGCCCAGCCACATCCAGACCGCCTTCGGTGGTCACTTCCTGACGCTTTTCCGGCACCAGGCAGCAGAAATGGGGTTGAGTCTCGCAGGCAATGGCCAGCATCTCTTCCGTGACCGCCATCTCCAGATTCATGCGCGTATCCAGCGTCTGACGCAGAATACGCACGTCGCGGTCGGTGATGTGGCGGCGGTCTTCACGCAGGTGAACGGTAATGCCGTCGGCGCCAGCCTGTTCGGCGATAAATGCCGCCTGAACCGGATCGGGATAAGCCGTGCCGCGTGCGTTACGCAGCGTGGCAATGTGATCAATATTGACGCCTAACAGTAATTCAGCCATGACAATCCTCGGTATTTTGGTTCATTTCCCTTCCCCCTCCGGGAGAGGGCAACGTTAACGTTTTGGCATAAACTGCCTGAATAATTCGCGGCTCTTTAAGGGCTTGCCGCCAAGATACGGCTTGAGGGCGATCCGGGTAAAGCGTTTTGCTGCGCGCAGGGTGTCCTGATCGGGAAACTCGCGCGCATAAAGCGCCCGAAGCTGGCGCCCGGTAAAGGTACTGTTATCAATCACGATACTGGCGATAAACCCTTTTTCTTCCCGATAGCGGTAGGTCATCGCGTCTTCGACCTCGTCTCCGCTTCCCGCACAATGCAGAAAATCGACGCCGTATCCCAGATGCCCCAGCAGCGCCAGTTCAAAACGTCGCAAGGCAGGTTCAGGCGTGCCGGTTGCCCCTGCGAGGGCCTGGATACAGTGCAGATAATCGAAGAAAAGTTCAGAGAAGCGAGTCTCATGTTCAAGAACCCGTGAGATGAGTTCATTGACATACAGACCGCTGTACAGGGTGATACCAGAAAGAGGAAGCGCCAGGGAGACGGCTTCAGCGCTGCGCAGGGTTTTCACTTCCCCTCGCCCACCAAAGCGGACCAGCAGCGGCGTGAAAGGCTGTAGGGCACCTTTCAGATTAGAACGTTTGGAACGTGCGCCTTTCGCTACAAGGCGCACGCGACCGGACTCTTCCGTGAAGACGTCCAGCATCAGGCTGGTTTCGCTCCAGGGACGACTATGCAGGACGAAGGCGCGCTGCCATCCTTCCATCATACTCGTCGTCTTAGGTTACTGGTCTTCGCCGTAACCGAGGCTGCGCAGAGCACGCTCATCATCGGCCCAGCCAGATTTCACTTTCACCCACAGCTCCAGGTGAACCGGCGCCTCAAACATCTCCATCATGTCTTTACGGGCTTCAATACCGATGGTTTTGATCTTGGCACCTTTGTTGCCGATCACCATCTTCTTCTGCCCCTCACGCTCAACGAGGATCAGGCCGTTAATGTCGTAGCCGCCGCGCTCGTTGGTCTGGAAACGCTCGATCTCCACCGTCACAGAGTACGGCAGTTCCGCGCCCAGGAAACGCATCAGCTTTTCACGGATGATTTCAGACGCCATAAAGCGCTGAGAACGATCGGTGATGTAGTCTTCCGGGAAGTGATGAATCGCTTCCGGAAGATGCTTACGCACGATGCCCGCGATGGTATCGACGTTCAGGCCAGTCTCTGCAGACAGCGGAACGATATCGAGGAAGTTCATCTGGCTGCCCAGCCACTGAAGATGCGGCAGCAGGTCAGCCTTTTCCTGCACGTTGTCAACTTTATTGACCGCGAGGATGACCGGCGTTTTGCCGTCACGTAGCTTGTTCAGTACCATTTCGTCGTCCGGCGTCCAGCGGGTGCCTTCCACAACGAAAATGACCAGTTCTACATCACCAATCGAGCTGCTCGCCGCTTTGTTCATCAGACGGTTAATGGCACGCTTCTCTTCCATGTGCAGGCCCGGAGTATCGACGTAGATCGCCTGATACGCGCCTTCAGTATGGATGCCGACAATGCGGTGACGCGTGGTCTGCGCCTTACGCGAGGTAATAGAAATCTTCTGCCCAAGCAGATTATTCAGCAGGGTGGATTTGCCGACGTTCGGACGTCCGACGATGGCAATAAATCCGCAATACGTTTTTTCTTCGCTCATTCCAGCTCCAGCATTTTTAACGCCTGTTCGGCGGCAGCCTGTTCAGCCTTACGACGGCTTGAACCTGTGCCCACCACCGGTTCACTCAGGCCACTGACCTGGCAATGGATGGTAAATTCCTGATCGTGCGCTTCACCACGTACCTGCACCACCAGATAAGATGGCAGCGGCAGATGACGGCCCTGCAAATATTCCTGCAGACGCGTTTTCGGATCTTTTTGTTTATCGCCCGGGCTGATTTCGTCCAGACGGCTCTGATACCAGTTGAGGATCAGCTTTTCTACGGTCTGGATATCGCTGTCCAGGAACACACCACCAATTAATGCTTCGACCGTATCGGCAAGAATAGATTCACGACGGAAGCCGCCGCTTTTCAGTTCACCCGGCCCAAGACGCAGACATTCGCCCAGTTCAAATTCGCGCGCGATTTCCGCAAGGGTATTCCCCCGAACCAGCGTGGCACGCATGCGGCTCATATCCCCCTCGTCAACACGCGGGAAACGATGATAAAGCGCATTCGCAATCACGAAACTTAAAATTGAGTCGCCTAAAAACTCAAGACGCTCATTATGCTTGCTGCTGGCACTGCGGTGGGTTAATGCCTGTTGCAACAACTCCTGATGATGAAAAGTGTAGCCCAGCTTCCGTTGAAGCCGATTAATTACGATGGGGTTCATGCGATACCAATAAATGAATGCGTCAAAAATGCAGCACACGAAACCGACCTGAGAAAACCAACGCGGTTTCGTGTGCCGTGGCACCCTTGCAGGGCCAACCTTAAACTTCGGGGGAATATTCTATACACAACGACAGGGGATGTCGTTAGTTCAAAGAGATTTATCGAGGAAATAATTCACGTAGCCGCTAATTAAAGCGGCTACGCGTTCATTTATTGAGAATTAATGGATTCCGCCAATGCGATTCAGGCGTACACCGGTCGGCCATTCGCCTTCCTGTTTCTCAAAACTCATCCAGATTGCGGTGGCTTTACCGACCAAATTCGCTTCCGGCACAAAGCCCCAGTAACGACTGTCCGCAGAATTATCGCGGTTATCACCCATCATGAAGTAATGTCCCGGCGGTACAATCCAGCTCGCCAGCTGCTGACCCGGCTGCTGATAATACATACCCACCTGATCCTGCGCGATTGGCACCGTGAGGATACGGTGAGTCACATCACCCAGCGTCTCTTTGCGCTCGACCAGACGAATACCGTTCTCTTTGGTTTCGCCTTTTGGCACCTGGAAGAACCCGCTGGTCGCTTCACCGCCGTTACGACGGGCAAAGGTCTGCACAAAATCACTCGGCTCAACGTTTGAGTAGGTGATGGGCAGTGCGTTTTCACACGCGGTGCCAGAACTGCAGCCAGGCTGAACGGTAACTTCCTTGGCGACCGGATCGTAGGTCACTTTATCACCCGGCAGGCCAACCGCACGCTTGATGTAGTCCAGACGCGGATCTTCCGGGTATTTGAACACCACGATGTCGCCACGCTTCGGATGACCGGTTTCGATCAGCGTTTTCTGGTAGATAGGATCTTTAATGCCGTAGGCAAACTTCTCTACCAGAATAAAATCACCAATCAGCAGCGTTGGCATCATTGAACCGGATGGGATCTGGAACGGCTCGTAAATAAACGATCGCACCACCAGCACAATGGCCAGCACCGGGAATACCGAGGCGCCCGTTTCCAGCCAGCCCGGTTTCGGGCCGACTTTTTTCAGGGTTTTCGCATCCAGCTGATCGCCAGCGGCTGCCTGTGCGGCAGCCTGACGCTCACGGCGTTTTGGGACGAAGATAAACTTATCCAGACACCACAGCAGACCTGTCACCAGGGTAGCAATGACCAGGATCAGGGCAAACATGTTCGCCATGCCAACTCCTTAAAGGTTATTTGCCGTCTTTACCAACATGAAGAATGGCAAGGAATGCTTCCTGTGGCAGCTCAACGTTACCGACCTGCTTCATACGCTTCTTACCTTCTTTCTGCTTCTGCAGCAGCTTTTTCTTACGACTGACGTCACCGCCGTAGCACTTCGCCAGAACGTTTTTACGGAGCTGTTTCACCGTAGAACGCGCGATAATGTGGTTACCAATGGCCGCCTGAATCGCGATGTCGAACTGCTGACGCGGGATCAGATCTTTCATTTTCTCAACCAGCTCGCGACCACGGTACGGCGCATTGTCGTTGTGGGTGATCAGGGCCAACGCATCCACACGCTCACCGTTGATCAGCACGTCCACACGCACCATGTTGGAGGCCTGGAAACGCTTGAAGTTGTAATCCAGGGACGCATAGCCACGGGAGGTAGACTTCAGGCGATCGAAGAAGTCGAGTACCACTTCCGCCATCGGGATTTCATAGGTCAGCGCCACCTGGTTACCGTGGTAGACCATGTTGGTCTGCACGCCACGCTTCTCAATACACAGTGTAATGACGTTGCCCAAGAACTCCTGTGGCAGCAACATGTGACACTCTGCAATCGGCTCACGCAGTTCGTGGATATTGTTCAGCGGCGGCAGCTTGGACGGGCTATCGACGTAGATCACTTCTTTCGAGGTGGTTTCTACCTCATACACAACGGTCGGTGCGGTGGTGATCAGATCCAGATCGTATTCACGTTCCAGACGCTCCTGAATGATCTCCATGTGCAGCAGGCCGAGGAAGCCACAGCGGAAACCGAAGCCCAGCGCCGTTGAGCTTTCTGGCTCGTAGAACAGGGAAGCATCGTTCAGGCTCAGTTTACCGAGCGCATCACGGAAGTTTTCATAGTCATCTGAGCTGACCGGGAACAGACCCGCGTAAACCTGCGGTTTCACCTTTTTAAAGCCTGGCAGCGCTTTATCTGCCGGGTTACGCGCACCGGTCAGAGTATCGCCCACTGGCGCGCCGAGGATGTCTTTAATGGCACAAACCAGCCAGCCTACCTCGCCGCATTTCAGCTCGGTACGGTCAACCTGTTTTGGCGTAAAGATACCCAGACGGTCGGCGTTGTAGACCTGTCCGGTACTCATCACCTTGATTTTGTCGCCTTTACGCATGGTGCCGTTTTTAATACGCACCAGAGAGACAACACCAAGGTAGTTATCGAACCAGGAGTCGATGATCAGCGCCTGCAGTGGGCCATCCGGGTCACCTTCCGGGGCCGGGATGTCACGCACCAGGCGTTCCAGCACATCGGTCACGCCCACACCGGTTTTCGCGGAGCAGCGCACGGCATCCGTCGCGTCAATGCCGACAATATCTTCAATCTCTTCCGCGACGCGTTCAGGATCGGCAGCTGGCAGGTCGATTTTATTCAGAACCGGCACAACCTCGAGATCCATTTCCATCGCGGTATAGCAGTTTGCCAGGGTCTGGGCTTCAACACCCTGCCCGGCATCGACGACCAGCAGCGCACCTTCACAGGCCGCCAGCGAGCGTGATACTTCATAGGAGAAGTCAACGTGGCCTGGGGTGTCGATAAAGTTCAGTTGATAGGTTTCACCATCAGCCGCTTTGTAATCCAGCGTAACGCTTTGCGCCTTAATGGTGATACCGCGTTCGCGTTCCAGGTCCATGGAGTCCAGAACCTGGGCTTCCATTTCACGATCAGACAGGCCACCGCAAATCTGGATAATACGGTCAGACAGCGTCGACTTACCGTGGTCAATGTGAGCAATGATGGAGAAATTTCTTATGTTCTTCATATGTATGAATTTATTTACTCGCTATGCGGATTAAATCTTCTTGATGGACACAGCGGTGGACACTCCACAGTAACTACCCCATCAACGACTGGCATGCATATTACACTGTAGCGCCCAAATCGTCAGCATACGATCTCCTGTTCATCGTGTGATAACGAGTGCCTACGGTTAAGCAATGAAAATTAAATTGTTGGGCAGTCATCATCGCCCAGCGCACGGTTGATGAAGAACGTCACTCTACCCAATACCTCAACTTCTTCCAGGGCAGACCCTTCGATCGCTTCGCCGTCGTCTGTTATGAGCGATCGTCCCATCAGCTTGGCAAACTGTGTGTGCCCGTCGCACAAAATCAGCAACACATCTCCTGGCGTCTTCATCACTACAGGCTCGATAACCGCGAATCCCATATCAGTTACAAGAACCCTGCTATCGGCACCTATGTTGCACAGATCTTCGGGAGTGAGCTGGCGCTCAACGTAATCGGCAGCCGGTGATGCAAACCCCATCAGTGGACCCTCCCCATGTTACGCAGGATCCAGTATCTGTTATCACTGCCGTCAGTTGTCTTATCTGCAAAACCGGGTTGATACCGCTCTATCCATGAGTTTGCTTCTGCACGGCTGAAGTGCCAGTTAAAACCACGCAACTTTTGTATGAAGCTGTCTGTTCTCAGGTAGCGGTAGCCCTTTGGGTTAAGCTCTATGGCCGCAATAAAGGCGGCTTGAATATCTGCATTTCGGGGCATAATCTGCACTCCCTTTATAACTGTGTTTATATACAGTAGTTTTAAATGAAATGCAGATCAATTTGGGTTCGCCTATTAATTTTTAAGGCTGAATTTCGGCAGGTTGTCACTGGAGTTCGAGAGAAGAACCGGAAACTTTGGTGTTCCAGATGCTATCCGCTGGCATATCAAGGCGAACATCGATCCAGCTGTTCGCCGGGACGTCAATCGGTTCACCTTTGGTTTTGATGACCTCACCTTCATCGCTCAGGATATATTTTCGCTTGAAAAGACGGATTGTCAGCTCGCCGCTATCGGTTTGTTCTGCCTCAACCACTCCCAACTCTCCCATGCCGCTAGGGTCCATTGGCGGCAGTAATTGCCAGCCTGATGAGGCAAGACCAGCCGAACCTGTCAGCACGTATACACCTACATCGAGTCGTGAAATGGTGATTCCTTCTGCTTCAGCATTAGCCGTCCCACAACCACACCAGGAGAAACCATCCTCCGCTATATCGGTGCGCTGGCAGGCTTCCTGGCTCGCTACGATACGGGCAACCGGTGATGCTGCTTTGATTGTTCCATCACTTGATTTTGTAGTATTGGCCGTGCCGTATAGCGTGTTCATGTAGTACGTCCCGTTTGCAAGCGCACTATCAGTTGTGGAAGCCACTTTGACATTTGCACTTGAAATATCAACAGAGATAAAGCTATGAGCATCAGCACAATATGAGTAAATACCTGCACCGTGCTTAAACGCTAATGGGGCATCACCACTGTTACGAGCAAACTGTGAACCATAGGTTTTGATAAGCCGCAGAAACCCTACACTGTCGTTGTTCTGGTATGTGTACCCCTGACCGCCAAGCCCATAGTCACCTGATTTCATCACGCGACCACGAGTTGAATCGTTATTACTCGTAGTTATGTCATAGGTCGCGCTACTTCCTAAACCGAGGTTTGAGCGAGCATCTGCGGCATTTTTCGCACCAGTGCCACCCTGGCCAACGCTGAGCGCGGTAGTCAGCCCGGAAAGGCTGGTAATGTCGCTGTTAGCCCCTTTCTTCGCCAGAGATTTTTGACCCGGCACGGTAACGGCTGTGCCGTTGATAGTGATGGTGACATCAGATGTCCCGTTCATTACATCAGCGAACCCGCTCATGTAACGCTGGTACATCGTGAAGGTTTCAGCGATGTCCTGTGCCAGACCGTCAACGCTCAGGCTGTCGCTCAGAAGAATGGCATATTTGGTTCCAGCAGGGATAGCAGGGTTAGCAGCTGGCGTAACGGTGAGAGAGGTTGCGCTTCCAATCGCGGTAATCTGGAAAACCTGCGCTGGGCTGGTCAGCGCGATAACAGTGCAGCCGTTACGAATAAGTGAGCCAGCTGCAGTGAAGTTTGTGCCGGTACCTGTAAGGGTATTTCCGCTAATGGCAATAGTGCCAGTGGTATAAATCATATTTTCTCCAGGAAATAAAAACCCCCGCCGGAGCGAGGGTGCATTTAAATGGTGATGTTTTTCAGACGTACATATCGGGAAGAACGGGAAGACTGAGGGGCGTTACCGTGTCATTACCAAAAATGGCATATTGTTCGCGCCCGAGATACTTGCCTCCCTGAACTGAAGCGTAACCATTCTGAATTTTTATACCGAACATTCGATACACATATACCCCGTTAACCTCATGGGTCATTAACCCAAACCTGCCCAGCGGAACATACCCGCTGCCTATGTTCACAGCGCTTTTAGAAGGCGACCAGAGTTGATTGAGGTATACGAAAGGTCGTTTTGTGGTTGAAAAGGTACAGGCCCCTGCAGCATTGAAAATATTAAGGCCGGTGCCAGGCTGCGGCGCTATGCCACTGGCGAAGATAACGATGTCTATCGTGCCGGTCGCGGGAGCGTCATCGTTCGTGGACGGAGGGCTGAAGAACCTGACCGTGTTACCGTCGAAGTCAATCGTGTTACCACTGTTACAGCGCCCGAAAACGACATACTTCGACTTGTCGTATCCTGCTATCGTGGGAACCGCCCATCCTCCGGTCGGAACACTAACGGTCCCCTTCCAGATACACTGCCCTGACTGAGTTGCATTGGTTATCGAGGTGAAGTCAGTACTGTCGCTGATAAGCAGGCCCACCCCGCTTCGCTGACCTGCCGGAAATATCTGCCAGACACTACCGGGAAAGGTATAGGTACTATCCCTCTCGCTTATACCCAGCGACTGCATTCTCGAATTTTGCGTAACCCTCCCACCAGAGATAGTGATGGAATTCATTTTATGCCACAGCCCTGAATCAACATAGGCAGTCGCATGCGGTATAAACAGCACCTGCGCTCCTGAAACATAACCAGCGATGTCCACATACTTTGCTTTCTGGTAGCCACTGTCAAAGCTGGCACCAAACGATGGGCACCTCAGACCTGCCGTTATCTCCATGCGCTTTCCGCCATCATTCAGATCAATCAGTAGTCCTCTTGGCATATTATGTCCATTCTCCAAGTACGATACGGCCGCCTCCGGTCAGGTTGATAGTGACACCATTGCTATCAATCACAGTCGCCTTGTTCGGTCCACTGAAGCCAAAGTTACCCGTTGTGGCGTAAAGTGCCCCACGGAAGGTGCCACTGTTAAACTCTGGTGAGCCATTTTTGGGAATACTCCAGCCCTTTGAGCCAGCCGCATAATCATTGGACTGGATGTAGTTACCGATCTTGGCGTTGCTGATGGTACCGTCCTGGATGAACGTATCCCGGATAAATGTCTGCCCATTCTGGATGACAAAAGGCAGAGTAACTGCGCCGCCAGCCTGACTCATCACAGCGAAGCGGTCAGCAAGGAACAGAACCTGCGGTTGCATGCCGGACGGCGTATTCTGAACACCAATGCCAATTCCTGCTGCGTACTGTTTGCCATTAGAATCAACAGCGACCTTGATGCTGTACATCGCATTCAGGTTGTTATTGATATCTGCCGACACCTGAGCGTTCGTGACAATTGCCGCTGACTGACCGTTAACCGTGACCTTTAGCGAATTGATTTGCGTAGCAGATGCCTGAGAGAAGTCCGCCATGGTTTTGGCAAAATCCGTCACGTTCGCGGTGTTACCACCTGCGCTGGAGTCCAGCGTTTTCAGCGATTCAGTAACTGCTTTGCTCGCATCAGCCATCACGTTATCAACGCGCTCAATACCGGCTTTGTTATCGCCATATTGCACGCTCAGGAGGTTGCGCTGGTTAACCTGCGCGAGCGTACTGGTGATCAGCGCGATAGCATTGTTCTGAATACCGCCGCTGGCAGTATCTGTCCTTGCTCCCAGTTCCTCCAGACGGGATGTCATTGATGAAGTCGTGTCGGTGACAACCTGTCGCAACGTGGTGATATCAGCAGTATTTTGCGAGCTGGCTTGTTCGGCCGCATCTGCCTTACCTGATGCAGCGTCAGCTTTACTCGAAGCCGAATCAGCTTTATCAGAAATGACCTGAGTACTCGCAGTGAGCTGGTCAACAGCAGTAGCCCTTGCCTGAGCTTCATCTGACAGAGCCTGCCTTACCTCGGTAACTCCCGCCTCGTTCTGCGCAGTTTTTGCCTCAAGACGGGTAACATCCGTAACGCGGGCTTCCGTCTCAGTGGCGATCACCTCCCGGAGCTGTTCGAATGTCGCAGAGTTAGCGCCCTGTTGGGCTGTCTGGCGCACGATAACATCGGCAATAGCCAGCGCGTTGCCGATGATTGCTTCTGCTGTCTGCTTATTCGAACCTACTGCTGCAGCCAGACCATCGGCGTTCTCCTTAATCGCGTCAGAAAGTTCGGCCAGTTTCTCGCTACTTTCTACGGCACTCTCAATCAGATCCTTGAATACCTCAGAATCTTTAATCTCCTCCAGGATCACATCGGTGATGTCGGAAACATCGATGCTCGCCTGACCCCGAACCCAGTCTGTATAGGCGCCATGATTTCCAATACGATCTACAAGCCTCGCCCGGTACCAGAACTCCTGCCCCGCCTTCAGCCCCATCTGCTGATAGAGTTTCTGAGGATACGGAACATCAGCCAGAAGCATCGGACTCGCACCGTCAGAGGTCAGGCTGTATTGCAGTTCTGTATTAAGCGTATCACCGGAATCAGCAGGGAATCCCCAGGTTACGTTGATGCCGAAAACAACATTATCCGTTGCAGAAAGACCAACCGGCTTAGGTACATTACCAGTGCGTCCTTTCAGATGCGTGAGAGCTGAAGTTGCCCATAGACTTGAGGCCCCGCCAGAGTTAATCGCGCGTACCCGGACCAGATAATCACCATCGAAGATGCCAGGCACTTCGATATTGCGAAGACCGGTCTCCGGTACGTTAACCCACTCATTGTCGCCGCGCTTCCACTGCACCCGATAGGCTATGACATCCGCCTGTGGTTTGCCGTTCTTGTCGACCGGCGCATCCCATGATGCCGTCAGGGTGGCCACTCGCTGCCCTTGGCGCACTGCGTCATAGCTCGCTACCACGATATTGGTCGGCTGGTTGACGAGGCCGGTTGGTATCAGACTTATTGGCGGCGTGTCCAGGCGGGCATTGTTATCGACCGCATCATATTTTGATGCGTTATATTCGGCCCCGGTGATTGTGAAGGTGTTTTCTTCATCATCAAATCTCAGGTTCGTAACGCGGAAGTATTGCAGGCGCAACTGCCCAGCATCGATGACGAATACAGCGTTGGGTAACGGCTCTGCCGTGAAAGGCGTGGCGACCACCAGCTGCGTGCCGTTTACGGCCTGGATCACCCTGCTTTCAACGGTACCGCCCTGTGTGCGGATCATCAGTGTGTCACCCGCAACGGCACTGGTACCCCGATCGGTTGTAACAGCCTTCAACCCGGCGTTATATCCGGTTATACGCCCGCCATAAACACGCCCTGAAAGGCGTTCGTCGGCAAATGCAAACACGGTACCCGGCACGTAGACATAGCCATCAAGCCCGGTCTGTAGCGTAATAATCCGGTCGAGTGAGTTGGAATACACCGCCCACCCGCCACGGCGCTGTGCTTCGCTCTCGCGCGTACAGCCGATTGCGGTGATCTGCGTCTGCTTAAACTTGAACTGCTTAACCAGGTCTGGGAACATCACCGCTGTTGTGCGGTCCTGATAGTGATTGTCAGGGTCGCTGAAGTTAATCAGCGCGCTGGAGAAGCGGGTCTTTTCACTGCCGCTCGAGTAAACCGGTTTGCCCACCACCGAAGCGCGGGTAAGGATTTGCAATTTCGACGTGTCCGCCGGCATGTCCGAGACAACATTGAACATGTTGTTGCCCCAGAACGTCATGCCATTGAACCCTGCGGCAATGTCCTTGATTACCTGCCACGCATCAGCCTGCGACTGGATATAAACGTCAAACATGAAGCGCGGCTCGGTACCGTCTCCCCCCTTCCCGTCAGGTACTTTCTGATCGCAACGCTGGGCGATACGGTAAAGCTCCCACTTATCCAGCATCTGCGCCGTGACGCGTCGGCCAAGTCCGAAACGCGGCTCAGTGAGCACATCGAACCAGATCCATGCTGGGTTATTCGTCCAGCCCCACTTAAACGTCCCGTCCCATGTGCCGCTATAGGTTCGGGCTATCGGATCGTAATTCGAAGGGATGCGGATAATGCGCCCCTTAGGTTTACAGGAAACCTTCGGGATATTGTTGAACGATTTGGCGTTGAACGACACATACAGCAGCGCCGTATGGGGATAACGCAGGCGCGCATCAATCACCTCAGTGATTGCCTGTACCTGCGTTTTATTCTGCAACATCTGGCTGGTGCTGTCGTCGGTGTCGCGTACCACGCGAATCTGCCAGCCCGTACTGGCTTTCGGAAGATTAATGCGATGGGTGAGTTCATAGAGCGAACTGAGCTTCTCTGTGACGGTTCTTGTCATGACCGTAGAGAACGCACCACCATCTACAGCAAGATCGATATGGTACTTTACGGTAGTGCCGACAATATCCCCGTCGTTTTCCTGCTGCTGCAAACCCGGAATACCAATGCGAACGAGCACTGCGTCAATCTGGGTGTTACTCAGCGCGCGCGTCCAGGGCGTAGCTTTTGTCAGCGATACGCCGACTGTAGTTTCGTTCTCCACTGCGGGGAAACCCGGGATCGGCGTCTGGGTCTGTGTGCCCGGCCGAAATTCCCAGGAAACGTTTTCAAAGTTCATCGTACCGTCGGCGTTTCCCAGCGGCGTACCGTCCAGGAAAATGCTGGTCGCATCCAGACCACCAGCAAACTCACCTTCCCCGAGCGCCAGCAGCATGCGGCAGCGCGCCATTGACTGCGCCGAATCAGGTTGTTCTACAGGTGTGTGCTGCTTCTGGCTGCCACCCTTTGCACCAGTGATCGCTTCCATATTACATCCATAAAAAAAGCACCCGACTGGGTGCTTGATATTCAGAAAGGAGTTATCAGATGTCTTCGGCGACTATGCCAGCGCTGATGATGGCGCCGCCAATCTCGCGGACGCCATAGAGAAGCGCGACCGGGTTTCCCATCGCAAGGGTATTCACTGAGCCACCAAAGGCATAAGAGGGCTTATTGTCAGGGTCGTCTCGCCCCTGTAACCCTTTGGGCTGGGGCGAAAGCATCTGGTAAATACCGCCGGCCATCATTGACGCGCCCGACATGATAAGTCCGGCCCCAAATGTCAAACCTGCGCCCATCCAGCCGGTAGCCACTCCAGTAATAACACCAGCAACAACCATTACGGCGCCGAGGATTGTCTGGAACATGCCGGCCTTCTTAGCACCTTCCATAACTGGCGCTATGCGAATATCGCTATCGCCTGCCAGCTCCTGGAAGTCCTGCACGCCTATGTTGCGCTTACCGCGAAACACCGCGAAGGTCATGCCATTTTTTTTGGCATTCATCAGATAGTCTTCCAGCCCGTCGAAGTTGATACACAGGGCTTTTACCGCTTCGGCAGATGTCTGCACTGCCAGTTTATGCACACGCCCGAAGCGGGCGCCAAGTGCGCCATACAGACGAATGGTGGTTAAACGCGCCATGGCTTAATCTCCTGTGGCAGGTCTTTGTGACGAACGCAGATCATTGTGCGGTCTTTGAAATAGCCTCGGGCATACGGGGTAATACATGAAGGCTGTCCGTAAAGGTGGTGGAGCAGTTCACCTTCTTCAGTGATGATCCCCGCGTGGTTCCACTTATCCGAATCAACCTGCATGATGACCATGCAGCCTGGCGCGGGGTCGCATTCGACAAACCCTTCCCGCTCCCAGTTTTCGAAATAGAGGTTGTCCGGGTACTGGCTTTCCCACCATGGGTAATCGACGCGAAAATCGTTCAGCGTGACGCCCTGAATGGCGTGCCAGTCCATAATCAGCCCCCAGCAGTCATTCGAGCCCAGGATGAACGGACGCCCAATAAGCGGCACCGCCTCCGGCATTATCTCGGCGTATTCATCGCTGTCAGGTGAGTAAATACCCCAGATCACGCCGGAGTTGTTGCACTGCTGGCGGTCCAGATCGGACGGAATAGGCCGGGCACCGTCGCCCGGGTGAGAGTGGATGACGCGAATAATCGTCCCGATATCTTCGGCGTTAGCCCAGTGCTCGCCGTCGATGCGAAAATGCTCTGTCGGATTTTCGTGCGTATTCGGCACGGGAATGTAGCGTTGGCGACGGCCAGACTGAATAACGAAGCCACAGCACTCACGCGGGGATTCCTCCAGTGCATGCGCCCGGATAGCTGTCATTATGGTTTTATTCATTGGTACGTCCGGTTATCGGGTGAAGAGAACGGTTGCCGGGAAGCCACCAAAATCGAGGATTGCCGCGTCAGGGTCTGCCAGGCCAGCGCCAAATCGTTTACGGCAGTCACTGAGACAACCGCCACACACATCAAGGGCAGGATCTGATACCGGATTCCCTTTCGCGTCGAAATATGCAGTGCCGTTATAGGTACATCCGTCGCCGCTACGGTATTGCCCGCGCAGCGCCCACTCGCAGAGGGAGGTGATTTGCCGTGTAGGAATGACCAGATTTTGCAAATCGGCCGGGCTGCTGAGTGACCAGGTAACTACCTCGTCGTCTTCGGAGGTTTTGGTGTCAAGCCAGAAGGTTTGAATCGTGAACATTGACGAATCAGCTGTAGGATTTACACCGCCAGCGTAATTCACGGCATCGAGATAAACCGCATAGGTATCGATAATGCTCACTTTGGCGTTAACCATATCCTTAAATTGGAGGCACAGCGCCGTGATATGACCGTCGAGGTTGGAAACGCTAAGAGACGGCTCCGCCGCCTGGTCTGTTGATAGCTCCAGGCCTGAAACCTGAAACGGCCAAAAATCGTAGGTATTGCCACCGAAGAAGATAGGCTTGGGTCCGAGCTTTTGTTCATCTCCATTGGCAGCATCAATTTCTTCCGGCGTATGGGGGAAAGGTGCGTAGTGGAAACGGTGGATCCCGCCACTGAACTCTGTGGCGTCAACTTCAACCAGGCGGACCCTGCCACCCGGCGCCAGCATCGCCGCCTGATCGACTAATGCCATTATGCGTACACTCCGTAAGCCCGTTTGATGGTGAACGTCAACTCAGCATATTTGCTGCTGATCTGAGTTTTACGAACCGAGTCGGCTACGACGCGGTAAAGTCCCTTCTCTTCGCCTGGCGGCGTAATGATGAAAGCTTTCACGGTATGAGCGAGGAGAAAATCACGAATCCTGTCCACTTCCGATTCTGCGCCTGTGTGCTTCATAGGGATCTGAATAGCCGTGGAGTTAATACCGTTATCGGCCACCTGCTCATAGCCATCACCGAACTGCGCCGCGCGCACCGTCTGGCTGTACTCAATCGCGCCAGCACCGAGTTGCGAGCGCCAGCTGTATGTTTCAACGGCCATATTTACTCCATAAAAAAACCCGCCGAAGCGGGTTATATAATTCAGTATTAGTCAGCAAAAAACCGCCTCTCAGCGGATTCAGTTGTTCGATATGATTCGGATGTAGTGTGAGGTTGCCACGAGAGCCTGTAGCGAATTTCCGCCAGTTGCACATAACGTTCTGGAATCGTACTCTCGAGACCAGTGGCATAACCAGTTTTCCAGGTCTTCCACTGAATAATCCTTACAAGCCAAACCCTCTGCGATGGTTACGACCTCATCACTAGGTGCTGTAAGCTCATATCCGTTCAGCAATAGGAATACGTAACCTGCCATCATGGCTGTGCGTTTGTTTGCATTTGCGAATGGATGATTCTGGATCAGGCTTTCAATTAGAACAGCAGACAGACGAAACATATCGTCTGTCTGCTCATAATATCGAATGGTACTTGGTCTGGACTGTGAAGAACTGAGGTTGTTCGGATTCAGCACGCCTATTGGTTCATTTGGCGTCTGAGTCTCGATCAGAGACCTGTTGATGTAAACGATATCGTCAATGGAAAGATAATTGACTCCTTCAACATACTCTATCGTCATCCGTTTCTACTCAGACCTTTGAAAGTTCTTCCATCGCCTTCTCATAACGAGCAAACCCAAACTCAAAGGCGTTTTTAACTTGACCAGTGTGTGAACATGCTTCGCTGATCGCTGCACGAGGTTTCGCCACCGTGGATTTGTCACGAGGCGGAATGTACAAGCGATCTGCCTTTTTTAATGCGTGACCCATGATTATCACCCTCATGCACGTTAGGCAGTGCTTTCTCAAATTGTAGGATGTAAACACATCCAAAGATTTCATGACCACTTCAAGTGGTTGAGGACAATTTAATACCATTCGTCATATTTGAGCAATGGGCGTATCGCTCAAGATCCATTCACGTTCGACGAACTTAGAGGCGGCCACTTTGCAAGTTAAAGGCATTTTCGCAGAAGTTACCCCTCAGGTAATAGTAAACTATTGTCACGTTCTCAGGAGATAGGCTGGGCCTATGATCCGGTTGAAGAGTTCAAGAAGGCCATAAATAGCACTTTTTGCACAAAATGCATGGCTTAGTTGGAATGCATGACACCAAAGATTGCTGTAGTATTTCGCCCCCTCAGAAAGCGGGCGCTCGCATTTTAACCGCATATACCACCCTAACAACAAAAAGCCCCGCGTGTGCGAGGCTCGAATTCGAGTGGTGATCGTTGTGGTGGTTAGTCGGCTCTACATGAGTTCATTCGGATGGCGTGGTGCCGCAGCGGCTGACATAAGAGTTTCCATCTAGATCTATCCACGATTCATCTCTTCCATCGGGATAAATAGCTTTCTCACCTACTTCATAACTCACGCCTTTGGAAAACATCCCTTTCGGGGTCATCTTTAGATGAACATAAAAAGGATGATATCCAACATACGCACCAAACCCATTTTTGCCAGCGACTCTGCCACATACGAAACCACTGACAACATCCCCGGACTCCTGGTTTTTGTCCATGTTGAACCTGACCATTTTAAACTTGGCGCTATCCGGGTCCATCAACCCATTTGCAATTTCTTGCTGCCCAAGTTGAAGTGCTTTTTCCTCTGAAGGTTTACACGCAGCAAGTGCGATGCAGGCTAAGCTTAAGCAAATAATTTTTTTCACAATCATCCCCTGACTATCATATTTTTTCTAATAATAACCAGGGGATATGAGAATGTAACGCGATGAGCTGATATTACTTTTTCACAAACCTCCCGCCGATAGCCCCATCATCCCTGATGGCTCGGATGATGCCTTCCTGTACGTATTGCTTCATCCTCTCCGCTAGCGCCCGGGCTGCCGCATCTCCCCCCCCGCTAGTATTTGTTGTCGCGTTACCTTTGTTATCGACATAGATATCCACGTTGATTTGATGCCCAGAACCACCAGCACCATCAGCCCTCACACCGAGACGCCCCGCAGAATCACGAGTTAGCGGCATGATTGCTTCAGCTCCAGCCTCTGCGAAGACTCCGCCTTTCGCAAACTTAGATGCGCCCTGGAAGGTGAAATACTGAGGAGTATCGTAAACACCGTTCACATACTTACCAAGGCCAGGAGAGTCATAGACGCCACCTTTAGCATTGAAAGTTATGCCAGCAGCGGCGTTTGCATATGATCCACCTGGAGTGCTGCCACCGCCAATGCCACCGCTTATCCAGCCCATTGCGGCCTGTACTGCATAGGCAACCAGTAACCGGTTGGTCACCTCGGCGATCATCTTTAACATGGATTTGGTGAATTCTTTGAGGCTGGCAGTTCCAGTTGTGACCAAACTGGTCAGCATGTCGGAAAGGCCACTGAAGGTGGATCCAGCAACGTTACGCATTGCTTCGAATGTGTTAGTTGCAGAATCCGCATAATCAGCCCATCCGCGCTTTGCTCCAGCCTGCCAGTTACTGCGAAGTTCGTCTTCCTTCCGGTATGTCTCTTCCTGCTGAGCCAAAACTTTTTTTTGCGCGTCAGGATTGAAGGCATAGGTCTCAGACAAACGCAGACGTGTTGCCGCCCGCTCAGCCTCCCTGGTTGAAGTCCCTGCAGCTGCCGCATCAATTTCTGCTTGCTTAGCTGCCTGCTGCTGAGCAAATTTGGTCGCCTGATCGGCAAGAGAATTCAGTTTCTGCTGCCTTGCAATCTGATCGCCCAATGCTGCATTAATATCAGCCTGCGCGAGAAGTTTATCCTTATTGGCGAGCAGTGATTTCTCATCAATGGTAAGCGCACGGCCTTTTGGATCATTTGCCGTTGCCTCGAGAATACTGATTTTGGATATCAGTTCCCATTGCTGCTTACGTTGCTGACTGATTACATCGTTAATATCACGATGTTCTTGAAGCGTTTTTAGCTGCGCTTGCAGAGCTAAAGTCTCAGCATTGTAAGTGTCGGTTGAGCGATCACCTGCAGACACCTTAACGGCTGGGGTTTTGGGCGTTTTATTTTGGTGAAACTGCTTGTTTATCGCGTCAACTGCCTGTTGGCGTTGTTGATCACTCCATTTATCAGGAGCGAGTGCGACATTTTTCCATAATTCAGAAAGGGCTTTACTGCGTTTCTCTTGCCAGGTGGCAGATTGCTCGAGGATACGGTTTCTATAAATCAGCGCATCGGTGCGCTTATTATCAACCTCTATACCTTTTTGAACAGAAACATTGATATCTTCCTGAAGCTGTGCGGCTTGCTGAAGTGGCCCTATCTGAGCCTTCAAAGCGCTTATCGCAGATAATTGTGCTTTCCTACGAGCGTCATACTCCTGATCATTACTGCTCGTATCATAGCTGTACCCATAGCCTTGGCGCTGCCTTTCTGGAAGCAGTGCCTTTTCTCGCTCAGCCAGCTCTGCCTGCATTTTTCGAAGCATATCATTTGGAGCGTCAGGGCGACCGATATTCAGAAGCTCGTCCCACATCCCCTTGAGAGCTTTACTGACGCTACCAGCAGCCCTCTCGATTAACCCCATATTGTCGAGGTGACCTGCTCCCCGTTGATTAGTACACCCCGATGTTAGTAATGTCTTCATAAGCCACAT
>NZ_JBMKIF010000017.1:0-117381 GCF_049238025.1 Enterobacter cloacae complex sp. IR5458
ATGTTCCCGGTCTGATCTGTCACCTATGTATCCGGTCATACACTGCGCTTATCCGGCCTACAAAACCCCCCTCGTAGGCCGGGTAAGGCGAAGCCGTCACCCGGCAAAACACCTTACTGCGGGAACCACTGCTCGCTGATTTTCTGGTACGTACCGTCAGCTTTAATCGCTTTCAGCGCGCCGTTCAGTTTTGCAAGCAAGGCTTTGTTATCCGGACGTACCGCGATGCCGAGGCCGGTACCGAAGTACTGTGGATCGGTCACTTTCTCGGTCGCCGTGCCCAGCTGCGGGTTGGTTTTCAGCCACTCGTTGACCACGGCGGTATCGCCGAAGACGCCATCAATACGGCCATTTTTCAGGTCGATAATCGCATTCTGATAGCTGTCATAGGCCACGGTTTTCACTTCAGGATGTTTGTCCTGCAGGTATTTCTGGTGCGTGGTGCCGTTTTCCATCCCGATGCGTTTGCCTTTCAGCTCGTCGAAGGACTTATACGCCCCTTTCTTCGCAATCACTACCGCCGAGTTGGCGTAGTACGGGTCGGTGAACGCTACCTGCTTGCTGCGCTCTGGGGTGATGTCCATTCCGGAGATCACCGCATCGTATTTTTTGAACTTCAGCGACGGGATCAGACTGTCAAAGGCGTGGTTGGTAAAGGTGCAGTCGGCCTGCATCTGTTTGCACAGCGCTTTCGCCAGGTCGATATCGAAACCGACGATCTGGTTGCTGGCATCCAGCGATTCAAACGGCGGATAGGTGGCGGACACGCCAAAATTGATTTTATCCGCTGCGGATGCGCCTGCGGCGAACGTTGCCAGTAATGCGGCCAGAACTAACTTTTTCATGGTAATGCTCCCGTCTGTCTTATTGATGCGCCGTGTCTGCGGCCTGGATGTACAATGCCAGTTAATGAATTTATATGCAATAAAAACGATTAAATATTATCTTTATAGCAAAAAAAAGCGGATAACCAGAAAGTTATCCGCATTGATTAATCACATTTATGCACTTCTTGCCGGGTGGCGCTGCGCTTACCTGGCCTACGATCTGCGCTCAAACGCTAAAGCTTTACGCTCAATCAGGCGCATCATCAGCGTCAACAGGCCGTTCACGACCAGATACACCACGCCCGCCGCGCCGAAGACCATCACGTCATAGGTGCGTCCATACAGCAGCTGTCCGTGGCCCATCACTTCCATCAGGGTGATGGTATAGGCCAGAGAGGTACTCTTGAACACCAGCACCACTTCGTTGGAGTAAGAGGAGAGCGCACGCTTAAAGGCGTACGGCAGCAGGATCGCCAGCGTGTCTTTCTTGCTCATGCCGAGCGCCCCGCAGGACTGCCATTGCCCTTCCGGGATGGCACGAATCGCGCCGTAGAACAGCTGGGTGGTATAGGCCGCGCTGTTCAGGGAAAGGGCTATCAGGGCGCACAGCCACGGCTCAGAGAGCAGATGCCAGATAACCGGATATTCCTGCAGCGACGGGAACTGTCCCGGGCCGTAGTAAATCAGGAAGATCTGCACCAGCAGCGGCGTACCGGTAAACAGGGTGATGTAGCCGCGCACAATCCATACCAGTACCGGCGTTTTCAGCGTCAGGACGATGGTGAAGATGATCGCCAGGATCAGCGCCACGATAATGGACGCCACGGTCAGCGTCAGGCTGGTGTGCAGCCCTTTCATGAGCTCCGGGAAATATTCAAGCATCAGCCTGGTCTCCGTTCAAAGCGCGTCGCCCGCAGGTCAATACGCTTGAGGATGTACTGACTGAGCAACGTGATCACCAGGTAGATCGCCGCCGCCACAATGTACCAGGTAAAAGGCTCCTGGGTACGGGTGGCGATGCTTTTGGTTTGCAGCATCAAATCGTTAACGCTGATCAGGCTCACCAGCGCGGTATCTTTCAGCAGCACCAGCCACTGGTTACCAAGGCCCGGCAGGGCATGGCGCCACATCTGCGGCATGACCAGACGGAAGAAGATCGCTGATTTCGACATACCCAACGCCTGACCCGACTCCCACTGCCCCTGCGGCACGGCTTTCAGCGCACCACGCAGGGTTTGCGACGCGTACGCCGAGTAGAGCAGGGAGAGGGCAATCACGCCGCACAGGAACGGGCTGACGTCGAAGTTTTCAATCTGCATTTGCACCGGGATCTGCGCAAAGCCAAGATTGACAGTGAAGCCATCCGACAGCGTAAGCAGCAGCTGCGAGGAGCCGAAATAGATAAACAGGACCACCAGAATTTCCGGTAGTCCACGCAGCACAGTGACCAGCGCGGAGCCTGTCCAGGCGACGGGGAACCATTTCGCGGACTCCCACACCGCAAAGAACATCGCCAGCACCAGGCCGATAATCAGTGCGCAAACGGCAAGGCCGACGGTCATCCCGGCGGCGCTTGCTAAAGGAAAAATTTCATTCATCAGGAATTACTTCTGGAACCATTTTTTGTAGATGGTTTCGTAGGTGCCGTCTTTCTTCACTTTTTCCAGCGCAGCGTTGAACTTCTGCTGCAGCTCAGTGTTGCCCTGACGAACGGCAATCCCCAGACCGGTACCGAAGTAGTCCTTATCGGTCACTTTGTCGCCTACTGGCGCCAGTTTATCGTTCGCTTTCAGCCACTCGGTCACGACCGCGGTGTCGCCAAAGACGCCGTCAATACGACCATTTTGCAGATCCAGCTTCGCGTTCTGGTAGCTGTCATACGGAACGGTGGTGATTTCCGGATGCTTATCCATGATGAATTTCTGGTGCGTGGTGCCGTTCTGCACGCCCACTTTTTTGCCTTTCAGCTGATCAACAGAGGTGAATTTCCCTTTCTGACCAATGAACAGCGCCGAGTTGTCGTAGTAAGGGGTCGTAAACAGCACCTGCTTTTCACGCTCAGGGGTGATGTCCATACCGGCCATGACGGCATCGATACGGCGGAACTTCAGGCTTGGGATCAGGCTGTCAAACGCCTGGTTGCTGAAAGTGCAGGTCGCATCGATCTCTTTACACAGGGCGTTTGCCAGGTCTACGTCAAAGCCAACAATTTTGTTGTTTGCATCAATGGACTCAAACGGAGGGTAAGACGCTTCCGTGGCAAAACGAATGGTCTGGGCTGCGGTAGCGGAAAGGGTAACGCCAGCAAGCAGCACGGCAAGTAATACTTTTTTCATTATATTTCCCCTGACACAATCAATGAGATAAATAGTTTTTGAAGGCATCGGTTTGCGGGTTAGCGAAGCAGCTCGCATCACCTTGCTCAACGATATACCCATTTTCCATGTAGACCACACGGCTGGCGGTTTTACGCGCCACTTCCACTTCGTGGGTAACGATGACTTGCGTGATATTGGTTTCCGCCAGCTCACGAATAATGCTGACGATCTGAGCGGTGATTTCCGGGTCCAGCGCCGCGGTCGGTTCATCAAACAGCAAAACCGCCGGTTCCATCATCAACGCACGGGCAATCGCCACACGCTGCTGCTGACCACCCGAAAGATGCAGCGGATAACGGTCACTGTAAGGCTTAAGGCGCAGACGCTCCAGCAGCTTTTCGGCACGGCCGATGGCCTGATCCTTACTTAACCCCAGCACGCGACACGGGGCTTCAATCAGGTTTTGCAGCACCGTTAGATGCGGCCAGAGATTGTATTGCTGGAAGACCATGCCGACGTTTTGACGCAGCTCGCGAATCGCTTTATCAGACGGCGTTTTCGCGAAATCAAAATGGTTACCAGCAATCACCAGCGTACCTGAACGGGGCATTTCAAGCAGATTAAGGACACGCAGAAGGGAGCTTTTACCTGCACCGCTTGGGCCAAGCAAAACCAGCGTTTCGCCTTCCGGGCAGTTCAGCGTGATGTCAAACAGCGCCTGGTGTGCGCCGTAGAAGCAGTTAATGCCGTTTAGTTTAATACTCATCGGGGCAGTCTTTACTCATCCAGGCAATCTATAGCAATTGAGGCCGCAGATAGTACCGTTGACAGAATAGTTATGCAATATTTCTGCGTTAAAAGTTAAATATAACCCGTATTTACTCTTAAACATAGCACAAAATAGCGAAGGGCAAAGGCGGCGAGTATAAATGTCGGCATTCCGCGAGAAATGCCGGACATTTTACGGGGGTAACATTTTTATAACTGATGGTTTAGCGGTTCTCAATCGACTGGCGCAGCGTGCCTGCCGGGGCATGAACGCTGCCGCCAATGTAGCGTACGTCGTCGACAGCCCAGCACTGACCTTCACGGATCATCAGTACCTCATCCTGCCAGGACTGGGTCCCCTGGGTCAGCTTGACGCGCAGCGGAATGTTTCGCGCATCGGTGTTGGGAATGGTAGAAGCGCTGGCCACTTCCGCACTGTCCGGCAGCGTGGTACGGCTGGAGAACGGATCGGATTTAAGCAGGGTATTATGCTGCGGATCGCGGGTGGCGTCGTTGAGCAGTTTTGCCAGACCGTCACTCAGGTAAGGGCGCAGGCCGGTGAGATCGTTGCTGCGGTGCTGAATGCGGTAATCATAGAACTGCTGCGCCACGGTGTCCGGGCCGCCGTCAATGCAGGGGCCGCTGCGGGTACCAATATCCTTAAAGGCTGGCGTGACCGTGGTGGTACAGGCGCTGAGCACCAGCGCGCAGGGCACCAAAAGTGTTAAAGCAGAGTAGCGCATGTTGATTTCCTTATTTATTAACTATCCTTTCAATCATAGCGTAACGAACCGATAATGCTGTGCCTAAGGCATTGAACGCTAAAGAAGGAGAGAAACTATGCAGTTTTCAACAACACCAACCCTGGAAGGGCAAACAATAACCGAGTATTGCGGCGTGGTGACCGGGGAAGCAATTCTCGGTGCTAATATCTTCCGCGACTTTTTTGCTGGCATCCGTGACATCGTGGGTGGACGATCCGGTGCCTACGAAAAAGAGCTGCGTAAAGCGCGAGAAATTGCCTTTAAGGAGCTGGGCGAGCAGGCCAAGGCGCTGGGTGCGGATGCGGTTGTCGGCATTGATATCGACTACGAAACGGTCGGGAAAGATGCCAGCATGCTGATGGTGAGCGTCAGTGGAACGGCGGTGAAAACCCGTCGATGAAGCGTTCGCTCTCCACTCTCCTGCTGGCGCTGTTGCTGGCAGGATGTACCTCGGAAAAGGGCATTGTTGATAAAGGCGCGTACGAGCTGGATACCCGTCATCAGGCGCAGGCGGCCTACCCGCGAATAAAGGTGCTGGTGATCCACTACACCGCCGATGATTTTGACACGTCGCTGGCGACCCTAACCGATAAAAACGTCAGCTCTCATTATTTGATCCCCGCAAACCCGCCAGCACCGGACGGCAAGCCGCGTATCTGGCAACTGGTACCCGAGAGCGAACTGGCCTGGCATGCTGGTATCAGCTTCTGGCGCGGTACCAACCGAATTAATGATACGTCTGTGGGCATTGAACTTGAAAATCGTGGCTGGCAAACGTCTGCTGGCGTAAAGCGTTTTACGCCTTTCGAACCCGCGCAGATTGCGGCGCTGGTGCCACTCGCCAAAGACATCATTGCCCGCTACGACATCAGACCTGAGAACGTGGTGGCCCATTCGGACATTGCGCCGCAGCGCAAAGACGATCCCGGTCCGTTGTTCCCATGGCGACAGCTGGCTCAGCAGGGGATAGGCGCATGGCCCGATCCCGCGCGCGTGGCATTTTATATCAACGGACGACCACGCTTTCAGGCGGTGGATACCGCAGCGTTACTCGATTTGCTTGCGCGCTACGGCTATGACGTGCCGGCCAACAGCACCCCAGCGCAGCAAAAACGTATCATCATGGTCTTCCAGATGCACTTCAGGCCTGACCTGTGGAACGGCGTCGCAGATGTCGAAACGATGGCCATTGCTGAAGCGCTTTTAGAGAAATACGGGCAGGGGTAATCCTTCGGATACCCCCGAAAGCGCCAATTACTCCTGATTTACTTGAGATTAATCTTAGGTACAAACTCAATTCATTTTTAGTTAATTGACTTAAAATTATCCGCATTTAAGATAGACACATAGCTTGCTAATTAATGCAGCAGATAAATATATCGTATCCATTTTTTATTTTTCTCCTTGAGCGCATCATCAGGAAAAATATTCTAAGGCTAAGGTTTTTATGCTTTGGTCTGCATTCTAAAAATTAACATCTTAAATCGGGTATAACAATGTTAAGCATTTACGGTAAAAAGTTACGTCCACAGGACGAAATGAATAGTATTATTTCTGCAACCTCAGGTTTTGAAGAGAAAACCTTAAAGAAATGGCAGAAAATATCCACCTCTGATTCACAATATATTCATATTATCGTCAGCGGTGAAGTTGAATTCCGACGTGAATCCGACGAACTGTGTATGTTCACGGTTACCGGCCAGTGCATTTTTGGTCTCTCTTCGATGTACTACGACGCGACCCATATGTACGGCCTCGTTCGGGCCAATACCGTGGTGCGCTCAATTAAAAAAGAGACCTTCGCACAGCTTATGACGGATAACAATTTGTGGCCTCAACTGACCAAAGTTCTCTCCTGGTATATTTGTATGTTGAGCAAACGTGACGATGTTCTGGTTGCCCGCAGTGCGTATTCAGTCGTACGTGAGTTTTTATACGAGATCAATGACCTGATTGTTCATCAGCAACGCGATATTAACGTTTATGATTATATTCAGGAGTACACCAACCTGGCTCGTAGCACCATCATTAAAATTCTTTCCGATCTGAAAAAAGGTCAATATATTGTTGTGGAAAAGGGAAGACTCCTTAACCTGACAGCCTTGCCTGAAAAATATTAACTACTCCAGCCGGTCTCCTTTCTCACTCAAAGGGGACCGGGCATCCACTTTATGATTCACATCCCTCTGCGAATTATCCTGCGTTTCGTCAACCGGCGGCGCGGGAATTTTGCCTTGCGAATAATCTTGCTCTTGTTCTTTTAACGCCTGCTTAAGTAACTCGCTTATAGAAGCGTCATCATTGCCTGTGCTGGCGGAGGCGGCTTCGTGTGCTTCGGTTCCGGGTAACGTATCCCGGGAAGTATCATGGGGCACGTCACCATCAGGTGCCTGCTGCCAGTCGGCATCATCGCTGTTGATGGGCAGATCCTGCATGGCAGGAACATCCGCCTGCACCGGAGCCGGTTTTGGCTGCGGATGCGGATGGGGATGCGGGAACGGCTTGCTCACATACACATAGTGCATATCTGAAAGCTGCGTTTCCGGTTTCGCGGCGCTTGCTTTGACCGGTTCCGGTTCCGGCGCCGGATGGCGCAGGTTCCAGTAAACATGTGCGTACAGCCCTGCCATGATCATGGCGCACAGAGCCACCATCCCTAAAAAGGCATGGCTAACGATGTTTCTCAGACGGGGGAGGCGGTATGAAAACCAGACCGCCTCGCCGGTGGTGTAACTGCGCTGAGCCGCAAGACAGATGGTAGACATTAGGAATGCTTCTCCTGCGTGTTGGCGTCGGGTGTGGCATGCGTGGTCTGGAGCAGTACGCTCGGCGCGGTATGGGTTTCACGCATCAACTGCATCAACGTATCTTCGCCAGGAATGCCATCCACATGCAGATGCATTTTTTGCTGGAATTCGCGGGTGCGTTTCATCATCTCCGCCGTCCAGGTCTGCGAATGGGTTTCTGGCTGGCCAAGCGCCAGGCTCAACTGCTGGTCAAGCCAGCCCATGTCTTTCGTGTCGCTGGCAGCACTGATAGCCTCTTTACCTTCCGGCGTCAGGCGGTGCAACTGGGTAAAGTTGCCGGTCGCATGCTGGTTAAACCAGCGGTGGCTTACCTGCCAGGTACGGTTATTCATCAGCAGGTCGAGTGACGTATCTCCGACGCGGGCGACCACGGCATAGTTAAGATGATCGCCGGTTTTCAGCTCGCTCACCCACGGATACCCCTCCTGGGCCAGCGCATCGGGTGAAGCATTCCCTTGTTTACACATCAGGTTCACCTTCGCGGCGTTCTGGCACAGGGCATCATCCGCCGAGGCGTCATACCCCCACATCAGGTAGAGCTGGTGCATGGCATCCGGCTGATTAACCATTTCGTTGTCGATAACCGGCACCACCGGTGCCTCAACTTTTGGCGCCTGCTGTTTCCAGCTGACGGGTACCGGGAGTTGAACCGGAAGTTTTCCGGCGATCGACGACGTTAAATACCAGCCGCAGGCGGCGAACAGCACTGAGGCAAAAAGCCCCACGGTTGCCAGGCGCTTACCGTGTTTTTTCGCCGGGAGGATCTCACCTGCCGCCAGCCGTAAATGACGCGGGCTGACCTGGGCTGCACGTTCGGTCCAGGCAGCCAGCATCGACAGATGCGACAGTTCATTCAGTTTGCTGATATTCCCCTTGGTCAGCACATGCATTTTACGCACGCGTGCCGGGGATAACGGTGCGCTCTCGCACCCGTGTTCTTCACACTGCGCCTGTACATAGCTGAGATATTCCCGGCAGGTAAGGGGACGCAAAGTGTGGCGGGTGTGCGCATATTCACGCAGTTCAGATTGCTGCATCAGAACAACGTCCCGATCCGCCGCGCCCGTCAGCACCACCGACAGGCGAAACGCCAGCTCCTGGGCACGGGTGAGTAGCATCGCCAGCACCTCGTGACAGCTCTCTTTCATCGCCTCGCAATGGCTAACGATCAGTATCTTCGCCCGGTTTTTTTCCGCCTGCCACTGGTGCAGTACGGCATCCACCGCCTGAATCCGGTTCTTGTTCTCTTTGGTTCCCGGGCTGAGCTTGTACAGCAGGCTACTGGCACTCAGTTTTGGAAACGCATTAATAGCAAGCACGTCGGGGTGGGCAGATTTGAGGGCGTCACTGAACTGCCCCAGCAGAGGGGCATCGTCGGAAAAGAGCCCGATAATTCCCGCCTGTTGGGTTTTCTCCTTCAGCAGGTTGAAAACATCCTGATGATAAGGCACCAGAAAATCGCCGTTTGAGCGGACGATCTTCCGAAAGGGCGGATTTTTAAAATTAAAGTGCTTCTGATACATAACGACTTACCGTCTCTGATTGGGAATAGCAACAGGACGAGAAAGTAAAGCAACGCCAGGGTGTGGTCAATTTACACACAGGGTAAAAATATCCACTGGACGATGCCTAACATCTGGATTTTATACGGTCAATATTTTTCTTTATGAAAGTTAACGGCAAAGTCAGTGGTCGAATTTACAGCAGCTCATTACTATTTCCTCACATGTTAGCGCAGCACGACGCTGCTTATTTTCGCTTTGCTATAGGCCAGATGAAAAATGAGGTTCTCATTTCTGTCACGGTGGATAACCCCCTGTATTATGTTTGCGCTGTTGCTATTTTGCGGCCAACAAGGGTATCTGACGTTTAAAGATTATAAAAAAGTTACAAATAAGTTGGCTAATTCTGATGTGCAGCCGCTGAAAAAACGTCGCGAAGAAAAATCCTTCACGCTTTTCACGGCTGCTGTTCGCCAGGATAACGTCGAGATAGCGGCAAAAGCGCCGCTGGCAGCGGAGATCGAAGGTATCGTGCGCAGTGATGATGCCTGGCTCTCCTTCGCCGTCATTAAAACCCCCGGAGGGGCGAGAAGCTACCGGGAGGGCGAGCCGTTGACCGGTTTTACCGACGCGTTTGTTCAGGAAATTAATAAAGATAATGTGGTGGTTAATTATGAAGGTGCTACGCAGGTACTCGCATTAAATAAGCCGGATTATTTTAAGGGCGGCGTTGACAGCGGCCCGGTGACGAAATCGACGAAGGATGCAGGCGCGGAAAGCGTGCATCTGGATGATTATCTGGTGTTAAAACCTCTGATCGAAAAAGGCCAGCTGGAAGGCTACAACATTAATCCAAGGAACGCCTCCGCCTTCTTCAGTCATTCAGGACTGGAAAAGGGGGATGTGGCGGTAAAAGTAAACTCTGTCGATATGACCGATGAAGCAAAGGCAAAAAATATTATTGCCAACTGGTCGAAAATGAAAGAAGCGGAGGTCGTCGTCAGACGTCACGCTCACCTTGAAAATATTCGGATTAATGTTCTAAACAATTAACAAGTGTACAGCCATGAAGAAATTTCCTTGGGCGTGCGTGGCGCTGACCGCATTGTCGTTATATTCAGGTTCGCTGTTCGCGGCGAACTTTAGCGCGAGCTTTAAAAATACCGATATTCGGGAGTTTATCGATACGGTAGGCCGCAATCTTAATAAAACCATTCTTGTCGATCCGTCCGTTCAGGGCACGGTATCCGTAAGAACCTATAACGTGCTGACGGAAGATGAGTATTACCAGTTCTTCCTGAGCGTGCTGGACCTGTACGGCCTGTCGGTGATCCCGATGGACAACGGCATGGTCAAAGTGGTGCGTTCAAGCGTCGCCCGCACCGCCGGGGCGCCGCTGGCGGACAGCAGCAACCCGGGCAAAGGGGATGAAATCATCACCCGCGTCGTGCGCATGGAAAATGTGCCAGTACGCGAGCTTGCTCCGCTGTTGCGCCAGCTCAACGACGCAACCGGCATCGGTAACGTGGTTCACTTTGAGCCGTCCAACGTGCTGCTGTTAACCGGTAAAGCCTCGGTGGTGAACCGCCTGGTGGATCTGGTTCAGCGCGTGGATAAAGACGGTGTTCAGCGCCGTGAAATTGTGCCGCTGCGCTTTGCCTCTGCCAAAGAGCTCTCAGACATGTTGAACAACCTCAACAACGAAGAGCAGAAAGGGCAGAACGCACCGCAGCTGGCCACGAAAGTGGTTGCGGATGACGAGACCAACAGCCTGGTGATCAGCGGCTCGGAAGCGGCGCGCACCCGCACCCGCTCTCTGATTCATGAGCTGGATCGCGAGCAGAACAACGAAGGTAATACCCGCGTGTTCTATCTCAAATACGCCAGCGCCACCAAGGTGGTGCCGGTGCTGACCGGGATTGGCGAACAGCTGAAAGACAAAGCGGGCGCGCCAAAGGCGAAAACCGCCGCCGCGTCCAGCGATCTGAATATTACCGCCGACGAGTCAACCAACTCTCTGGTGATCACCGCGCAGCCTAACGTGATGAACTCCCTGGAGAAGGTGATCGACAAGCTCGATATCCGCCGTCCGCAGGTGCTGGTGGAAGCCATCATTGCGGAAGTACAGGACGGTAACGGCATGGATCTGGGTGTGCAGTGGACCAGCAAGCACGGCGGCGTCCAGTTCGGATCCACCGGCCTGCCAATCGGGCAGGTCAAAAATGGCACGATGAAAGGGTTGTCGTATACCGGTCTGGCAACCGGCTTCTTTAACGGTGATTTTGGTGCGCTGATGACTGCGCTCTCCACCGGGTCCAAGAACGACATTCTTTCTACGCCAAGCGTGGTGACGCTGGATAACAAAGAAGCGTCGTTTAACGTCGGTCAGGATGTGCCGGTACTGTCCGGTTCGCAAACGACCAGTGGCGACAACGTCTTTAACTCTGTTGAGCGTAAGACGGTGGGGACCAAGCTGAAAATCGTGCCGCAGATTAACGACGGCGACATGATTCATCTGAAGATTGAACAGGAAGTCTCCAGCGTTGACGCTAACGCGACTGAAGACGCCAGCCTCGGCCCAACCTTCAACACCCGTACCATCAACAACGAAGTGATGGTACACAGCGGCCAGACCGTGGTGTTGGGCGGTCTGATGGAAAACGTCACCAAAGAGACCGTCTCCAAGGTGCCGCTGCTGGGCGATATTCCGCTGGTGGGCCAGCTGTTCCGCTACACCTCTGAGGATACTTCTAAACGTAACCTGATGGTGTTCATCCACACCACGGTGCTGCGCGACGACGACAACTACAGTGCGGCGTCGAAAGAGAAATATGACCAGATCCGTGCTCGCCAGCAGCAGCGCATGGAGGAGAAAAAGCTGGGCATCGTAACGAACAGCAATAACCCGGTGATGCCAGCATATCCGTCCGCGCCTTCTGCCGACGCGGTGCCGGTGAAAACCAGCGCAGCCGCAACGCGCAACCCGTTTAAACAGTAAGGCGGAGGGGCAACGTGGACGAACTGAGTAAAACCCTGTGTAGCAGCAGCTATGCAAAAGATAACGGCGTTTTATTTTACAACAATGACGTCTTTATCCGTGAAGACACCCCGGCATTTGCGCTGCTGGAAGTGCGCCGGGTGCTGGGACGCACGTTCGTCCCGGTGACTCTGACGCCAGAGGCCTTTGACGAGCTGCTGGCGAAAATCTGGCAGCAGAGCAGCGGCGTCTCTCAGCAGCTGGTGGACGATATGGACGCGGATATCGATCTGATGGCGTTAACTGAGGAGATCCCGGACAACGAGGATTTGCTCGACAACGACGAAAACTCGCCGGTGATCCGCCTGATCAACGCCATTCTTGGCGAGGCGGTCAAAGATGGCGCGTCGGATATTCATATCGAAACCTTTGAGCGCACGCTGAGCATTCGTTTTCGCGTCGACGGCGTGCTGCGCCCGGTGCTCCAGCCAGCGCGCAAGCTCGCGCCGCTGCTGGTGTCGCGCATCAAGGTGATGTCAAAACTCGACATCGCCGAGAAGCGTTTGCCGCAGGATGGACGTATCTCCCTGCGCATCGGCCGTAAGGCAATCGACGTGCGTGTATCGACCATTCCTTCGCAGTACGGCGAGCGTGTGGTGATGCGTCTGCTCGATAAAAGCAATCTGAAGCCCGACATCAACAAGCTTGGCCTGATTGATGAAGAGCTGGAAAAGTTGAAAGGGCTGATTGATCGCCCGCACGGCATCATCCTGGTCACCGGGCCGACTGGCTCCGGTAAAAGTACCACCCTGTACGCCATTCTTTCGGCGCTGAACGGTCACGAACGCAACATTCTGACCGTAGAAGACCCGATTGAATACGAACTGGAAGGGGTGGGGCAGACGCAGGTTAACCCGCGCGTGGACATGACCTTTGCCCGCGGACTGCGCGCCATTCTGCGTCAGGATCCGGATGTGGTGATGATCGGGGAAATTCGTGACGGTGAAACCGCGCAAATTGCGGTGCAGGCGTCGCTCACCGGTCACCTGGTCATGTCTACGCTGCACACCAACAGCGCCGCGGGGGCGATCACCCGTCTGCGGGATATGGGGCTGGAATCCTTTTTAATTGGTTCATCGTTGCTCGGTGTCATTGCCCAGCGTCTGGTGCGTCGGCTGTGTACGCACTGCCGGACCACCAGTCCGCTGGACGCCAATGAGAAAGCGCTGTTCAGCTTTATGGACACGCCGCCAAAAGCCATCTACCGCGCGGTGGGCTGTGAACACTGCCGCCAGAGCGGCTACCAGGGGCGCGCCGGTATTCATGAGTTTCTGGTGGTGGACAGCACCATGCGCCGCGCCATTCATGAAGATAAAGACGAAATGTCCATTGAAACGCAGCTCTTTAAGCAGGCCTACAGCCTGCGTGAGAACGGCCTGCTGAAGGTCATTAGCGGCGTGACCTCTCTCGAAGAGGTGATGCGCGTTACCGCCGAGCGTGGAGGAGATGCGTAATGGCCTTCTACGCCTGGACGGCAACGGATGCAGCGGGGAAAACCCAGCGCGGCACGCTGCAGGCTGAGGGGCAAAAGCAGGTTCGCCAGATGTTGCGCGAGCAAAAGCTGATGCCCGTCAGCATCAACGAAACCCGTGAGGCTGCGTCTGCCGGAAAAGCGAAAACCGGCGCAAAGCTCTCTACGCCGGTGCTGTCGATGTTTACCCGCCAGCTTTCCACGCTGGTCAACGCGGCGCTGCCGCTGGAGAGCGCGCTCAAAGCGATTTCCAAACAGACGGAAGACAAAAAGCTGGCGGCGATGGTGGTTGAAATTCGCGAGAAGGTGGTGGAAGGGCATACGCTGTTTGACGCCTTCAGCCAGTTTCCGCGCACCTTCGACAAACTCTACTGCACGCTGGTGATGGCCGGCGAAAAGACCGGTCACCTGGGCGACGTGCTGGAAAAGCTGGCCGAATACAACGAGCAGCGTCAGAAGATGAAAAGCAAGCTGACGCAGGCGATGGTCTACCCGATTACCCTGACGGTAGTGGCCATTGCGGTCATCAGCATTCTGCTGGTCGCGGTGGTGCCGCAGGTGATCGAACAGTTCACCCACATGAAGCAGCAACTGCCGATCACCACCCGCACGCTGATTGCAGTGAGTGATTTCCTGCAGGCTTACGGGATTTATATCGCGGGCGGCATCGGCGGGGGGATTGTCGGTTTCAAAGCCTGGGTCAGAAACGTCAAAAACCGCTTTCGCTGGCACAGCTGGCTGGTGAACGGTTCGCCGATAAAAAAACTGGTTTGCGCCATCAACAGCGCCCGCTATATCCGCACCCTGAGTATTCTGCAGGCCAGTAGCGTGCCGCTGCTGGAGGGGATGTATATCGCGATGGACGGTATCGAAAACCTCTACGCCCGGCAGGTGCTGGAGCAGGCGGCGGATACCGTCCGCCAGGGGGCATCGCTGTATGCCGCACTGGAGCAGGCGAGACTCTTCCCGCCGACCATGCTGTATATGATTGCCTCCGGGGAAGAGAGCGGCGAATTAGGTAATTTAATGGACCGCGCGGCGGAAAACCAGGAATCGGGATTACAGCATCGCATTACGTTAACGCTGTCGGTATTTGAACCGGCGCTGGTGGTATCCATGGCAACGATTGTTTTATTCATCGTGCTGTCAATATTACAACCGCTTCTGCAACTTAATAATATGGTAGGTTAAATCATGGCTTTAAAACGTAAAAACCTGGCTCGCCAGGCGGGCTTCACATTGCTCGAATTAATGGTGGTCATTGTTATTCTCGGCGTACTGGCGAGTATGGTGGTGCCCAATTTAATGGGTAATAAAGAAAAAGCGGATGCCCAAAAGGCGACCAGCGATATTGTCGCGCTCGAAGGTTCGCTGGATATGTATAAGCTGGATAACCACCGTTATCCGACAACCGAACAAGGCCTGCAGGCGCTGGTGACCAAGCCGGAAATCGCGCCAATCCCGAACGGCTACCGCGCGGATGGCTATATTCGCCGTCTGCCGCAGGACCCATGGGGCAATGATTATCTCCTCGTAAGCCCGGGTGAGCACGGTGCGGTTGACGTCTTCTCGTCTGGCCCGGACGGTGAAGCCAATACCGCCGATGATATTACGAACTGGTCTCTGGATAAGAAAGAGAAATAATGAAAAATCAACGCGGCTTTACGTTGCTGGAAATTATTCTGGCGCTGGTGATATTTGCCAGCTGCGCCATGATGGTGGTGTCAACAATACCTTCGCGCAGCGGTGCGGATATATTTGGCCAGCAATTAAAAGCCCTCGTTGATTATGGTTCAGACCGTGCGGTGATGGACGGAAATATCGTCGGGCTGGTGATCTCCACGGATAACTATCAGCTGGTGACGCTCGAAGATAAAGAGGGCGAGCGTCGCTGGGTACCGTTATCCGCGGGCCGTATCACCACCAAAGGTGATTTCCCGGAGGAGATGCACGTATCGCTCTCGCCGCAGCGCCTGGCCGCGACGCTGACGTCCGATCCGCAGGTGCTTTTTTTGCCGGACGGCGAAATCAGCCGCTTCACGCTGACGCTGCAAAGCTATGACAAAGAGCACCATTTCCGCGTGGTGTCGCAAGGCGCGGCGCCCGTATCGGTAGAAAACGATGGCTAACGGTAAGAAAAAGCAAACGGGGATGACGCTGCTGGAGGTCATGGTGGCGCTGGTCATCTTCTCCACCGCCGCGCTGGCGCTGATGAACTCGGTGTCTCTGAACGTGCGTTTCACCCACGGCCTGGCCGATACGCTGCAGGCCAGCTGGGTGGCGGAAAACCAGCTGGCGGAAGTGCAACTGACTAAAAGCGACTTTCCCGATGCCGAAGAACGGGGAAGCGAAACCATGGGCGGGCGCGGCTGGACGTGGCGTAAACAGCGTATCAAAACGGCGGACAACCGCTGGGCAAACGCCATCAGCGTTTATGCGGAAGGCGACGACAGCCAGCCTGTGATATCGCTGCAGATTGTGCCGCCGGGAGAGATCAAGTGAACAAAGCCCGACGCCAGCGCGGATTTACCCTGCTGGAGATCATGATTGCGCTGACCATTTTTGCGGTGATCAGCACCCTGGCCTGGCAGATTCTGGACGGCGCGATGCGCACCAGTTCGGCAACCGACGCCAGCGCGGCGAAGCTCAATCAGCTTCAGCGCGCCTGGAGCCTGATGGAGCGCGATTTTTACCAGCTTCAGGCGCGCGCGCCGCGCAACGAGCCGGACCTGTTCCGCCAGGTCGATGATGCGCTGGAACTGACCACGCTCAACGGCGTGAGCGGTACGGTGCAACTCGAACGCGTGCGCTGGCGGCTGGAAGAGGGGCGTCTTTACCGCGATGTCTGGCCGGTCATTGACAGCCCGGCGGACGTTAAATCGGACGAAGTGCCGATCGTCAGCGAGGTGAAATCCCTGGCGTGGCGTTTTTACCGTCAGGGCTGGCAGAAAAGCTGGAGCGACCCGGCGCATCTGCCGGACGGGGTTGAGCTGACGCTGACGATGGAAAACGGTGATACCTGGCGCTGGGTCTTCACGACCCCGGGCGATCTGCCTGCGGTGGCTGCACCGGCACCTGCCACCGGGGCAGACGCCGCGCCTGCCGCCGCGCCAGAGGCAGGGACTGCGCCGCAACCCGCGCCACAACCTGCTCCGGAGGCGAAACCATGAGTGCCTTACGTAAACAGAAAGGGGTGGCGCTGCTGGTGGTGTTGATCCTGCTGGTGATGATGTCGGCCCTGGCCGCCAAAATCAGCCAGCAGTTCTGCCGCAACCTGCAGAAAACGCATTATCAGGTCAGCCAGCAGCAGCTGCGCTGGGCGATGCAGGCCCAGGAAAAAGTGGTCAAAGACCGTCTGCAGAGTGACGCCAGCGGCGAGAGCAACGCGCTGTCACCGGAAGGGGACTGGCAGCAGCCGCTGGAAACGCAGGGGGAAGATTACACGGTGGTAAGCCAGGTCGAAGATGCCCAGGACTGCTTCAACGTTAATAACCTGCTGGCAGCAGAAAAGCCTGCCCAGGGGCAAGCGCAGACTACCGTGCCGGAAAAGCCGCGCAACGAGCGAATTGTTGAGCAGATCCTGACGCAGAGCGGGCTAAGCCAGTCCACGGCGGAAGAAGTTTACCTCCAGCTGGTGGACTACCTCGATGGCGACACGACGACGGCCAAAGAAGGCGCCGAGAGTGATGCCTGGGCAGGCGTCGTGCCTGCCCGTCAGCCGGCTAACCAGATGATGCGCACCATTGCGGAGATCAAACTGCTGCCTGCGTTCCCGGCGGCGGCATATCCGAAGGTAAGCAAACTGCTGTGCGCGTTACCGGACACCGCCAGCAAGGTGGATGTGAATACCCTGAAACCGGAGCAGGCCGCCTTACTGGCCGCCCTGTTCCCGGAGAAATTAACTGAAGATGACGCCCTTCGCCTGATTGAATCGCGTCCTGAAAGCGGCTGGGAAAACATGGAGACCTTCAGCAAAGCGCTGGAGCAAACCTTCCCGCAGCTGAAAGATGACCTTCCGCAGGTGGCAGAGCTTCTCTCAATAAATAGCCGGTATTTCCGCGTTAACTACACCGGCAATACCGATGAATTAACGCTTCGTGTGGTAAGCCAGCTTCAGGTTAATAACGAAGCCGGTGAGATCGTGACGTGGCAGCGTCGTTACCGAATGATTGAATAAGAAAAGTAGATCGCTATGAAACAGGTACTTTTTGTTCGTCCCGACAGCTTCGAGGGCGGGAAAATAATGTGGTGTGTCTCCGGCACTCAGCAGGTGGAAACCGTGGCTAGCCTGGAGGCACTGGCGGATCATCCGCTGGCGACGCGCGTATGTCTGCTGTTGCCGGCCAGCAGCATGATCTTCCGCCATTTTACGTTGCCGAAAAAGGTCGCTTCTCTGGCGACGGCGTTCTCGTGGATGGCCGAAGAGACGCTGATTGGTGACGTGGACACGCTTCACTGGACCGTGCTTAGCAAAAAGGGCGCAGAGGTCGACGCGGTGGCGATCGATGCCGACAGTCTTCAGGCGTGGTTAACCCGCTGTCAGGAGGCGGGTCTGACGGTGGTGCAGGCGCTACCGGATGCCTGGCTGCTGCCCGTGACGGCGGGCGGCAGCACGCTGGTTGCCGAAGGTGAAACCTGGTGGCTGCGGTTATCTCCGCACGTCGCGGGTGAAATGGAGGCCAACCTGCTGCCGCTGCTGATGCAGAAAGCCGGAGAGGGTGAGGTCTGCTGCTACGGTGATGCACCTGCCGGTGTGGATGTCGATGTTGTGCTGCCCTGGCAGCATCCGCTGGTGCTGATTCAGCCCCAGTGGCAGGCCTGCCGCGTCACGCTTCTGCACGGGGCGTTCAGCGCCAAAGCCAGCAATGGCAAAGCCGCCAGACGGTTAAACGTGGCGATGGCCGCCGTAGGGTTGCTCTCACTTAGCCTGCTGCTGGGGCCGCGCATTGCGATGGCCTGGATGCTGGTACAGCAGGAAAATCAGATCCAGCAGGAGATCCAGCAGGTCTACGAACACCATTTCCCGAGCATGCGTCACAAGACCAATATTAAGTACCACTTTGGTCAAAACATGAAGAAGCAGGGTAAAGGGATCTTTCTTCAGTTTGACGATCTGGAGAAAGCCCGACAGGCCGTTCCGGCAATGGAAATCGACCTGCTGGAATACGATGCGCGGCAGAATACGTTGACGCTGAGCGTCAGCGCACAAAACCAGACCGCATTACAGACGTTTGTGAACCAGGCCAGTGAGAAATTTGATTTCACCCTGCAGCCCGTGTCCACGTCAGCACCTTATACCGCCATGATCGCAGGGAAATATAAATGAAACAGCGAATTGCGCAGCTTAAGTCCCGTTACCAGAATTACAGCGCCAGGGAAAAAGTCATTTTAAAAATATGTGCCGCCGCCCTGCTGGGGGCCGCGGTCTATTACGCCGGGGTTATGCCGCTGGATAATATGATTCAAAATAGTGCTTCGACCCTGGCCAGACAAAAAGAAACCCTGAACTGGATGCGCAGTGAAATAGATAAAAACCATTTGCAGGTTCAGGTAACCAAAACAAATAACCCGCGTGCGCTGGTGGAAAATAGCGCCCAGGAGATCCATCTTCCCCTGACGGATGTGCATCAGGATGGACAAACGTTATCGTTCGTGGTCAGCCGCGTGAACGTTTATGAATTAAAGAACTGGCTGCGGGAAATTAACCAGACCTCCGGCGTCAGGCTGCAGAAAATGAACCTTACGCCGGTGGATCATCTCAGCGACGTGAAGGCTGAAGTGCAACTCACGTGGGGTAAAACCGCATGAACAGCGTTGCGCTGATGCGGGACGTCTACCCGGTGGGGTTCGCGATCGCGAGCGCGGTGTTAGGCGGCATGGTGGGCAGTTTTCTCGGCGTTGTCGCCGAACGCGTGCCGGCCATGGTAAGGGAAGAGGAGGGATGCGGAAATCTGCTCTTTCCGTCCTCGCACTGTCCGGTGTGCCAGCACGCGCTGGCGGCCTGGGAGAATATTCCGCTGGTGAGCTGGCTGCTTCTGCGCGGGCGATGCAGCCAGTGCAAAACCGCTATCCCGCTGCGAATCTTTCTGGTTGAGCTGGTTTCCGCCCTGTTTTTTGGCCTGACGGCGTGGTGTATGCCCGACGTTCAGGCGCTGTTTTCTCTGTGGCTGCTGGCCGGCTTTTTACTCCCGCTGACGATGATTGACTGGCGGCATCAATTGCTCCCGGATTGCCTGACCCAGCCGCTGCTCTGGGCGGGACTGTTGCTTCATGCGTTCGATCACCAACTGCCGCTACGCGACGCGCTGCTCGGCGCGGTGGCGGGCTATATGTCTCTTTGGTTGCTTTACTGGGCGTTTCGTCTGGCTACCGGGCGGGAAGGTCTGGGATACGGTGATTTCAAGCTGCTGGCGGCATTAGGTGCCTGGTGCGGCTGGCAGGCTCTGCCCACGATTGAACTCGCAGCCGCACTGAGCGGTATCGTTGGGTATTTTGCTTTAAATAATTCAAATAAAAATAACCTCACTATTTCTTTCGGACCTTACCTTTCTTTTGCTGGAATAGTTGTGTTTATTGGGCAGCAGTTTGCTTTCATATTTTAAATATACAGGTCAAGCTTTTTTATAAATTTTTTCAGCGGTGGAAGAGAAGGACGTCTCTTTGCGCTCAGTGTATCGTAAAGGATATAAGCTACACGGAATTTGGGCTTGTATCTTTTTATGGAGGAATACAAAGCAGCAAAACGTTTTTTGTCTCGGTTGTCAGGTTGGTTAAATACGCATTACGCGAAACACGCCATGTTCTCAAGGAAGGCATGGGTATTAACGTTACGAATAAATTTATCAGGAAATAAAAATGAATTTTATGAAGCCTAAATATCTGGCGCTCTTTATTGCGGCGGCAACCAGCTCCGCATTCGCAGCGGCACCAGGCGCACCGTCCATTGGTTCCGGCAATGACAAATTTGCCCTGGTTGAAGTGGATCAGGCCGCTCAGGATTATAACAGTCTGGTTAAAGTCCATAATGACGGCGTAGATGTCAAAGTCGAGTGGAACGTCTGGAGCGGCGATGCGCCAACTTCAGCCAAAGTGCTGTTGGACGGTAAAACCGTGTGGACCGGTGCCGGCGGCGCGGCGGGCTCTGCAACGTTCAAAGTGAAAAAAGGCGGACGTTATCAGGAGCAGGTTGAAGTCTGTAACAACAGCGGCTGTACGAAAAGCGCCAGCAAGCTGATCATCGTTGCGGATACCGACGGTAGCCATCTGCTGCCGCTGAACACGACAATGCACGAGAACAACAAATCCTTCGCGCAGCATACCGATAAAGTGGTTGCGGCCTACTTCCCTGAGTGGGGCGTTTACGACCGTAACTTCCCGGTTGACAAAATTCCTGCTGCGAACCTCAACCACATTCTGTATGGCTTCATTCCAATCTGTGGCGGTGACGGCATCAACGACGGCCTGAAAACCGTAGAAGGCGGCAATAGCTACGGCGTGCTGCAGCGCGACTGCCAGGGACGTCCTGACTTTACCGTGGCGATCCACGACCCGTGGGCTGCCCTGCAAAAACCGCAGGCTGGCGTGTCCAACTGGGACGACCCGTACAAAGGTAACTTTGGTCAGCTGATGGCGCTGAAAAAAGCGCATCCGGACCTGAAAGTACTGCCATCTATCGGTGGCTGGACCCTGTCCGATCCGTTCTTCCACATGGGCGATCCGGCTATCCGCGCACGCTTTGTCTCCTCTGTTAAAGATTTCCTGCAGACCTGGAAATTCTTTGACGGTGTGGATATCGACTGGGAATTCCCGGGCGGCGGCGGTGTGACCGAGACGAAAGGCAACCCGCAGCAGGATAAAGCGACCTATACGGCGCTGATGCACGATCTTCGCGCGATGCTGAACGAGCTGTCTGCCCAGACTGGCCGTACCTATGAGCTGACCAGCGCAATCGGTGCCGGTAAAGATAAGATTGAAGACGTGGACTACACCACTGCTCAGCAGTACCTCGACCACATCTTCCTGATGAGCTACGACTTCTACGGCGGCTGGAGCAACACCGAGCTGGGCCACCAGGCTGCGCTGCATGCGCCAGCATGGCGACCAGACACCAACTACACCACGGAAAACGGGGTTGATGCCCTGCTGCAGCAAGGCGTACAGCCTGGCAAGATCGTGGTCGGTGCGGGCATGTATGGCCGCGGCTGGACGGGTGTACACGGCTACAGCGGTAACAATCCGTTCACCGGTACCGCGACCGGTATGGTGAAAGGTACCTGGGAACCGGGCGTGGTTGACTATCGTCAGATCGTTAACGAGTACAAAGGCAAACCAGGCTGGGAATACGGCTACGACGCGGATGCAGAAGCGCCATACGTGTTCAACAAAACGACGGGTGACCTGATCACCTATGAAGACGCGCGTTCTACTGCTGCAAAAGGCAAATACGTGCTTCAGAAAAACCTGGGCGGTCTGTTCGCATGGTCTATTGACTCCGATACCGGCGACATCCTGAACGCCATGAACGAAAGCCTGCTGGGTGGCGGCTCTACGCCGGTTGATCCTGTTGTGACCAACCATGCGCCAATCGCCTCTTCTGCAGACCAGAACGTTTCTGGCCCGGCAACCGTTACGCTCGATGGTTCCGCGTCCAGCGATCCAGACGGCGATGCAATTACCTACAAATGGACTCAGGTTTCTGGCCCATCGGTCACCCTGACCAACAGCACCAAAGCGAAAGCGACCTTCAACGTCGCGGCTGCGACCAGCGATCAGACCATGGTGTTCCGCCTGACGGTTACCGACGCCAAAGGCCTGAGCAACGCGATTGACGTGCAGGTTGTTAACAAGGCGCCGAAGGCTAACCAGGCACCGGTTGTGAACCCAATGGAAGCGGTGACGCTGCAGGCGGGTGAAACCTATGTTGTGCATGCACAGGCTGCGGATCCAGACGGTGATAACCTGACCTATACCTGGAGCGTTCCGGCAGATATGCACGCGACCGGTACTGACACCGCGAACGTGACCATCACTGCGCCAGAAGTGGCTTCTACCTCTTCCTACACCCTGAGTGTGGTGGTAGGCGATGGTAAAACCAGCGTGCAGTCTAACGTCCAGGTAACGGTTAATCCGAAACCAGCCGACGTGACGCCGCCAGCTGATGACGTGACTCCGCCGTCTGACGAAGTTACACCACCTGCTGATGACGTGACTCCGCCATCTGACGAAGGCACTGCAACCGGCAGCTGCGACGCACCGGTTGACGCCAACGCCGGCAACTACGCCGCGTGGGATTCCAGCAAAATCTACAACACTGGCGATACTGTAAGCTTCGACCATCTGGTGTGGAAAGCGAAGTACTGGACTCAGGGCAACCAGCCTGGCTTCGGCGTGGACGCATGGGAACTTGCGAGCAACGTGAAGATGAACTGGCGTTCTGATCTGGTGTACAACGGCGGCGAAACCACTACTTACCAGGGCAACGTTTACCGTGCCAAATGGTGGACCCGTGGTGACAACCCAGCGAACAGCGATGTATGGGTCAAAGAAGGCCCAGCGACAGATTGCCAATAATCTGAGCTGATAAAGACTCCCCCCGTATAAGGGGGGAGTAAATCAAAAATGATTTTACAGGATGTTGTTAAGGAGAAATAAACGAAACGGTCAGCAGGTAAAAATGAAAAAGTTAATTTTTTTATTATTGATTATCAGCCAAAGCGCGCTGGCAAACTGTTGGGATAAAGCGGCACATTATTATCACGTCGATCCTTATTTACTGTACGCCATTGCCAATGTGGAGTCGGGAATGAACCCGTATGCGGTCGGCAGAAACCATGACGGTACGCGTGACGTGGGGTTGATGCAAATTAACAGCTCACATTTTTCGGCACTGGAGAGCAGGGGGATAGATGAATATCGGCTAATAACCGAACCCTGTACCTCGATTATGGTTGGCGCATCGATTTTATCCAGCATGATTAAAGTGTATGGCTATAACTGGGAGGCGGTCGGCGCCTATAACGCCGGATTAAAGAAAGAAAATTATCCGCAACGCATGATATACGCCCACAAAGTGTGGAAAAAATATCAGGAACTGAAAGCGACAGCAAACGAATGAGTTTTTTATTTTTGAAGAATTCCTGAGGGTGTTCTTCGAAAAGAGAAAACAGCTGTCTGCGGTTTATTTATTAACGGATTAATACATAAGCCTGGATTGTTATTATTTAACTTAAATAAACAGGAATAGTGAAATGAACAAAAGGACGTTACTGAGTGTTCTCGTTGCCGGCGCATGCGTAGCACCGTTTATGGCGCAGGCTGCCTCGCTGCAAGCGACCACCAGTGAACCATACACCATGAACGCCAGCGATCTGGCGAAGAAAGAGAAAGAGCTGACCAGCTTCCCGCTGATGGATGCCGTAAAGGAAACCATTAAGACGCTGGACAACGCCCAGGTTGAACTGATTGAACCTGGTCGTGCGGCGAACCCGGAGAACGTGAAACGCGTGGAAGGGATCGTGAAAGCCAGCGACTGGGAATATCTCTTCCCGCTGCGCGCGCAGGCGTACACCTACAGCAACTTCCTGAAAGCGGTTGGTAAATTCCCGGCGCTGTGTAAGACCTACAATGACGGTCGCGACAGTGACGCTATCTGCCGTAAAGAGCTGGCAACCATGTTTGCGCACTTTGCTCAGGAAACGGGCGGTCACGAAAGCTGGCGTCCGGAAGCCGAATGGCGTCAGGCCCTGGTTCACGTGCGTGAGATGGGCTGGAGCGAAGGCCAGAAGGGCGGCTATAACGGCGAATGTAACCCGGACGTCTGGCAGGGTCAGACCTGGCCGTGCGGTAAAGATAAAGACGGCGACTTCCTGAGCTACTTCGGTCGCGGTGCGAAGCAGTTGTCCTACAACTACAACTACGGCCCGTTCTCTGAAGCGATGTACGGTGACGTGCGTACGCTGCTCGACAAACCTGAGCTGGTGGCGGATACCTGGCTGAACCTGGCGAGTGCGATCTTCTTCTTCGCCTATCCACAGCCGCCTAAACCAAGCATGCTGCAGGTTATCGACGGTACATGGCAGCCGAACGATCACGATAAAGCCAACGGTCTGGTCCCTGGCTTCGGCGTGACCACTCAGATCATCAACGGTGGCGTTGAGTGCGGCGGTCCAACTGAAATTGCACAGTCTGAAAACCGTATCAAGTACTACAAAGAGTTCGCGAACTACCTGAAGGTCCCTGTTCCGGCGAACGAAGTGCTGGGCTGCGCGAACATGAAGCAGTTCGACGAAGGCGGTGCTGGCGCGCTGAAGATTTACTGGGAGCAGGACTGGGGATGGAGCGCGGATACGCCAAGCGGTGCAACCTACTCTTGCCAGCTCGTCGGCTACCAGACGCCGTTCAGCGCGTTCAAAGAGGGTGATTACAGCAAGTGCGTGCAGAAGTTCTTTAACGTGAACATCGTTAACGACGACGGTTCCGTTACGCCGGATGAAACCCCGGTAACGCCAACGCCAACACCTACGCCGTCAGAAGACGAAACGCCGGCGCCAGCGCCAGTTCCGGATGAAACCCCGGCTGAACCTGCTGCGGTGAACCACGCGCCAGTGGCGCATATCGCGGGTCCAATTGGTGCAGTTGACGCCGGTGCGCAGGTTTCACTGAGCGCGGAAGGCTCTACTGATGAAGACGGCAACGCGCTGACCTATACCTGGCGTTCCCAGGACGGCCAGACCGTAACCGGTCAGGATAAAGCGGTAGTGAACTTCAAGGCGCCTGAATCGGCAACGGCTCAGCAAATTGAAATCAGCCTGACCGTGAGCGACGGTGAGTTGAGCAGCACCACCTCTTATCTGCTGAACGTGAAAGCCAAAGCAGCACCGTCTCAGGACGAAGGCACGTCTGGCGATTACGCGGCGTGGAGCGCGAACAGCAAGTACAAGGCCGGTGATATCGTGAACAACCACGGTAAACTGTTCCAGTGCAAACCGTTCCCGTACAGCGGCTGGTGTAACAACGCCCCGGCATACTATGAACCGGGCGCTGGCCTGGCATGGTCTGATGCCTGGACCGCTCTGTAAAAGCAAACGGCAACCGAAAGGTTGCCGTTTTAGTTTTTGCACCCTTTCCAGCGGTACGGTGCAGTTGTAGACCCGGTAAGGCGAAGCCGCCACCGGGCAACAGGCTAGCGGTGAAGTTTCCCGTGATCCCGTAACCACGCCGCCGTGCGCATAATCCCTTCATCCAGCGTCACCACTGGCCGATACCCCAGTTCGTTCTCTGCGCGTGAAATATTCAGCGTGAAATCAAAGTTGAGTTTTGAGACGCCGTAATGCGTCAGCGCAGGTTCTTTGGCCGCTTTACTGCCAAATCGCTCCATGCTGCGGGCAATCATGTCAAGCATGGGGTAGGGGACAGAACGGATGCGGCAGTCGATCTGCAGTTCATCAATCAGCCGCTGCACAATGCTGCGTAGCGTACAGGGTTCGCCGTTGGTGATGTTATAGGCGCGACCAGAGATCAGCTTATCGCAGTCCGGCTGGCTGGCCAGCCACATGGCGTGGACGGCGTTTTCGTAATAGGTCATATCCACCAGCGCATCGCCACCGCGCGGCAGCAGCACGCTGCCGTAGTGATGCATCATCTGCGCCAGGCGCGGAATAAACACTTTGTCGTGCGGTCCGAACAGGCTCTGCGGACGCAGTACCGTAAAACGGGTGTGCGGGTTCGACTGCGCCAGCAGGTCGATCACCTCTTCACTGGCCGCCTTGCTGCGCGCAAATTCACAGGCAAAGCGTGCCGGACGGAAATCTTCCTGCACATCGCGATGGTGATGATAGTCGAAATAGAGCGACGGGGAGGAGATATGAATAAAGTTACGTACCCCCCAGGCAACGGCCCATTCGCCCAGACGGCGGGTGGCCCGCACGTTGGCGAGATCGAAGGCTTCCTGGGTCCCCCACGGAGAGGTAAAACTGGAGCAGTGCCACAGCGTATCGATTCCGGCGAGCATCACCTTCGCCTGCGAGGAGACCAGCTCCGTCAGGTCGGCATGGACGAACTCTGCGCCCATTTTTTGCAGCAGTTTTCCCATCGCCTCGTTGCGACCGGTAGCCCTGACGCTAATGCCCTTGTTGCGCAGAAATTCGACCGCATTTCGGCCTAAGCCGCTGGTCGCCCCGGTAACCAGTACCTTCATATCAATCCACTGTGTTGAAAAAGAATTTCGTGCGCATTCTTTCGTGAATTACGGCGCTATGCAATGGGAAAGGTGAAAGAAAAAGCGTTTTAATGAGTTATTTTCGTTTTTTGTTCTGCCAGTTGCGCAATTCGTTTCGCCATTCCCCGGAAGATAAAAAGATGGGCGGGGATCATGAACAGCCAGTAAAAAAGGCCCGGCATCCCGTGCGGGTGCCACCAGGCGCGGACGTCCAGTTCCCGGCGATCGCCTTTATCCTTGAGGGTGAAGCAGAGTCGCCCCAGCCCCGGCGCTTTCATACCGAACAACAACGCCAGCTGCTTTTCCGGCTCGACGATGATCACTTTCCAGCTGTCCACCGCGTCGCCCACCTCAAGATACGGGCGCGCCGGGCGGCCTTTCGCCAGCCTGTGCCCCACCAGCAGATCCATTGTCCCCCGCGTTTGCCAGAGGAGATTGCCGAAGAAATAACGTTCTTTGCCGCCAATTTGGTTCACCACTTCCCACAGCGCCTCAAGGCTGGCAGAGGTTTTTACCGTGCAGCCCGCCTGTTTAGGGTAATAACCGTACTCCGGCCGCCAGCGGGCAAAGGCCTGCGCGTCATAACCCCAGTCGCTGGAGTTCACCAGCTGCTCTTCTTCTTTCAGCGTATTGCGTACCGCGTCGTCAAACCGGATCAGATCCTGAGGGATTAAGGCGCGCAGCTCGCGATCGTCCGCCAGCAGATCGTGTTTCAGACCCTGAATCAGCGCTTTGGCGGTGGTCGGCGGCACGGAGGTGATCACATTTAAAAACCAGACTGAGATCCAGCGGGTCGGGAAGGGGATGGGGAGCAGCCAGCGGCGGCGTCCGCTGACGCGCATGAAATGTTCGAACTGCTGCTGATAGCTCAGCACTTCAGGGCCTGCTGCTTCAAGCACCCGGTGTTGCTCCGCCGGGTGATCGAGCAATGCCACCAGATAGTGGAGCAAGTTCGCCAGCGCAATCGGCGTGGTACGCGAGCGGACCCAGCGCGGCGGCGTCAGTACCGGCAGGTTGTAGACCATATCGCGCATCACTTCAAAAGCGGCTGAGCCCGCGCCGACGATGATCCCTGCGCGCAGTTCGGTGACGGGGATATTCGCCCCGCGGAGGGTGTCCGCCGTCAGCTGGCGCGCGCGCAGGTGATCGGACTGCTCGCTCTCAGGCGCCTGTAGCGAACTTAAAAAAATCACCTGCTTCACCGGCGTTTGCAGCAGGGCATCGCGGACGTTCAACGCCACCTGTCGCTCGTGGGCGATAAAATCGCCGCCTTCGCCCATGCTGTGGACCAGGTAGTAAAGCGTGTCGACCTCTTCCAGCAGCGCGGGAAGCGTCTTCGGCCAGTTGAGGTCAACGTTGTGGCAGGTGACGCCCGGCAACGCCAGCTTTTGCAGGCGGTCGGTGTTGCGTGCCGCTGCCAGCACCTGATGTCCCCGCTGGCTCAACGCCGTGGTGAGATGCTGACCGATATACCCGCTGGCGCCCAGCACCAGAATGCGTTGCGGCACGTGAGGCTCCTTAGCGCTGTAAAAACGCCTGCCAGTGTTTCACCACCTCTGCCAGCTGTTCGCGATTCACGTCGAGGTGCATGACCAGACGCACCACCGGAGAGGCGTTGATCAGCACGCCGCGCGCTTTCATAAATTCGCCCAGCGCAGCGGCATGCTCGTCGCCCACGCGAATGAACAGCATGTTGGTGTCGTGGCGCATCACGTCCGCTCCGATCTCGCGTAGCTGTGTGGCCATCCATGCGGCGTTATCGTGATCGTCTTTCAGCCGCGCCACGTTATTTTTGAGAGCATACAGACCCGCCGCCGCCAGAATACCCGCCTGGCGCATGCCGCCGCCGGTCATCTTACGCCAGCGGTTGGCGCGCTTGATGTAATCTGCACTGCCGACCAGCAGGGAACCCACCGGCGTACCCAGCCCTTTGGAGAGGCAAATGGTGAACGAGTCGCAATATTGCGTAATCTCTTTCAGCTCGCAGCCGTACGCCACTACGGCGTTAAAAATGCGCGCACCGTCAACGTGCAGGCCGAGCTTGCGCTCGCGGGTGAAGTCCCACGCCGCTTTCAGGTACTCGCGCGGCAGCACTTTACCGTTGTGGGTATTTTCCAGACTGAGCAGTTTCGTGCGGGCGAAATGAATATCGTCGGCTTTGATTTTTGCCGCGACCTTATCGAGCGGGAGTGTACCGTCCGGCGCGGCGTCAATCGGCTGCGGCTGGATGCTGCCGAGCACCGCCGCACCGCCGGCTTCGTAGAGATAGTTATGCGCGCCCTGGCCGACAATATACTCTTCGCCGCGCTCGCAGTGGCTGAGCAGCGCCACGAGGTTCGCCTGCGTGCCGGTCGGCAGGAACAGCGCGGCCTCCTTGCCACTCAGCTCTGCCGCATAGCGCTGTAACGCGTTGACCGTCGGGTCATCGCCGTAGACGTCGTCCCCGACCGGGGCGGCCATCATCTCTTCGAGCATGGCACGGCTTGGGCGGGTAACGGTATCACTACGCAAATCAATCATTTCACATCCCTTTATTTTAAGAGGTCACGTGAAATGTTTTACCTGAGCCAGTTGGTTTTTGCCAGTTCGATCACTTCATCACCGCGGCCGCTGATGATGGCGCGCAGCATATAGAGGCTAAAACCTTTCGCCTGTTCCAGCTTGATTTGCGGTGGAATAGCCAGCTCTTCTTTGGCGACTACCACATCCACCAGCACCGGACCGTCGATAGAGAAGGCGCGCTGCAGGGCTTCATCCACGTCAGACGCTTTTTCCACGCGAATACCGGTGATGCCGCACGCCTCGGCAATGCGCGCGAAGTTGGTGTCATGCAGTTCGGTACCGTCCGTCAGATAACCACCGGCCTTCATCTCCATCGCCACAAAGCCCAGTACGCTGTTGTTGAAGACCACGATTTTGAGCGGCAGCTTCATCTGTACCACGGAGAGGAAATCACCCATGAGCATGCTAAACCCGCCGTCGCCGCACATGGCCACCACCTGACGTTCCGGTGCCGTCGCTTTTGCGCCCAGCGCCTGGGGCATGGCGTTGGCCATCGAGCCGTGGTTGAACGAACCCAGCAGGCGGCGTTTGCCGTTCATCTTCAGGTAGCGTGCTGCCCAGACGGTTGGCGTGCCGACGTCGCAGGTAAAAATGGCGTCGTCGTCAGCGAAATGACTGATCTGCTGTGCCAGGTACTGCGGGTGGATGGCTTTGTCGCTTGGTTTGGCGAGATCGTCCAGCCCCTTACGGGCATCGCGGTAGTCACTGAGGGCTTTATCAAGAAACGCGCGATCCGTTTTCTCCTCGAGCAGCGGCAGCAGGGCGGCCAGGGTGGATTTGATATCGCCTACCAGCGCCATATCCACCTTGCTGTGCGCGCCGATGCTGGCCGGATTGATATCGATCTGAATGATTTTGGCATCCGTCGGGTAAAACGCGCGGTAAGGGAACTGGGTACCGAGTAAAATCAGCGTGTCGGCGTTCATCATGGTGTGGAACCCGCTGGAGAAACCGATCAGCCCGGTCATTCCCACATCGTAGGGGTTGTCGTACTCGACGTGCTCTTTGCCGCGCAGGGCGTGAACAATGGGGGCTTTTAGTTTACCCGCGAATTCAAGTAGCTCTTTGTGCGCGCCCGCGCAGCCGCTACCGCACATCAGGGCAATATTGCTGGAGTAACGCAGCAGCTGCGCCAGCTTTTTCAGTTCTTCTTCCGCAGGCGTCACCACAGGCTGCGGGGCGTGATACCAGTGGGTGCTGGCCCCTTCTGGTGCGGACTTGAGGGCCACATCACCCGGGATAACGACCACCGACACGCCGCGGTTCAGCACCGCCTTGCGCATGGCGATTGCCAGAACCTGCGGGATCTGCTCCGGGGATGAAACCAGTTCGCAATAGTGGCTGCATTCACGGAACAGCTCCTGCGGATGCGTCTCCTGAAAATAGCCGCTACCGATTTCGGAAGAGGGGATATGGGCGGCAATCGCCAGCACCGGCACGTGGTTACGGTGGCAGTCAAACAGACCGTTGATCAGATGCAGGTTACCTGGCCCGCACGAGCCTGCACACACGGCCAGTTCACCGGTGAGCTGCGCTTCGGCTCCCGCGGCAAATGCGGCGACCTCTTCATGGCGGGTCGGCATCCATTCAATGGTTTTCATTTTGTTAAGGCTGTCGCTCAGTCCGTTCAGGGAATCGCCGGTTACGCCCCAGATACGTTTCACGCCAGCCTGTTCCAGGGTTTTCGCTATATATGCAGCCACGGTTTGTTTCATGGGTGTCCTTCTCCTTTTTGTGATATCGCTTACAAGCTTAGAAGAAAGTCGCTGTATTGCCTGCTCAACACCCCTCAATTAACAGGGTTTCCTTGCGCGATAATTCGGCATGATCTGGTGCTGACTCAGGTGAAAACAGGAATCATTTCAAATGGTTAAATCATTGTTAATTGCTGTTAATGAAAAGCTATCGTGCGACGATCTTGGCAAACTCTTGTTACGACTTGCCGTCGGTGGGTTGATGCTCTTTCACGGTTTGCACAAGTTATTCGGCGGCGTGGGCTTTATCAGCGGCATGCTGGTGGAAAAAGGGTTGCCGGGGTTTATCGCTTATGGCGTGTTGATTGGCGAAGTGGTGGCACCGATGTTGATTATTGTCGGGCTCTTTACGCGCCCGGCCGCGCTGATGCTGGCGTTTACGATGATTGTGGCATGGCTTATGGTAGGAATGGGTGAAACGTTCGCCCTCGATAAGGTTGGAGCATGGGCGATTGAAAGCCTGGTGTACTTCTTTATTGGCTCGCTGGCGGTGGCATTTTTAGGGGCTGGGCGGTTTGCGCTGGGGAAAGCACCGGCGTGGCGTTGAGGCTGTTGTCGATCGGGTAAACAATGTGCCGCCCGACAAAAAAGCCCGGTGGCGCTAGCGCTTACCGGGCCTACGACGTCCAGCCCCTACAAGGTAGGCCGGGTAAACGCAGTGCCACCCGGCAAAAACAGGGGCACCGCGTAAGATTATGCGAGGACCAGATCCCCCTGCGGATGGCATGAGCACGCCAGCACGTAACCTTCGGCAATTTCCGCGTCGGACAGCGTCATGGTGCTGGTGACAGTGTACTCACCTGAAACCACTTTCGTCTTACAGCAACCGCATACGCCCGCACGACAGGCGACCACTACCGGTACTTTATTGCTTTCGAGTGCCTCCAGCAAAGTCGTTCCCACGCGGCCAAAGAAGGTCTGCGCAGGCTGTAGCTTAGTAAACTGAATCCCGCTGGTTGCCGCCTCCGCTACCGGCGTGAAGAACTGCTCCTTGAAGAAGCGGGTCACGCCAAGCGCCTTCACTTCTTTCTCGACGATATCCATGTAAGGCGCCGGGCCGCAGGTCATCACGGTACGGTGCGCAATATCCGGCACGCTTTGCAGCAGCTCGCGGCTCAGACGACCGGGCACAAAACCGTGGACCGCATTGTGTTCTGCCACCAGTGTTACCGGATAATTACGCCACTCCTCGGCAAAAATGACATCTTCCGGAGAGCGAACGCTAAAGATCACCTGCACGTCGGCCTGCGGACGGTTTTTCGCCAGCCAGCGGCGCATGGACATAATCGGCGTGACGCCACAGCCCGCCGCCAGCAGCAGGAATTTATCTTCCGCCTTGTCGTCACAGGTGAAATCGCCCTGGGCGTCTGACAGCCAGATATAGTCTCCGCGCTTCACGTCACGGGTCAGCCACTGCGAGCCGGCACCGTCATCAATACGGCGAATGGTAAGCGTGATGTATTCGCTCACGCCCGGCGTTGAGGAGATCGTGTAGGCACGCAGGGTGTCCGCCGAATGGCGGACACTGACCAGCGCATATTGACCGGCACGGTACGGATAGTAATCGTGGCAAATCAGTGAGAGCGTCCACACATCCGGCGTCTCCTGGTGGATGTGATGAACCTGCATCCGCCACGGACATTGTGAGGTTGGCATGGTCATGAATAACTCCTTACGCGCTCAGCAGCTGCTTCATATCATCTTCAACGTTGGTGACGGAGCGCAGGCCGAATTTTTCGTTCAGCACGGCCAGCAGGTCCGGAGTCAGGAAGCCTGGCGCGGTCGGGCCGGTCACGATGTTGGTCACGCCCAGAGAGAGCAGGGTCAGCAGGATGACGATCGCTTTCTGCTCAAACCACGAAAGCACCAGCGACAGCGGCAGATCGTTCACGCCACAGCCCAGTTTCTCCGCCAGGGTAACCGCCAGAATAATGGCCGAGTAAGCATCGTTACACTGGCCCGCATCGATCAGGCGCGGCAGACCTTCGATATTGCCAAAGTCCAGCTTGTTGAAACGGTATTTACCGCACGCCAGGGTCAGGATCAGGCAATCGTCCGGTACGCTGGTGGCGAAATCGGTGAAGTAGTTACGCTCACCGCGCGCGCCGTCGCAGCCGCCGACGAGGAAGATGTGGCGCAGCTTTTCACGGCTGACGAGATCGATCAGCGAATCTGCGGCGCCGAGCAGGGTTTCACGGCCGAAGCCGACGGTGATCAGATGCGGAATTTCGCTGTACGGGAAGCCCGCCATCTGCTGCGCCTGGGCAATAACCGGACCGAAATCGTCGCCTTCGAGGTGGCTCACGCCCGGCCAGCCGACGATGCTGCGGGTCCAGATGCGGTCGTCATACGCGCCCACGGTAGGGTCGATGATGCAGTTAGAGGTCATCACGATAGGGCCAGGGAAGCGGGCGAACTCCACCTGCTGGTTCTGCCAGCCGCTGCCGTAGTTACCGATCAGATGTTTGAATTTACGCAGCTCCGGGTAGCCGTGTGCAGGCAGCATTTCACCGTGGGTATAAACGTTGACGCCAGTGCCTTCAGTCTGCTTCAGCAGGTTGTAGAGATCTTTCAGGTCATGACCGGAGATCAGGATACATTTGCCCTCGGTCGCCTTCACGTTGACCTGCGTTGGCGTCGGGTGGCCGTAGGTGCTGGTTTCACCGGCATCCAGAATGCTCATCACGCGGAAGTTCATCTGGCCGATTTCCATTGAGCACTCAAGCAGGGCGTTCATATCGGCAGGCCAGGTACCCAGCCACGCCATGATTTTGTGGTACTGCGCGTAGATATCGTTGTCGTACTGACCGAGAACGTGCGCGTGCTCCATATACGCCGCTGCGCCTTTCAGACCGTACAGGCACAGCAGGCGCAGGCCGAGAATGTTCTCGCCAATCGCCGCTTTGTCTTTATTCGGGGTAAAGTCTGCCGCCTGACGCTGGAGGTCGCCCAGGTCATCACTCGCCAGCTGGAGTTCTGACATCGGGTTGTCCACGCGAGCGTTAGCATCAGCGTTCAGGCACTGCGCTTTCAGCGCTTCACGCAGGGCGATAGCTTCACGGGCATAGCCGACGATGCGAGGGGAATCAAAGTTAACGTTGGTCAGCGTAGAGAAGAATGCGCGCGGCGCGAAGCTGTCGACGTAGTGGTCGACGATGCCGTATTCGCGGGCTTTGAATGCCCATGCGGAAAGGCCTTGCAGGGCAGCAATCAGCAGGTCCTGCAGGTCTGATGTTTCTGCGGTTTTGCCGCACATACCCTGCGCGTAAGAGCAGCCATTGCCTGCCGGGGTACGGATGGTTTGTTCACATTGCACACAAAACATAATCACACCTGTTAAAGTTATATTTGATATACATGTTTAAGATTATGCCTGTGCCAGAACGGTGAAAAGCGCTTTCTGCTACAAAATAGAGGGAGATTGATTTAGCGCAATTTTGGCGGCAGGCACCCTACCGCCAAAGAAGTATCAGGCAGAGAAGAACGCCATCAGAATGGGAACCAGCAAACTCAAAATAAAGCCGTGCACGATGGCTGCCGGCACCATTTCCAGCCCGCCTGAGCGCTGAAGTACCGGCAGGGTAAAGTCCATCGACGTTGCGCCGCACAGACCCAGTGCGGTAGAGCGACTGCGGCGAACCAGCCCCGGGATCAGCATAATGGCAATCAGCTCACGCGCCAGATCGTTAAAGAAGGCGGCGCTGCCGATCACCGGACCGAATGATTCAGTCAGCAGAATACCGGAAAGGGAGTACCAGCCAAATCCGGAGGCCATTGCCAGGCCGGTTTTCAGCGGCAGATCGAGAATAAAAGCATTAATCACACCCGCCACCATTGAGCTGGCGACAACCATTACGGCAATAATCATTCCCCGACGGTTCAAAACAATCTGTTTCAGGGTCATGCCGTTATTTCGCAGCTGGATACCAATCAGGAACAGCAGGAAGATCAGGGTATATTCACTGGCTTCTGTCGCGTGCTGTAAAAATGCCCATCCGGTGAGACCCAGAAGAAAACCGAGCACCACGACGCCGCAGAGTTTTAATGACTCAAGTGCCATCGCAATACGGGAGGGCAGCTTTTCCTGGTGGTGATGGTTTTTCCAGGGAATGGTGCGTTCCAGCCACAGCAGTGCGGCAATATTGCACAGCAAAATAACCGTAACCGTGACGGCTGAATAATGCAAAATGGAGAGTAAATTCGCGGACAGGTTATCCAGGAAGGCCAGGCTGATCCCCATAAAGAAAAGAATGAGGTAAACAATCCCGCTGAGAAAACGGTTGATAAGCCGTAATGCGGATTCCTGACGCAGCGGAATAAGGTAGCCCGCAATCAGGGGCAGCAGAATAATGAGGAGTCCTGAAAACATGAACAGCCGGTCCTTTTGAGTGTCTGTTGAGCGCCAGAGACACTACCCAATAAAGGCTATTCAGTAAAGCGGCAAAAGAAAGCCGGGTGGCGGCTACGCCTTACCCGGCTTGTATGTGCGGCCTGTTGCCCTCACCCCGGCCCTCTCCCACAGGGAGAGGGAGGGAAAGATTAATCGCGTTTTTCCAGCAGGGTACGATACAGCACGCCGCCCAGAATACCGCCGATAATTGGCATCACCCAGAACAGCCACAGCTGCTCAAGCGCCCAGCCGCCCTGGAAGATGGCGACGGCGGTACTGCGTGCCGGGTTAACGGAGGTGTTGGTGACCGGAATTGAAATCAGGTGGATAAGCGTCAGCGCCAGACCAATAGCAATCGGGGCAAAGCCAGCAGCCGCGTGTTTGTCGGTGGCGCCGTGGATCACCAGCAGGAAGCCCGCGGTCAGCACAATTTCAATCACGATGGCAGACAGCATGGAGTAACCGCCCGGCGAGTGTTCGCCAAAGCCGTTTGAGGCGAAGCCGCTGGCGGCCGCGTCAAAGCCGGCCTTACCGCTGGCAATAACGTACAGAACGCCAGCCGCAATAATACCGCCCACCACCTGCGCCACGATGTAGCCAATGACGTCTTTAGCAGGGAAACGACCGCCCGCCCATAAACCTAACGTCACAGCCGGGTTAAAATGACCACCGGAAATATGCCCCACGGCGAAGGCCATGGTTAATACGGTTAAGCCAAACGCCAGCGCGACGCCGACAAAACCAATGCCTAATTCCGGGAACGCTGCTGCCAGAACGGCGCTACCGCAGCCACCAAATACCAGCCAGAATGTACCAAAACATTCTGCAGCCAATTTTCTAAACATAACCACCTCAAATAATTTCCGCGCGCTTTCCCGCGGGCGGGATATATCGCCATAAAGGGATGACGACTCAAAGAGCCCGTATTTTAGAAACCAACAACATCCCTTCGCCACTTAAATAAATTCGATAAATTTGATTTAAGGCAATGTGATGTCATTCCTTGTTCAAATGAGCGGTAAATAGAGCATAGACCAATTCTTGTCAGGGTGAATGTTATGCTGTCGTGACAAGATTCCTCCCGCTATACTGCTGATAACTTAAAGGAAAAAGTGTTCATTTCGCGGGGGATTTATGCTTCTCGAACGTGTGGAAATTGTCGGGTTTCGCGGTATTAACCGCCTGTCGCTGCAGCTTGAGCAGAACAACGTCCTGATCGGCGAGAACGCGTGGGGTAAGTCCAGCCTGCTCGATGCGCTGACGTTACTGCTATCCCCCGAAGACGATCTGTATCACTTTGTCCACGACGATTTCTGGTTCCCGCCCGGGGACGTGACGGGACGCGAGAAGCACCTGCATATTATCCTGACGTTCCGTGAATCCGAGCCAGGCCGTCACCGCGTGCGTCGCTTCCGCCCGCTGTCACCCTGTTGGGTGCCCTGTGACGATGATTTCCACCGGATTTTCTATCGCCTGGAAGGCGAGATGGCGGAAAATGAAGGGGTCCTGACCCTGCGCGAGTTTCTTGATGAAAAAGCCAACCCGATCCCGCTGGACAACATCGACGATTTGGCTCGCCACCTGACCCGCCTGACGCCGGTATTGCGGTTGCGTGATGCGCGCTTTATGCGGCGTATCCGTAACGGCACGGTACCGAATATGCCGGAGGTGGAAGTCACCGCCCGCGAGCTGGATTTTCTGGCGCGTGAGCTGGTGTCGCGTCCGCAAAACCTGACCGATGGTCAGATTCGCCAGGGGTTGTCCGCGATGGTACAACTGCTGGAGCACTATTTTTCCGAGCAGGGGACATCGGAGTCGCGCCACCGGCTGATGCGCCGTCGCTCTCATGATGAACAACGCAGCTGGCGCTATCTCGACATCATCAACCGGATGATCGACCGGCCCGGCGGTCGTACCCATCGGGTGATTCTGCTGGGGCTGTTTTCAACACTTTTGCAGGCTAAAGGCACCGTGCGTCTTGACCGGGATGCCCGCCCGTTGCTGCTGGTGGAAGATCCTGAAACGCGGCTTCACCCCATCATGCTCTCGGTGGCGTGGCATCTGCTGAATTTGCTGCCGCTCCAGCGTATTACGACCACCAATTCTGGTGAGCTATTATCCATGACGCCGGTTGAGAATATCTGCCGTCTGGTGCGCGAGTCTTCGCGGGTCTCCGCGTACCGTCTCGGGCCTGGCGGTTTAAATGCCGAAGACGGGCGGCGCATCGCGTTTCATATTCGTTTTAATCGCGCGTCGTCACTTTTTGCCCGGTGTTGGCTGCTGGTGGAAGGGGAAACGGAGACCTGGGTCATCAACGAACTGGCGCGCCAGTGTGGGCACCATTTTGATGCGGAAGGCATTAAGGTGATCGAATTTGCCCAGTCGGGATTAAAACCGCTGATAAAATTTGCCCGCCGGATGGGTATTGAATGGCATGTGCTGGTGGACGGTGACGAGGCGGGTAAAAAGTATGCCTCGACCGTGCGTAGCCTGCTGAATAATGAACGGGAAGAAGAGCGCGACCATTTAACCATGCTCCCCGCGATGGACATGGAGCACTTTATGTATCGTCAGGGGTTTGACGATGTGTTCCACCGCATTGCGATGGTGCCAGTCGATGTTCCGATGAACATGCGCCGCGTGATCGCCAAAGCGATACACCGTTCGTCAAAACCGGATCTCGCCATTGAAGTGGCGACGGAAGCGGGAAGGCGGGGCGTGGAGGCGGTGCCCACTCTGCTGAGGAAGATGTTCTCCCGCGTGCTGTGGCTGGCACGCGGGAGGGCGGATTAACCCCGGGTCGCCTGATTCACCTGCTGAATCAGGCTGTCCAGCAGTTCGTAGCGACGGCGATATTCGGAACGTTTTTTGCTCGCGATCTCTTCCATCGGTTTACGCGGCATGACAAGCGGCAGCATAAAGTTACCGCTATCCTGCTTTTCACCGCCGAGGGAGAGCCAGAAGCTGTCATAATCAGCCAGCAGTTTTCCCTCTTTTTTCTTGCGGTAGCGCCAGCTGCGATAAATATGGGTGTCGTTACTGACGGCGACAATTTGCTCTACCGGGAACGCGGCGCCGAGCGTCATGGCGGCCTCGACCAGCAGACGTTTCGGGAACAGCCCGTGGCAGGCCTTTGTCGCACCCTGGATCAACTCATGGGGAACATGCGCCTTTGCGCCCTGCAAACCGCCAATGAACAGCGTCGATTTTCCCTCAAACGGGCAGAGCGTAAAAGTCATCTCCGCCAGCGCGGTGTTTTGATCGTCACAGAAAATGAGGGTCGCTTCTCCCTCTTTATCCATAAACGCATCGGCGCACAGACGAACGGTAAAGCGCTGTTCATCTTTTCCGGTTAAGGTCAGCAGCGTCACGCCGTGCTTTGAAAGGTAGCCATTTATCAGCGTCGGCGGCAGCTGGCGAGACATGACCTGATAATGCCAGGACAGCGATTCCAGCGTACGCTGTCGATTCATATTGACGGTCAACCACGGGCGATGCAGGCGGCAGGGTAGCCCCGGCTGAACCTGGAGCATTTGCATCAGGTGCGGATGCTTTGCCAGCGCAGACAGCAGGCGAGCGGTGCTGAGCGGTGTCGCCAGCGAGCGCAGCATGAACTTACGCCGGTAGGCGGTTTTTTCCCATGCCAGCCCTGGCGCGATCTCACCGAAAGCCAGGCTTTTGAAGAGCTGCCAGCCGGATTTTGGCTGCGGCAGGTTTGAAAGTGATGTATCGACGATAGAAGACATGGTAGATCCTGATCCTTTTGGAATATCGCTATTTCAGCAGGGGAAATGTCAACGTCTCGTAAACAAATTGGGGCGATTTCGGAGAACAGGGGTTTCGTTGAAGAGTCGTTTAGTTAGAATCAACCTTTATCATTGCCAGAACATTTAATTGGAATATTTATGAACCTCAAGGGAAAACGCAGAACGCTGTTTCTGCTGCTGGCGGTCGTGGTTTTAGCCGGTGGATACTGGCTATGGCAGGTGCTGAATGCGCCGGTGCCGCAGTATCAGACGCTGATCGTTCGCCCCGGCGAACTGCAGCAAAACGTCCTGGCGACGGGCAAGCTTGATGCATTGCGCAAGGTTGACGTTGGCGCTCAGGTCAGCGGTCAGCTGAAAACGCTGTCGGTAGAGATCGGCGACAAGGTAAAAAAAGGCCAGCTGCTGGGTGTTATCGATCCTGAACAGGCTGAGAACCAGATCCGCGAGGTGGAAGCCACGCTGATGGAGCTGCGCGCCCAGCGTGCTCAGGCGCTGGCTGAACGTAATCTGGCCCAGGTCACGCTGACCCGTCAGCAGGCGCTGGCAAAAACCCAGGCCATTTCGAAGCAGGATTTAGATACTGCCACGACGGAGCTGGCGGTCAAGCAGGCGCAGATTGGCACCATCGACGCACAAATCAAACGCAATCAGGCCTCGCTGGACACGGCGAAAACCAACCTCGACTACACGCAAATCGTTGCGCCGATGGCCGGTGAAGTCACCCAGATCACCACGCTGCAGGGGCAGACGGTAATTGCCGCCCAGCAGGCGCCTAACATTCTGACGCTGGCGGATATGAGCACTATGCTGGTCAAAGCGCAGGTTTCCGAGGCGGATGTGATCCATCTGAAACCGGGGCAGAACGCCTGGTTTACCGTGCTTGGCGACCCGCAGACGCGCTATGAAGGCGTGCTGAAAGACATTCTGCCGACGCCGGAAAAGGTTAACGACGCTATCTTTTACTACGCCCGTTTTGAGGTACCAAACCCGCAGGGCGTGCTGCGTCTGGACATGACCGCGCAGGTGCATATCCAGCTGACCGGCGTGAAGAACGTGCTGACCATTCCGCTCTCCGCGCTGGGCGAGTCCGCCGGGGACAATCGCTATAAAGTGAAAGTGCTGCGCAACGGCGAGACGCGCGATCGCGAAGTGGTGATTGGCGCGCGTAATGATACCGATGTGGTGGTGGTGAAAGGGCTGGAAGAGGGGGAGGAGGTTGTTGTCAGCGAAAACCTGCCCGGAGCTGCGAAATGACCGCGCTGCTTGAGCTGAAGGATATCCGTCGCAGCTATCCGTCGGGCGATGGTCCGGTGGAGGTGCTGAAAGGCATCTCCCTGCGCGTGGAGGCGGGCGAGATGGTGGCGATTGTCGGTGCGTCAGGTTCCGGTAAATCGACGCTGATGAACATTCTCGGCTGCCTGGATAAACCCACCAGCGGGACCTATCGCGTGGCCGGGACGGATGTCTCCACGCTCGACGGCGACGCGCTGGCGAAGCTGCGCCGGGAACATTTTGGTTTTATCTTCCAGCGTTACCACCTGCTCTCACACCTGAACGCGGCGCAAAACGTCGAAGTGCCCGCCGTCTATGCAGGCGTGGAGCGGAAGAAACGTCTTGAGCGTGCGAAGACGCTATTAACACGTCTCGGGCTGGCTGAACGCGTGGAGTACCAGCCGTCGCAGCTGTCCGGTGGCCAGCAGCAGCGCGTGAGTATTGCTCGCGCACTGATGAATGGCGGGCAGGTGATCCTCGCGGATGAACCCACCGGGGCGCTCGACAGCCATTCCGGTGAAGAGGTGATGGCGATCCTCCACCAGCTTCGCGATCAGGGGCACACGGTGATCATCGTTACCCACGATCCGCAGGTGGCGGCGCAGGCGGAACGCATTATTGAGATCCACGACGGTGAGCTGGTCAGCAACCCGCCGCCACGTGCGTCCAGAGCGGCAGCCCCGAAAGAAGCGCTGCCAGCCTCAACCGGCTGGGGACAATTTTCCAGCGGCTTTCGTGAAGCGCTGAACATGGCCTGGCTGGCGATGGCGGCTAACAAAATGCGCACCCTGCTGACCATGCTCGGGATTATCATCGGTATCGCCTCGGTGGTCTCGATTGTGGTGGTGGGCGACGCCGCCAAGCAGCTGGTGCTGGCCGATATTCGCGCCATCGGCACCAACACCATTGATGTCTATCCCGGCAAGGACTTTGGCGACGACGAACCGCAGTATCAGCAGGCGCTAAAGTATGACGATCTGGCAGCGATTCAGAAGCAGCCGTGGGTAAATTCCGCCACGCCAGCCGTTTCGCAAAACCTGCGTCTGCGGGTAGGGAATGTTGACGTTGCCGCCAGCGCCAACGGCGTCAGCGGGGACTACTTCAACGTCTACGGCATGACCTTCAGCGAAGGGGCGACCTTTAATGCCGAACAGCTGGCGGGCAGGGCGCAGGTGGTGGTGCTGGACGCGAACTCGCGCAGGCAACTCTTCCCTAATAAAGCCAATGTGGTCGGTGAAGTGATCCTGGTCGGCAACATGCCTGCCACGGTCATTGGTGTGGCGGAAGAGAAACAGTCGATGTTTGGCAGCAGCAAGATCCTGCGCGTCTGGTTGCCCTACACAACGATTTCCGGGCGGATCATGGGGCAGTCATGGCTCAACTCCATCACCGTGCGCGTGAAGGAGGGCTACGACAGCGCGCTGGCCGAACAGCAGCTTGAGCGGTTGCTCACGTTGCGCCACGGGAAGAAGGATTTCTTCACCTGGAACATGGACGGCCTCTTGAAAACGGCTGAAAAGACCACACGTACTCTTCAGCTGTTCCTCACGCTGGTGGCGGTGATCTCGCTGGTCGTCGGCGGCATCGGGGTGATGAATATCATGCTGGTGTCGGTCACGGAACGTACCCGGGAGATTGGCATCCGCATGGCGGTCGGGGCCAGAGCCAGTGATGTACTGCAACAGTTTCTGATTGAGGCTGTGCTGGTGTGCCTGGTCGGCGGGGCGATGGGGATTGCGCTCTCGATGATGATTGCGTTCGCGCTCCAGCTCTTTTTACCCGGGTGGGAGATTGGTTTCTCGCCGGTCGCCATTATTACCGCATTTTTATGTTCGACCTTTACCGGCATTTTGTTTGGCTGGCTCCCCGCCCGCAACGCGGCGCGGCTGGATCCGGTGGATGCGCTGGCTCGGGAATAACCCGAAAATAAAAATGCCAGCCGATCGGGCTGGCATTTTGACTGCGGGATGTACACAATAAAACAGAGCGCTATGCAACCGTCTCTGCTTCAATGGGTACGATAAGGCTTGCATGATTGCCTTTTGGTCCCTGGTGTACATCGAACCGGACGGACTGCCCGGCTTTGAGCGTTCTGTAACCATCCATCTGAATGGTGGAATAGTGAGCGAAGATATCCTCGCCGCCGCCTTCGGGGCAGATGAAGCCAAACCCTTTGGCGTTGTTGAACCACTTAACAGTACCCATTTCCATGCTTCGACATCCTTCGTAAATCTTATAAGTTAAGATGGAATGAACCGGTGGTGGAGTGGGGGCTGTTCAAAACCTCGCCATCTCACGCTTGTACAATTTAGAGAAACGAAAGACGTCGTCAAGCGTTTGGCGCTGGAGATGGGACAATAATCAACCAAAGTTTGAAGCAGTTAACGCTATTGCAACGGTTTGTGACAGACATCGCGGATGACAGTAATAGATGATTGTTATCTAACATCTGAGGTAGATTCAAAGTGGTTATGCAAAATGGGTAAGACCAACGACTGGCTGGATTTTGACCAGCTGGCGGAAGATAAAGTGCGTGACGCGCTAAAACCGCCATCTATGTATAAAGTTATGTTAATGAACGATGATTACACGCCGATGGAATTTGTTATTGACGTGCTACAAAAGTTCTTTTCTTATGATGTAGAACGTGCAACGCAACTGATGCTTACCGTTCATTATCGAGGCAAAGCCATCTGCGGCATCTTTACGGCAGAAGTGGCGGAAACCAAAGTGGCGATGGTGAACGACTATGCGAGGGAGAACGAGCATCCGTTGCTGTGTACGCTGGAAAAGGCCTGATAAGGCATAAAATTGGGGGAGGTGCCTATGCTCAATCAAGAACTGGAACTCAGTTTAAACATGGCTTTCGCCAGAGCGCGTGAGCACCGACATGAGTTTATGACCGTCGAGCATTTACTGCTCGCACTGCTTAGCAACCCATCTGCCCGCGAAGCGCTGGAAGCCTGCTCCGTGGATCTGGTGGCGCTACGTCAGGAACTCGAAGCCTTCATCGAACAAACCACACCGGTGCTGCCAGCCAGTGAAGAGGAGCGCGACACGCAGCCGACGCTCAGCTTCCAGCGCGTGCTGCAGCGCGCGGTATTCCACGTCCAGTCTTCCGGACGTAGCGAAGTGACTGGCGCAAACGTCCTGGTCGCCATCTTCAGCGAGCAGGAGTCACAGGCGGCCTACCTGCTGCGCAAACACGAAGTCAGCCGACTCGACGTGGTGAACTTTATTTCTCACGGAACGCGCAAAGACGAGCCTAACCAGGCATCGGATTCCAGCAATCAGGTCAATAACAATGAAGAGCAAGCAGGCGGGGAGGATCGTATGGAAAACTTCACCACCAATCTTAACCAGCTTGCTCGCGTTGGCGGTATCGACCCGCTGATTGGCCGCGATAAAGAGCTGGAGCGCGCGATCCAGGTGCTGTGCCGTCGCCGCAAAAACAACCCGCTGCTGGTGGGTGAGTCAGGCGTGGGGAAAACCGCGATTGCGGAAGGTCTGGCCTGGCGCATTGTGCAGGGCGACGTGCCGGAAGTGATTGCCGATTGCACCATCTACTCGCTGGATATTGGCTCGCTGCTGGCGGGCACCAAATACCGCGGCGATTTTGAAAAACGCTTCAAGGCGCTGTTAAAACAGCTGGAGCAGGACACCAACAGCATTCTGTTTATCGATGAGATCCACACCATCATCGGCGCAGGTGCGGCGTCCGGTGGCCAGGTGGATGCCGCTAACCTGATCAAACCGCTGCTCTCCAGCGGCAAGATCCGCGTGATTGGCTCCACTACCTACCAGGAGTTCAGCAACATCTTCGAAAAAGACCGTGCGCTGGCGCGCCGCTTCCAGAAAATTGACGTGACCGAACCGTCCGTTGAGGAAACGGTGCAGATCATCAACGGTCTGAAGCCGAAGTATGAAGCGCACCACGACGTGCGTTACACCGCGAAAGCGGTCCGTGCGGCGGTGGAGCTGGCGGTGAAATACATCAACGATCGTCATCTGCCGGATAAGGCGATTGACGTGATTGATGAAGCAGGGGCGCGAGCGCGCCTGATGCCGGCCAGCAAGCGTAAGAAAACGGTTAACGTGGCGGATATTGAGTCCGTGGTGGCCCGTATCGCACGTATTCCTGAGAAGAGCGTCTCTCAGAGTGACCGCGACACGCTGCGCACCCTCGGCAATCGCCTGAAAATGCTGGTCTTTGGTCAGGATAAAGCTATTGAAGCCTTAACCGAAGCGATCAAGATGGCCCGCGCCGGGCTGGGGCATGAGCACAAGCCTGTCGGGTCCTTCCTGTTCGCTGGCCCAACCGGCGTCGGGAAAACCGAGGTGACGGTTCAGCTCTCCAAAGCGCTGGGCATTGAGCTGCTGCGCTTTGATATGTCCGAGTATATGGAGCGCCACACCGTCAGCCGTTTGATTGGTGCGCCTCCGGGCTACGTGGGCTTTGACCAGGGCGGCCTGCTCACCGACGCGGTGATCAAGCATCCGCACGCGGTACTGCTGCTCGATGAAATCGAGAAAGCGCACCCGGATGTGTTCAACATCCTGCTGCAGGTGATGGACAACGGGACGCTGACCGACAACAACGGGCGCAAGGCGGACTTCCGCAACGTGGTGCTGGTGATGACCACCAACGCCGGTGTGCGTGAAACCGAGCGTAAATCCATCGGCCTGATCCATCAGGACAACAGCACCGATGCGATGGAAGAGATCAAGAAGATCTTTACGCCGGAGTTCCGTAACCGTCTGGACAACATTATCTGGTTCGATCACCTGTCTACCGAGGTGATCCATCAGGTGGTGGATAAGTTCATCGTCGAGTTGCAGGTACAGCTGGACCAGAAAGGCGTATCGCTTGAAGTGAGTCAGGAGGCCCGCAACTGGCTGGCTGAGAAAGGCTACGACCGTGCGATGGGTGCCCGTCCGATGGCGCGTGTGATTCAGGACAACCTGAAGAAACCGCTGGCGAACGAGCTGCTGTTTGGCTCGCTGGTGGACGGCGGTCAGGTGACCGTGGCGCTGGATCAGGCGAAGAACGAGCTGACGTACGACTTCCAGAGTGCGGCGAAGCACAAGCCGGAAGCGGCTCACTGAGTAGTAAGGTAAAAGCAAAACGGCAACTTCGGTTGCCGTTTTTTATTGTTTGCTCCCTCTCCCTGTGGGAGAGGGCCGGAGTGAGGGCATCAGGCCGCAGAGGAATTTTGCGAGGCGCTTTCCAGTTTCTTTCGATGTCTGTTGCTGGATGAATCCACAGTAATAAAATGGCGGCGCACCTGCAAAATCAGGTGTCGGGATTGGCGTCCTGATTACACACATATGGAAAGATGTTGTTCACAACAACGTCACTGGTTTCGTTCACTCTAATTTTAGCTGCGGTATAATCCGTGTCTTCAAATATGGTGGGCTGAACCGGGGCTTCTTTTGAAGCGCCGATTTTCCATATGGTCGGTACGCCAAACCGGTTCAGTCTACCACCCGAAGTTGGCGTTTCTGGTGGTAGTTTTCAGTTTTTAATATGGAAATTATGAATATGGAAAACCAGTCTTACTCCCCATTTTACAGCGAACTCTCCCTCAATCCCGATCTCCCAACCCTTGCTGAGCGCTGCAAACTGCTCACCGAAATCCTCCTTGACTGCAAATCGCTCCCTCAAACGCAGCCTGTATGCCGTTGCCTTGGTGCATACCTGGAAGAAATGAAAACCGGCCTCACAGAATCAATGCGTGATTTTCAGGTGGTGGAATTTGAGAACGAAGCGGAAGAACCGCGACAAAAAGAGTGGCTGCTGGAAGATACAGAAACGAAATGCGACTACTGCCGGGCATTAAACCATGTGCTGCTGGTATCGCATTTTGACCGCGATATGTTGCCGCACCTGACGGGATTACTGCATGATATGGTTCATTCTATGGCGGTGGATTTAATCACTACTGTACAGCCGTGGATGACAATACATCTTCCGGTACAGCAACACTAGAGCCATAAATAAAAAAGGCCGGGATGATCCCGACCTTTTAAATATTCATCTGCCATTACAGGCGAAAACAATTAGCGACTACGGAAGACAATGCGGCCTTTGCTCAGGTCGTACGGGGTCAGTTCAACAGTCACTTTGTCGCCCGTTAAAATGCGGATATAGTTTTTGCGCATTTTACCGGAGATGTGCGCAGTTACCACGTGACCGTTTTCCAGCTCTACGCGAAACATGGTGTTAGGCAACGTATCAAGTACGGTACCCTGCATTTCAATATTGTCTTCTTTGGCCATCTAATCCTCTGGGGTATCACTACCAAGTTTTGAACCGGCAAGATAATGCCGAAATTCATCAATTAAGTAAAGAATTGCGCGTTTAAAACGCAGCAAAACAGTTTCGGCGCATTGCCCAAGCGTCACGGTTCAACCGAACGGAAAGCGCATTCGTAAAGGGGATACAACAGGATTAACGTCAGGACGTTATCTGAAGCGAAGGTCCCAAACGGCGGCGGGGCAACAGGCAGAAGCTACTCTGCGGCATAATTATAACACCCTCACAAAAAATATGCGGAAAACATTTAGGCATTGGGCATAAAGAGCGTTCTCGGTATCCAGAAGTCGCGCGGGAGCTTCTGCTGGCGGCTGGCATCCAGATGTTCGATGTACTGGCGTCGCGGGATCTCAACGGCGCCGAGGGAGGCCGTATGCTCATTGAGGACCTGACAATCGATCAGGTTTCCGCCGCGTTGCGCGAATTCCTGGCAGAAAATGAGCAGCGCGGTTTTCGAGGCGTTCACCGCGCAAGAGAACATCGACTCGCCGCAAAACAGCGTCCCTTGCGCCACGCCGTACATGCCGCCGACGAGTATGCCGTCTTCCCATACTTCGATGGAGTGAGCGTAGCCAAGCTCATGAAGCTGGTGGTAGGCGGTAATAATATCGCGGGTTATCCACGTCCCTTCATGGCGGTCTTGCGCACAGCCTTCAATGACCTGACCAAACGCGTGATTGAGGGTGACGCGGTATGGAGATTTGGCATGGAAACGCTTCATGCTGCGGCTGAGGTGAAACTGCGCTGGCCACAGCACGGCGCGCGGATCGGGCGACCACCATAAAATCGGGTCGCCGGGCGAAAACCACGGGAAGATGCCGCGCTGGTAAGCCATCAAGAGCCGTGCAGGGCTGAGATCCCCACCCAGGGCCAGCAGCCCATTGGGCTCACGTAGCGCTCCCTCCGGCGACGGGAACGCAATGTTATGACGAGAAAGCTGGACCAGGCGCATGACAGCAAAACTCCAGTACGCGAGTGAGGACGCTACAAATATAGTCTACAGACGCTGTTTAAACTGGTAGTAGCGACCCTGTTTCGTCAACAGCTCTGCGTGACTACCTTGCTCAATAATGTGTCCGTTGTCCATCACAATTATCCGATCAAAACTTGCCAGTCCACGCAGGCGGTGTGTGACCATCAGCACGGTTTTCCCTGTCATCACATTCGCAAGTAAATCAAGGATTTGACTCTCAGTCGTCGCATCCAGTCCTTCAGTCGGTTCGTCGAGCAGCATCAGCGGTGCATCATGCAGCAGCGCACGCGCAATCGCCAGACGACGCAGTTCTCCACCGGAGAGCTGACGACCGCCTTCACCCAGCCAGCTGTTCAGCCCGTCGTCCTCAAGCAGTTTTTGCAGCCCGACCTGTTCCAGCGTGGCGCGAAGCGCGTCGTCCGAAGCCTCCGGCGCGGCCAGTAACAGGTTATCGCGCAGGGTGGCGCTAAACAGATGCACACGCTGTGGAACGACGCTGACGGTCTTACGTAGCGCCTGCTCGCTGAAATCTGTCAGCAACGTATTATTGAAGCGAATCTGGCCGCGCTGCGGATCCCAGGCGCGGGTCAACAACTGTAGCAGCGTCGATTTACCGCAGCCGGTGCGGCCAAGGATCGCAATCCGCTGCCCCGCATCAACTGACAGAGTGATACCTTCCAGCGCATTCTGCGCCTGTTTGTCATAGGCGAAGGTCACGTCATCAAGCGTCAGCGTCACCTGCTCAGGCACCGCGGTCTGCGCTGCGCTGAACGTTACCTCAGGCTCCTGCTCGGCAATCTGGGTGATGCGCAGGGCAGAGGCGATCACCTGACCAAGATGCTGGAAAGCGCCCGTTACCGGTGCCAGCGCTTCAAAAGCGGCCAGTGCGCAGAAAACGAAGAGGGCAATAAGCGGACCTGGCTGAGGATTACCGCCAACTCCGCCGGAAGCCAGCCACAGCATGGCAATCACCGCCACGCCGCCGATCAACATCATCAGCGCCTGAGAGAAGGCCGTCAGTTCCGACTGGCGGCGCTGGGCTTCGTGCCAGTTCAGCTCCGTACTTTCCATCCGAGCGCGGTACCGCTTGCTGGCGCCAAAAATGGTCAGCTCTGCCTGCCCCTGAAGCCAGGAGGTCAGCTGCTGGCGGTAATCGCCGCGCAGACGCGTCAGGTTTTCCCCCGTGGATTTTCCGGCGCGGTAAAACAGCGGCGGCAGAATAATGAGCGTTAACAGCATGATCCCGCCGAGCGTTAGCGCAACGGGAACATCCAGAATAGCCAGTCCCAGCGTGACCACCACAATCACCACAAACGCGCCCACGATCGGGGAGATCACGCGCAGGTAAAGGTGATCCAGCGTATCGACATCCGCAACGACACGGTTCAGTAATTCACCCTGACGAAAACGCGTCAGCCCGGCAGGGGAGAGGGGCAGCAGTTTGCTGAAGGTGTAGATACGCAGATGCTGCAGGACGCGGAACGTGGCGTCGTGGCTGACTAAGCGCTCGAAATAGCGTCCGGCCGTGCGGGTAATGGCTGTACCGCGAACACCTGCCGCCGGAAGCATATAGTTGAAGCTGTATAATCCGGCGAACCCCGCCACGGCCGAGGCCGACAGAAACCAGCCGGAAAGCGTGAGCAGGCCGATACTGGCGAGCAGCGTCACAATGGCCAGCACAATCCCCAGCGTCAGCATCCATTTATGGCGTTTATAGAGCGCAAGATAAGGCAGCAGAGCACGCATCAGATGTCCTCCTGACGGTTTGCCAGCAGGGCGGCAAACGGCCCCTGCGCGGCAACGAGTGAGGCGTAATCGCCTTGTTCAACAATACGTCCGTTTTCCATCACCCAGATCTCGTCCCAGTCAGCAATTCCTTCCAGCTGATGGGTAACCATCAGCGTGGTTTGTTGCAAGGAGGCGGCGTTCAGCGCCGCCATGACGCGCAGCTCACTGTGTGCGTCCAGACTGGCTGCGGGTTCATCCAGCAGCATTAGCTGGCACGGGTTAAGCAGTGCGCGGGCGACGGCCACGCGCTGCGCCTGTCCAACCGACAGCCCGGCAGACTGGTCGCCGACCACGGTATCTACACCTTGCGGGAGCATCGGCAGAAACTCGCTGACCCAGGCGCGGTCGAGAACCGATTGCAGTTCATCTTCACGCGCATCCGGGCGCGCCAGCAGAACGTTTTCACGCAGCGTAGAGGCAGGCAGTTGCGGATTTTGCCCCACCCAACTGAGCTGTTGACGCCAGGCGTCAGGATCGAGATGACGCAGTTCGGTTTTGTTGATCCGCAGTGAACCGGTGTAGGCCATAAAACCGGATAACGCATTCAGCAGAGAACTTTTCCCGGAACCGCTGGTGCCAACCAGCACCACGCGCTTTCCGGCCGGCAGGGTGAAGTTCAGCGGGCCTGCCAGCACTTTCCCTTCCGGCGAGAGGATGCAGAAATCGCTCGCGTCGAGGGTTACCGGCTCTTTGCTGTTCAGCGTCACGTCACCCCGATCCGGATGCGCCAGCGGCGTCTCCAGGAATGTTTTCAGGCTGTCAGCTGCGCCAACTGCCTGCGCTTTGGCGTGATAGAACGTCCCCAGGTCGCGAAGCGGCTGGAAAAATTCCGGGGCCAGGATCAGCGCCAGGAAACCGGCGGAAAGGGTCACTGCCGTGCCGTAATGACCGAAATCCAGCGCGCCCAGATAGGAGAAGCCAAAGTAGACCGCCACGAGGGCAATAGACAACGAGGTAAAGAACTCCAGTACACCGGACGACAGGAATGCCAGGCGTAACACCTCCATGGTGCGCTGACGGAAGTCCTGCGATGCCCGACGAATGTTTTCGGTTTCCGCTTCACCACGACCAAAAATGCGCAATGTTTCCATGCCGCGAAGACGGTCCAGGAAATGGCCGCTTAAGCGCCCCAGTGCCAGGAAGTTACGGCGGTTGGCATCCGCAGCACCCATTCCGACCAGCGCCATAAAGAGGGGAATCAGCGGCGCGGTGCCCATCAGGATCAGCGCAGCCATCCAGTTCACCGGGAAGATGGCGATCACAATCAGCAGCGGAACGAAGACGGCGAGCGCCATCTGTGGCAGATAGCGTGCGTAGTAGTCGTGCATATCGTCAATCTGTTCAAGGATCAACGTCGCCCAGCTTCCGGCCGGTTTACCCTGGATCCACGCGGGCCCGGCTTCCTGCAGACGATCGAGCACCTGACGGCGGATCTCGTAGCGGATATGCTGTCCGGCATGGAAACCGACGCGCTCGCGCAGCCACACCACCCATGCGCGCAGGATAAAAATCAGGACCAGGACGATAAAAGGCATCAGGAGCGCTTCGCGCGGAATGTTCTCCATGATCATGTGGTTAAGAATGCGGGCCAGCAGCCATGCCTGGGCAACAATCAACAGACCACTGACAAACCCCAGAACACGGGAGATCGTAAGCCAGCGGCGGGAAATAACGCTTTGCTGTTTCAGCCAGCGTGTTAACTCTTGTTGACGGGTTTTTTCCATTGCGTATTTTGCAGGTGACGTTATAAGAAATTAGACATCTGCATGTTACACGGGAGCAAAAATAAAGGCGACCTGTGGCCGCCTTTATTTACGTTTGTTACTGACTTGTAAAGATTATTTACCTTGTTCAGCCAGTCCATCAAGATAGCGTTCTGCGTCCAGCGCGGCCATACAGCCGGTGCCCGCTGAGGTGATCGCCTGACGGTAAATATGGTCCATCACGTCACCAGCAGCGAACACGCCAGGGACGCTGGTTTGAGTTGCATTACCGTGAATACCAGACTGCACCTTGATGTAGCCGTTTTCCAGTTCCAGCTGACCTTCGAAGATAGCGGTATTCGGGCTGTGACCGATTGCCACAAACAGGCCAGCCACGTCCAGCGTTTCGACGTTATCGGTGTTCTGGGTGTCACGAATGCGCAGTCCGGCAACGCCCATCTGATCGCCCGTTACTTCTTCCAGGGTGCGATTGGTGTGCAGCACGATGTTGCCGCTCGCCACTTTATCCATCAGACGTTTGATCAGGATCTTCTCGGCGCGGAAAGTGTCACGACGGTGGATCAGGTGCACTTCAGAGGCGATGTTTGCCAGGTAGAGCGCTTCTTCCACGGCGGTGTTGCCGCCGCCGATAACCGCGACTTTCTGGTTGCGATAGAAGAAACCGTCGCAGGTTGCGCAGGCAGAGACGCCGCGGCCTTTAAACGCTTCTTCAGACGGCAGACCGAGGTAGCGGGCAGAGGCGCCGGTGGCGATAATCAGCGCGTCACAGGTGTACTCGCCGCTGTCACCCGTCAAGCGGAACGGACGGTTCTGAAGATCGACCTTGTTGATATGGTCGAACAGGATTTCAGTTTCGAATTTCGCGGCATGCTCGTGCATGCGCTCCATCAGCAGCGGCCCGGTCAGGTCGTTCGGGTCGCCCGGCCAGTTTTCCACTTCTGTGGTGGTGGTCAGCTGACCGCCTTTTTCCATACCGGTGATCAGTACCGGTTGCAGGTTAGCGCGTGCAGCATAGACCGCCGCGGTATATCCCGCAGGTCCGGAACCAAGGATTAGCAACTTACTGTGTTTGGTCGTGCCCATGAGATCCCCATTGTTGTTGGCAGGCAATGGGCTGGATTGTAGGGAATTTGTTGCCGTAAAAAAAGAGCACTGGAGTTTTGCTTTCGATATATGCAATAGCTACGCCCGATGGATATGACGCAGTGTTATCACGTCTGCTGCTGAAAATCGCGCGTTTATAAGTCAGTAAAATGAGGATTAATACCCCTCCGTAATGAATATCCGGCATCTTGTACTAAAAATCGATGTTTTGCTTTGACAATCCCCTGCGCTTTTGCGAAAACATCCAAGGAAGAAAAAAAACCGCGTTAACCGTATGCCGCATAGGCATGCACGTAAATGCCATTTTTACCGTGTCAGTGAAATCTACGCATGGCGTGGACAGACGCCATACGTGATGTCGGTGACGGCCTTCGGGCAACGGTCTTCTTACCAATAGAACCCGAATCCGCATCGCGTCAAATACATAACCAGGCGATGTGATGACTAACGGGTACAGGCTCTGAACAGTGATGTGCACAGGGTCCAGGCAGGAGTAGGGAAGGAATACAGAGAGACAATAATAATGGTAGATAGCAAGAAGCGCCCTGGCAAAGATCTCGACCGTATCGATCGTAACATTCTTAATGAATTGCAAAAGGATGGGCGTATTTCCAACGTCGAGCTTTCAAAACGTGTGGGTCTTTCCCCGACGCCGTGCCTTGAGCGTGTGCGCCGACTGGAAAGACAGGGTTTTATTCAGGGCTATACGGCTCTGCTGAACCCGCATTATCTGGATGCCTCACTTCTGGTATTTGTTGAGATTACTCTGAATCGTGGTGCACCGGATGTGTTTGAGCAATTTAACGCCGCTGTACAAAAACTTGAAGAAATTCAAGAGTGTCACCTGGTGTCCGGTGATTTCGACTACCTGTTGAAAACCCGTGTGCCTGATATGTCCGCCTACCGTAAGCTGCTGGGGGAAACCCTGCTGCGTCTGCCAGGCGTGAACGACACCCGTACTTATGTGGTGATGGAAGAGGTCAAACAGAGCAATCGTCTGGTTATTAAGACGCGCTAACACGGAACAGGTGCAAAATCAGCGTAGTTTGATTACACTCCTGTTAATCCATACAGCAACAGTGCCGGGGAGTCCCGGCGCTGTTGTCCGTTTTAGCAAACAGGCAGGATATGCCTGATACCTGGAGAGCCTTTCTTGAGCCAGGAATACACTGAAGACAAAGAAGTCACACTATCGAAGCTAAGCAGCGGACGTCGTCTCCTCGAGGCTTTGCTGATTGTTATTGCCCTTTTTGCCGTCTGGCTGATGGCAGCCTTACTCAGTTTCAACCCTTCCGATCCCAGCTGGTCACAAACCGCATGGCATGAACCTATCCATAATTTAGGTGGTGTACCCGGTGCCTGGCTTGCGGACACGCTCTTTTTCATATTCGGTGTGATGGCCTACACCATTCCCGTCATTATCATCGGCGGATGCTGGTTTGCATGGCGTCATCGTCAGAACGATGATTACATCGACTATTTTGCGGTTTCCCTGCGCCTGATTGGCGCGCTGGCACTGATCCTCACCTCCTGCGGGCTGGCGGCGATTAACGCCGATGACATCTGGTACTTCGCCTCCGGCGGGGTCATTGGTAGCCTGCTCAGTTCTGCGTTACAGCCCATGCTGCACAGCAGCGGTGGCACGCTGGCGCTGCTGTGCATCTGGGCGGCAGGATTGACGCTGTTTACCGGCTGGTCATGGGTGAGCATTGCCGAAAAAATCGGCAGCTTTATTCTCACGATCCTGACGTTCGCCAGCAACCGGACCCGCCGCGACGATACGTGGGTCGATGATGACGACTATGAAGAAGAGTACGAAGAGGAAGACGAGGCCCCGGTACAGCGTCGTGAATCTCGTCGTGCCCGTATTCTGCGCGGTGCCCTGGCGCGTCGCCAGCGCGTCGCGGAAAAATTTGCCAACCCGCTTGGACGCAAAACGGATGCCGCGCTCTTCTCCGGTAAACGTATGGATGAAGACGAGCAGGTTGAGTACCGTGCCGCGGGTGCCGCTGTCGATCCTGATGATGTGCTGTTCTCCGGCAGCCGTGCTACCCCGGGTGAATTTGACGAATACGATCCGCTGCTGAACGGCCATACGGTCACCGCACCGGTTGCGGCAGCCGCAGCCGCCACGACGGCCGCGCAGGCGTATGCCGCGCCTGTCGAAGCCGTGATGCCCTCCGCGCCGGTTCCACCACCAGAATCCGTTATTCAGCAGCCACACGTTGCGTGGCAGACCGCGCCCGGTGTCCATACGCCGGAGCCCGTCATCGCGCCTGAACCTGAAAGCTATATTCCTGTGCAGCAGGAGCCGTGGCAGCAGCCTTACCAGCCGCCGCAACCTGAGTATGAACCGCAGCACTATGAGCAGCCTGTGGCCCAGCCGTATCAGGAATATGTGCCTGAACCGGTTGAACCTGTGCAGCCATATGCAGAGCCTCAGCCTGAACCTGAGGTGATGGAAGAGGTGAAACCGTCTCGTCCGCCAATGTACTATTTTGAAGAAGTTGAAGAACGCCGCGCCCGTGAACGCGAGCAGCTGGCGGCCTGGTATCAGCCTGTGCCTGAACCCGCGCAGGAGCCCGTTACGAAGGCACCTTCAGTTTCGGTTCCGCCGGTCGACGCGACGCCTGCGGTTGCACCTGTCGCCGAAAGCGTGAAGCAGGCCACCGTGGCCGCTGCTGCTGCCGCACCTGTCTTCAGCCTGGCTACGGGTGGCGCACCGCGTCCTCAGGTGAAAGAGGGGATTGGTCCACAGTTGCCACGCCCTAACCGCGTTCGCGTTCCTACCCGTCGTGAACTTGCCTCTTACGGCATCAAACTGCCATCCCAGCGTATGGCCGAAGAAAAAGCACGTGAGTCGGACTACGAAGATGACGCAGATGACATGCAGCAGGACGAACTGGCTCGCCAGTTCGCGGCACAGCAGAATCAGCGCTACGGTGAAGAATACCAGCACGATGAGCCCGCTCTGGACGATGAAGATGAAGCTGCAGAGGCAGAGTTAGCGCGTCAGTTCGCGGCAACGCAACAGCAGCGCTACTCCGGGGAACAGCCAACGGGTGCCAACCCGTTCTCGTTGTCTGATTTCGAGTTCTCACCAATGAAAGACCTGGTGGATGATGGTCCGAGTGAGCCTTTATTTACCCCGAGCGTGATGCCTGAAGCTGAACCTGTGCGTCAGCAGCCTGCCCCGCAGGCCTACGCGCAGCCGCAACAACCGGTTCAGCAGCCGTATGCTCAACCGCAGCAGCCACAACACCAGCCGCCGCAGTTCCAGCAGCCAGCGCCACAGCCGCAGGAGAGCCTGATTCACCCGCTGCTGATGCGTAACGGTGACAGCCGTCCGCTGCAGCGTCCAAGCACGCCGCTGCCGTCACTGGATCTGCTGACGCCGCCCCCTGCTGAAGTCGAGCCGGTTGATACTTTTGCTCTGGAGCAGATGGCCCGTCTGGTGGAAGCCCGTCTGGCTGACTTCCGCATTAAGGCGGATGTGGTGAACTACTCCCCGGGTCCGGTCATCACCCGTTTCGAACTGAACCTGGCGCCGGGCGTAAAAGCCGCGCGTATTTCTAACCTGTCTCGTGACCTGGCGCGTTCTCTGTCGACCGTGGCGGTGCGTGTGGTGGAAGTGATTCCGGGTAAACCGTACGTGGGTCTTGAACTGCCGAACAAAAAACGTCAGACCGTCTACCTGCGTGAAGTGCTGGACAACACCAAGTTCCGTGATAACCCCTCTCCGCTGACCGTGGTGCTGGGTAAAGATATCGCCGGCGATCCGGTGGTGGCAGATCTTGCGAAAATGCCACACCTGCTGGTGGCCGGTACGACCGGTTCCGGTAAGTCCGTCGGGGTGAACGCCATGATCCTCAGCATGCTCTACAAAGCGCAGCCGGAAGATGTGCGTTTCATCATGATCGACCCGAAAATGCTCGAACTGTCCGTCTACGAAGGTATCCCGCATCTGCTGACGGAAGTGGTCACCGACATGAAAGACGCTGCCAACGCCCTGCGCTGGAGCGTCAACGAGATGGAACGCCGCTACAAGTTGATGTCTGCATTGGGCGTGCGTAACCTGGCCGGTTATAACGAGAAAATCGCTCAGGCGATGCGCATGGGACGTCCGATTCCGGATCCTTACTGGAAGCCGGGCGATAGCATGGATGCCCAGCATCCGGTGCTGGAAAAACTGCCTTATATCGTCGTGCTGGTGGATGAGTTCGCTGACCTGATGATGACCGTCGGTAAGAAGGTGGAAGAGTTGATTGCTCGTCTGGCGCAGAAAGCGCGTGCGGCCGGTATTCACCTTGTGCTGGCCACCCAGCGTCCTTCGGTGGACGTTATTACGGGTCTTATCAAAGCGAACATTCCGACGCGTATCGCCTTTACCGTATCAAGTAAAATTGACTCCCGTACCATTCTTGACCAGGGCGGCGCAGAGTCGCTGCTGGGTATGGGTGACATGCTCTATTCCGGCCCGAACTCCACCTCTCCGGTGCGTGTCCACGGTGCGTTCGTCCGCGATGAAGAAGTTCACGCCGTTGTGCAGGACTGGAAAGCACGCGGTCGCCCACAATATGTGGACGGTATTACCAGCGATACGGAAAGCGAAGGTGGCGGCGGTGGCTTTGACGGCGGCGAAGAGCTGGATCCGTTATTCGATCAGGCGGTTAATTTCGTCACCGAAAAACGTAAAGCCTCGATCTCTGGCGTCCAGCGTCAGTTCCGCATTGGCTATAACCGCGCGGCGCGTATCATCGAACAGATGGAAGCCCAGGGCATCGTGAGCGAGCAGGGGCATAACGGTAACCGCGAGGTGCTGGCGCCGCCGCCGTTTGATTAACCTTCAGCGATTGCAAAGAAGGGTAAATCAGCCAAAATTAAGCATTTTCTTCTGTCGCCTGCCTTCGGGCAGGTCCAGAATAGATGACGGAAACCCCATTTCGGGAAGACGTATTTTAAGGAATAACAATGAAAAAAATCGCCATCGCCTGTGCATTACTCACCAGTTTTGTTGCCAGCAGCGTCTGGGCTGATGCGGCCAGCGACCTTAAAAGCCGACTGGATAAAGTGAGCAGCTTCCACGCCAGCTTCACGCAGAAAGTGACTGACGGCAGCGGCAACGCGGTGCAGGAAGGTCAGGGAGATTTGTGGGTAAAACGCCCGAATCTGTTTAACTGGCACATGACTCAGCCGGATGAGAGCATCCTGGTCTCTGACGGTAAAACACTGTGGTTCTTCAACCCGTTCGTTGAGCAGGCCACGGCAACCTGGTTGAAAGATGCCACCAGCAATACGCCCTTTATGCTGATCGCCCGCAACCAGGCCAGCGACTGGCAGCAGTACAATATTAAGCAGAACGGTGATGAGTTTGTCCTGACGCCGAAAGGCAGCAACGGCAACCTGAAGCAGTTCACCATCAACGTCAGCACCAACGGGACCATCAATCAGTTCGGCGCGGTTGAGCAGGACGATCAGCGCAGCAGCTACCAGCTCAAGTCTCAGCAGAACGGCGCCGTGGATGCTTCGAAATTCACCTTCACCCCGCCGCAGGGCGTAACGGTGGACGACCAACGCAATAAGTAAGAGGCATGAGTGAGCAATCTGTCGCTCGATTTTTCAGATAATGCGTTTCAACCTCTGGCCGCTCGTATGCGGCCAGAAAATTTAGCGCAGTACATCGGCCAGCAGCACCTGCTGGCTGCGGGGAAACCCTTGCCGCGGGCCATTGAGGCCGGGCATTTGCACTCCATGATCCTCTGGGGACCACCCGGGACCGGTAAAACGACCCTCGCTGAAGTGATTGCCCGCTATGCCAACGCTGACGTCGAACGTATCTCGGCGGTCACGTCTGGCGTAAAGGAGATCCGCGAGGCAATCGAGCGCGCGCGCCAGAACCGTAATGCCGGGCGCCGCACCATCCTCTTTGTCGACGAAGTTCACCGCTTCAACAAGAGCCAGCAGGATGCTTTTTTACCGCATATTGAAGACGGCACAATTTTCTTCATCGGCGCGACCACCGAAAACCCCTCGTTTGAACTGAATTCGGCGCTGCTCTCTCGCGCCCGCGTTTACCTGCTCAAATCCCTGACCGCCGAGGATATCGAAAAGGTTTTGACCCAGGCGATGGACGATAAAGCACGCGGCTACGGCGGGCAGGATATCGTTCTGCCTGACGAAACGCGCAGGGCGATTGCGGAGCTGGTTAATGGCGATGCGCGCCGCGCGCTGAACACCCTGGAAATGATGGCCGATATGGCCGAAGTGGATGATGCCGGAAAGCGGGTGCTGAAGCCGGAACTCCTGACCGAAATTGCCGGTGAGCGCAGCGCGCGTTTTGATAATAAAGGCGATCGTTTCTACGACCTGATCTCGGCGTTGCATAAGTCCGTCCGCGGCAGCGCCCCGGATGCGGCGCTTTACTGGTACGCGCGCATAATCACCGCGGGTGGCGATCCGCTGTACGTGGCGCGCCGCTGTCTGGCGATTGCCTCAGAAGATGTCGGCAATGCTGACCCGCGCGCCATGCAGGTTGCCCTTTCTGCCTGGGACTGCTTTACCCGCGTGGGCCCAGCAGAAGGCGAGCGTGCGATTGCGCAGGCGATTGTCTATCTGGCCTGCGCGCCGAAAAGCAATGCTGTCTATACCGCCTTTAAGGCCGCGATGTCGGACGCACGTGAACGCCCGGATTACGATGTGCCGGTTCATCTGCGCAACGCGCCAACCAAACTGATGAAGGAGATGGGCTACGGGCAGGAGTATCGCTATGCGCATGACGAGCCCAACGCCTATGCCGCCGGGGAGGAGTATTTCCCGCAGGAAATGGCACAAACCCGCTATTATCACCCTACAAACAGAGGTCTTGAGGGCAAGATTGGTGAAAAGCTCACCTGGCTCGCCGGACAGGATCAAAATAGCCCTATAAAACGCTACCGTTAGTTCGATCGTTGCGGTAATGTTGGCATAGTATCCTTGTGACCGCAGGCTGTGGTCACATTTTCCTATTTTAATTCGATAAGCACAGGATAAGCATGCTCGATCCCAATCTGCTGCGTAATGAGCCAGACGCAGTCGCTGAAAAACTGGCACGCCGGGGCTTTAAGCTGGATGTAGATAAGCTGCGCGCTCTTGAAGAGCGTCGTAAAGTTCTGCAGGTACAAACTGAAAATCTGCAGGCAGAGCGTAATTCTCGATCGAAATCCATTGGCCAGGCGAAAGCGCGCGGGGAAGATATTGAGCCATTACGCCTGGAAGTGAACAAATTGGGTGAAGAGCTGGATCAGGCGAAAGCCGAGCTGGACGTTCTTCAGGCCGAAATTCGCGATATTGCGCTGGCGATCCCGAACATTCCTGACGACAGCGTGCCTGTCGGCAAAGACGAGAACGACAACGTTGAAGTGAAACGCTGGGGTACGCCTCGCGAGTTCGACTTCGAGGTGCGCGATCACGTCACGCTGGGCGAAATGCACGCGGGTCTGGACTTTGCGGCCGCGGTTAAGCTGACCGGTTCTCGCTTCGTGGTGATGAAAGGCCAGATTGCCCATCTGCACCGTGCGCTGGCCCAGTTCATGCTGGATCTGCACACCGAGCAGCACGGTTACAGCGAAACCTACGTCCCGTATCTGGTCAACCACGATACGCTGTACGGTACGGGTCAGCTGCCGAAATTTGCCGGCGACCTGTTCCATACCCGTCCGCTGGATGAAGAAGCAGACAGCAGCAACTATGCGCTGATCCCTACCGCAGAAGTGCCGCTGACTAACCTCGTGCGTGATGAGATCATCGACGAAGACGAACTGCCGATCAAACTGACCGCACACTCTCCGTGCTTCCGTTCTGAAGCGGGATCTTATGGCCGCGACACGCGTGGTCTGATCCGTATGCACCAGTTCGATAAAGTCGAGATGGTGCAGATTGTTCGTCCGGAAGACTCCATGGACGCGCTGGAAGAGATGACGGGTCACGCCGAGAAAGTCCTCGAGCTGCTGGGCCTGCCGTATCGTCGTATGGCGCTGTGCACCGGTGATATGGGCTTTGGTGCCTGCAAAACCTTCGACCTGGAAGTGTGGGTACCTGCGCAGAACACCTACCGTGAAATCTCCTCCTGCTCTAACGTCTGGGATTTCCAGGCGCGCCGCATGCAGGCACGCTGCCGCAGTAAATCTGACAAGAAAACCCGTCTGGTGCATACCCTGAACGGTTCTGGTCTGGCTGTGGGTCGTACGCTGGTTGCCGTGCTGGAAAACTATCAGCAGGCAGATGGCCGTATTGAGATCCCTGAAGTGCTGCGCCCATACATGAAAGGTCAGCAGTACATCGGCTAAATATGTGCCTCAAAACAAAAAAAGCGCCTTCGGGCGCTTTTTTTATGCCTGTGAATTGATACGACGCAATACCCCCTGCCTCTAAAGTAGTAATACTCCTCCGAATGAAAGTCAGCAGAAAAAGCTGATAACGAATAATTTCGTTATATATAAAACCACATAGCGGTTTGTGCCGCCTCTCTTTTCTTTGTGAGCAACCAAAGTGAGTCTCTATGAAAATCAACGCGCCTGAAGAATTGCTGGCTGCCGAGGTCACTCGCCGTGGTTTGATGAAAACCACGGCAATAGGCGGCCTGGCTGTAGCCAGCAGCGCTTTCACGCTCCCTTTTACCCGACTGGCGTCAGCGGCGGATGCACTATCCCCGGCCTCAGTCCCGGAAAAAGTGGTGTGGAGTGCCTGTACGGTAAACTGCGGTAGCCGTTGCCCGCTGCGTATGCACGTAGTGGATGGCGAAATAAAATATGTCGAAACCGACAATACCGGGGACGATAACTACGAAGGGTTACACCAGGTTCGCGCCTGTCTGCGTGGCCGCTCCATGCGTCGTCGCGTCTATAATCCGGATCGTCTTAAGTACCCAATGAAGCGCGTGGGTAAACGTGGGGAAGGGAAGTTCGAGCGCATTAGCTGGGATGAAGCCTACGATATTATCGCCACCAATATGCAGCGGCTGATCAAAGAGTATGGCAACGAATCCATCTACCTGAACTATGGTACCGGAACGCTGGGCGGCACGCTAACCCGCTCCTGGCCACCGGGAAAAACGCTGGTGGCGCGTCTGATGAACTGCTGCGGCGGTTATCTTAACCACTATGGTGACTACTCCTCTGCACAAATCGCCGCAGGACTGAAATACACCTACGGTGGCTGGGCAGACGGCAACAGCCCGTCTGATATCGAAAACAGCAAGCTGGTCGTTCTGTTCGGGAACAATCCGGGTGAAACGCGTATGAGCGGCGGCGGGGTGACCTACTACATCGAACAGGCGCGTGCTAAATCCAATGCCCGCATGATCATTATTGATCCACGCTATACCGACACCGGTGCAGGGCGCGAAGATGAGTGGATCCCAATCCGCCCAGGTACCGATGCCGCGCTGGTCTCCGCGCTGGCGTGGGTGATGATCACTGAAAATCTCGTCGATCAGCCGTTCCTGGATAAATACTGCGTCGGTTATGACGAGAAAACCCTGCCAGCCAGTGCCCCAGCTAATGGCCACTACAAGGCGTATATTCTCGGTCAGGGCAGCGACGGCGTGGCGAAAACGCCGGAGTGGGCGTCTACCATCACCGGTATTCCGGTCGAGCGTATTGTTCAACTGGCGCGTGAGATTGGCTCAGCAAAACCGGCCTATATCAGCCAGGGGTGGGGACCGCAGCGTCATGCGAACGGTGAAATTGCCACCCGCGCAATCTCCATGCTCTCCATTCTGACCGGCAACGTGGGTATTCATGGCGGTAACACTGGTGCGCGTGAAGGCTCATATGAAGTCCCGTTTGAACGTATGCCAACGCTGGACAACCCGGTGCAAACCAGCATTTCCATGTTTATGTGGACCGATGCGATTGAACGTGGCCCGGAAATGACCGCCTTGCGCGACGGCGTGCGCGGTAAGGACAAGCTGGACGTGCCGATCAAGATGATCTGGAACTACGCCGGTAACTGTCTTATCAACCAGCATTCGGAAATCAACCGCACTCATGAAATCCTGCAGGACGACAAGAAGTGCGAGATGATTGTGGTGATCGACTGCCACATGACCTCCTCGGCAAAATACGCCGACATTCTGCTGCCGGACTGCACCGCGTCTGAGCAGATGGACTTCGCGCTGGATGCCTCCTGCGGCAACATGTCTTACGTGATCTTCACCGATCAGGCGATCAAACCGCGCTTCGAGTGCAAAACCATCTATGAGATGACCTCCGAGCTGGCGAAGCGTCTGGGCGTTGAGCAGCAGTTTACCGAGGGACGTACTCAGGAAGGCTGGATGCGCCATCTGCATGAACTCTCCCGCAAAGCCATCCCAGACCTGCCGGATTTCGATACCTTCCGCAAGCAGGGCATGTACAAACAGCGCGATCCTGAAGGGCATCACGTTGCCTACAAAGCGTTCCGCGAAGATCCGCAGGCGAACCCGCTGACTACGCCGTCGGGCAAAATTGAAATCTACTCCGAAGAACTGGCAAAAATTGCGTCTACCTGGGAGCTGCCGGAGGGGGACGTTATCGATCCGCTGCCGATCTATACGCCAGGATTCGAAAACTATAACGATCCGCTCACGGCGAAATTCCCGCTGCAGTTGACCGGTTTCCACTATAAAGCGCGCGTTCACTCCACCTACGGTAACGTCGACGTACTGAAAGCCGCCTGCCGCCAGGAGATGTGGATCAACCCGATGGATGCGAAAGCGCGTGGTATTAACAATGGCGATCGCGTGCGCATCTTCAACGGCCGCGGGGAGGTGCACATTGAAGCCAAAGTCACGCCACGCATGATGCCAGGCGTCGTGGCGCTGGGAGAAGGGGCATGGTACAGCCCTGATGCCAACCGCATCGATCAGGCAGGCAGCATTAACGTACTGACCACGCAGCGTCCGTCGCCGCTGGCGAAAGGCAACCCGTCTCACACAAACCTTGTTCAGGTTGAAAAGGTTTAAGGAGTAACCGATGACAACCCAGTATGGATTTTTCATTGATTCCAGCCGTTGCACCGGGTGCAAAACCTGCGAGCTGGCCTGTAAAGATTACAAAGATCTCACCCCAGACGTGAGTTTCCGTCGCATCTACGAATACGCCGGAGGCGACTGGCAGGAAGATAATGGTGTCTGGCATCAGAACGTGTTTGCCTATTACCTGTCGATTGCCTGTAACCACTGCGAAGACCCGGCCTGTACGTAGGTCTGTCCGAGCGGGGCGATGCACAAGCGTGAAGACGGTTTCGTGGTCGTGGATGAAGATGTTTGTATCGGCTGCCGCTACTGCCATATGGCCTGCCCGTACGGCGCACCTCAGTACAATGCCGCCAAAGGGCATATGACCAAGTGCGACGGCTGCCACTCTCGCGTCGCGGATGGCAAAAAACCGATCTGCGTCGAGTCCTGTCCGCTGCGCGCGCTGGACTTTGGCCCTATAGAAGAACTGCGTCAAAAACATGGTCAGCTTGCTGCGGTAGCACCGCTGCCGTCCGCGCACTTCACGAAGCCGAGTATTGTGATTAAACCCAACGCCAACAGCCGTCCTACAGGTGATACCACCGGCTACCTGGCAAACCCGAAGGAGGTGTGAGATGGGAAGTGGATGGCATGAATGGCCGCTGATGATCTTCACGGTCTTTGGTCAGTGCGTGGCGGGTGGCTTCATCGTGCTCGCGCTGGCACTGCTGAAAGGTCAACTCACCGCTGAACAGCAGCAGCGTTTAGTGTTGAGCATGTTTGGCCTGTGGGTGCTGATGGGGATTGGTTTTATCGCCTCTACGCTGCACCTGGGCTCACCGATGCGCGCGTTTAACTCGCTTAACCGCGTGGGGGCATCGTCCCTCAGTAACGAGATTGCCAGCGGGGCGATTTTCTTCGCCATCGGCGGGCTGGGCTGGTTGCTGGCAGCGCTTAAAAAATTGCCTGCAGGTCTGCGTAGCCTCTGGCTGATCGTGACCATGGTGCTGGGCGTGGTGTTTGTGTGGATGATGGTGCGTGTCTATAACACCATTGATACCGTCCCTACCTGGTACAGCGTCTGGACGCCAATGAGCTTCTTCCTGACGATGTTTATCGGCGGGCCGCTGCTCGGCTATCTGCTGTTGCGCGTGGCGGGGGTAGACGGCTGGGCCATGCGTTTGCTGCCAGCCGTATCGCTGCTGGCGCTGGTGGTGAGTGCAATTGTTGCTCTGATGCAGGGCGCTGAGCTGGCCACCATTCATAGCTCCATTCAGCAGGCCTCTGCGCTGGTGCCGGATTACGGTTCTCTGATGGCCTGGCGTATCGTGCTGCTGGTAGCGGCGTTGGTATTCTGGATCGCGCCTCAGCTAAAAGGCTACCAGCCTGCTCTGCCGTTGTTATCACTGGCCTTTGTGCTGGTGCTGGCAGGGGAGTTGATTGGTCGTGGCGTCTTTTATGGTCTGCATATGACGGTCGGTATGGCCATCGCCAGCTAATCTTATTTTTTGTTATAAAAAGCCGGGACATAGCGCCCGGCTTTTCTTTTTTCATTCATGAAATTTTTCGACTGACGTTTTGTTTTAATTTCTACCATTAATAAATAAAAACAGAGACATAATTAATATCTATAGCAGGCACTGCATTAGCAGGATAAGTTTTTTAAATCGACAGGGAACATATCGTGCGAGCCGGCTAAATCAGTGGATTGACTTTGTTTTTGCCAGTGGCATGATGCGCACGAAATCTGAACTTCCTCACGGTTTTTAATCCATGACCACCTATACCCGGCCAGTGCTACTGTTGCTCTGTGGCCTGCTTCTGCTGACCCTGGCGATCGCAGTGTTGAATACGCTCGTCCCGCTGTGGCTCGCCCATGAAAACTTACCGACCTGGCAGGTGGGTATGGTTAGCTCGTCCTTTTTCACCGGGAACCTGCTGGGCACATTATTAACCGGTAGCATGATTAAACGCTTTGGCTTTAATCGCAGCTATTATCTGGCTTCGCTGATTTTCGCCGTCGGGTGTGCCGGGTTGGGCCTGATGGTCGGCTTCTGGAGCTGGATGGCGTGGCGCTTTATCGCCGGTGTCGGTTGCGCGATGATTTGGGTGGTTGTTGAAAGTGCGCTGATGTGCAGCGGTACGTCACGTAACCGCGGACGCCTGCTGGCAGCCTATATGATGGTTTACTATGTGGGCACCGTGCTGGGACAACTGATGGTCAGCAAACTGCCAACGGACCTGATGAGCGTGCTGCCATGGGTAACCGGTATGGTGCTGGCGGCGATCCTGCCGCTGCTCTTTACGCGTATCGTTAACCAGAAAAGTGAGCATCAGGAAGCGACCCACATCTGGCCGATGCTGAGGCTGCGCCAGGCGCGTCTGGGAGTTAATGGCTGCATTATCTCGGGGATTGTTCTGGGCTCGCTCTATGGTCTTATGCCGCTCTACCTGAACCATCAGGGCGTCAGCGATGCCGGGATTGGTTTCTGGATGGCGGTCATGGTGAGCGCGGGGATTGTCGGCCAGTGGCCGATTGGCCGCCTGGCCGATCGCTTCGGTCGCCTGCTGGTGCTGCGCGTTCAGGTCTTTGTGGTGATCATGGGCTGTTTTGCTATGCTCAGCAACGCCGCGATGGCCCCAGCGCTGTTTATCCTTGGGGCAGCGGGGTTCACGCTTTATCCGGTCGCGATGGCGTGGGCCTGTGAGAAAGTTGAACATCACCAGCTGGTAGCGATGAACCAGGCGCTGTTATTAAGCTATACCATCGGCAGCCTGCTGGGACCAACATTTACCGCGATGCTGATGCAGAATTATTCTGACAATTTGCTGTTTATCATGATCGCCAGCGTGTCGTTTATTTATCTCTTAATGCTGCTGCGCAAAGCAGGCGAGCATCCAACGCCTGTGGCGCACGCCTGATTAAATAAAAGCCTGTCAATGACAGGCTTTTTTGTCCCTGTCATATATAAGACTTTTACGTATTGTTTGTTTTCCCCGCCCGGCGATAATTCAAATGAGTTCTACCACTAAAAGGCAACAATCATGTCTAAACGTCGTTTTTCCACTACCGCACTTGCCGTAGTGTTGTCTTTAACGTTTGCAGCGGCTCCGGTCATGGCTAATCCAGGAAACGGGAATGGCGGTGGTCACGGCAACGGTGGCGGACAAGGTAATGGCGGCAATCATGGTAACGGGAACTCTGGTAACCATGGTAATAAGCAAAATAGCGGTCAGGATAACCCAGGGAAATCTGATAAGAGCTTTAAAAGCAGCAAAGATGTCGGCAATGATGTTGACGCTCGCGTGAGCTTCGATCATGCCCGTCACCTGGCACTGAATTACGGCTTAACGGGCTATGAGTCTCTGCCTCCGGGTATTGCGAAAAACCTGGCCCGCGGTAAACCACTTCCTCCGGGTATTGCGAAGAAAACCGTGCCAGCCTCTATGCTTGGCCAGCTTCCATCCTACCCAGGTTATGAATGGCGCGTGGTGGGTGACGATCTGGTCTTAATTGCGCTGAGTACGGCGATTGTGACTTCCGTTATTAACGGCGTCTTTAAATAGAATTAAAAAAGGCCCGGTTCTCACCGGGCCTTTTCTTTAATACATGACCTTGTGGCCATACTGCTCAAGAATACCTTTCACGCGCTCCATCGTCTCTTTTTTCGGTGGCTTCACGCCATCAAGTTTGTACTCTTCACCCATCGCCACCCATTTATGTTTGCCGAGTTCGTGATAGGGCAGAAGCTCAATTTTCTCGACGTTGCCCATGTCGCGGGTAAATTCCCCCAGGCGGTGCGCAGAGTCGTCATCATCTGACCAGCCGGGAACAACAACATAGCGGATCCAGGTTTTGATGCCTTTGTCGGCAATGTATTTCGCAAATTCCAGCGTACGGTGGTTGGAAACGCCAACCAGATTCTGGTGGATCTCATCATTCATCTGTTTGAGATCGAGCATCACCAGATCGGTCACTTCGAGCAGTTCATCAATAACCGGATCGTAGCGGCGCACGAAACCGTTGGTATCGAGACAGGTGTGAATGCCTTCTTTGCGGCAGGCGCGGAACCAGTCGCGGACAAATTCAGCCTGAAGAATGGCTTCGCCGCCGGATGCGGTCACGCCGCCGCCGGACGCGTTCATAAAGTGGCGGTAGGTCACCACCTCTTTCATCAGATCTTCCACGGTGACTTCTTTCCCACCATGAGTGTCCCACGTGTCGCGGTTGTGGCAGTACAGGCAGCGCATCAGGCAGCCCTGGAAGAAGGTAATAAAGCGGATACCCGGGCCATCGACGGTGCCACAGGATTCAAAGGAGTGAATGCGACCAATAGTTGACATTGCGGTGAGATCTCCGAATTTGGCCCATCCGGGGGCCTATGTAGTTGCACAGCTCAAAGGCTATGTCGAGTCTGTTTTGGCTGTTATCCATTCAGTATAGATAGCGGACAAAAGAGACTGATGAAGCGAGGGTGTGAAAAAGGCCCCACTTGCGTGGAGCCTTTATTGTACGCCTTTTAACGCGTGATTTCAGTCAATTCCACTTACATGGACTGAGTGAAAGTACGGGTGATAACGTCCTGCTGCTGTTCTTTAGTCAGGGAGTTAAAACGTACTGCGTAGCCAGATACACGGATGGTCAGCTGAGGATATTTCTCAGGGTGTTCCATCGCATCGAGCAGCATTTCACGGTTCATTACGTTCACGTTCAGGTGCTGACCACCTTCGATGGACGCTTCGTGGTGGAAGTAACCATCCATCAGACCCGCGAGGTTAGTTTTACGTACTTCGTCATCTTTACCCAGCGCGTTTGGCACGATAGAGAAGGTGTAAGAAATACCATCTTTCGCGTAGGCAAACGGCAGTTTAGCAACGGAGGTCAGAGAGGCAACCGCACCTTTCTGGTCACGACCGTGCATTGGGTTAGCACCTGGGCCGAATGGCGCGCCAGCACGACGACCGTCTGGGGTGTTACCGGTTTTCTTACCATACACAACGTTAGAGGTGATGGTCAGAACAGACTGAGTCGGGATAGCGTTACGGTAGGTAGTGAGTTTCTGAATTTTCTTCATGAAACGTTCTACCAGGTCAACCGCCATGTCATCAACGCGAGCGTCGTTGTTACCAAACTGCGGGTATTCGCCTTCGATTTCGAAGTCGATAGCCAGACCGTCTTCGTCACGAATTGGTTTAACTTTCGCATATTTGATTGCAGACAGGGAGTCAGCCGCAACGGACAGGCCTGCGATACCACACGCCATGGTGCGAACCACGTCACGGTCGTGCAGCGCCATCAGAGAGGCTTCGTAGCTGTACTTGTCGTGCATGTAGTGGATAACGTTCAGTGCAGTCACGTACTGCTTCGCCAGCCAGTCCATGAAGTGGTCCATGCGCTCCATGACTTCGTCATAGTTCAGCACGTCGCCTTTGATAGGTTCAGACTTAGGACCCACCTGCATTTTCAGTTTTTCATCAACGCCGCCGTTGATGGCGTACAGCATGGTTTTCGCCAGGTTTGCACGCGCACCGAAGAACTGCATTTGCTTACCAACAACCATTGGGCTTACGCAGCACGCGATAGCGTAGTCGTCGTTGTTGAAGTCCGGACGCATCAGGTCATCGTTCTCATACTGCAGAGAAGAGGTGTCGATGGACACTTTAGCGGCGAATTTCTTGAAGTTCAGAGGCAGTTTTTCAGACCACAGAACGGTGATGTTCGGCTCCGGAGAAGGACCCATGGTGTACAGGGTGTTCAGGAAGCGGAAGCTGTTTTTGGTTACCAGAGTACGGCCATCTACGCCCATACCGCCGATAGATTCGGTTGCCCAGATTGGGTCACCAGAGAACAGCTCATCATATTCTGGAGTACGCAGGAAGCGAACCATACGCAGCTTCATGACCAGGTGGTCAATCATTTCCTGAGCGTCTTGCTCGGTGATTTTACCTGCTTTCAGGTCACGTTCGATATACGCATCCAGGAAGGTGGATACGCGGCCGAAGGACATTGCTGCACCGTTCTGAGACTTAACAGCGGCCAGGTAGCCGAAGTAGGTCCACTGGATAGCTTCCTGAGCGTTGGTTGCAGGACCAGAGATATCGCAGCCATATTTCGCTGCCATCTCTTTGATCTGACCTAGCGCACGGTGCTGTTCAGCAATCTCTTCACGCAGACGGATAGTCGCTTCCAGGTTTACGCCGTTTTCCAGGTCAGACTGGAGAGAGACGAACTGTGCGTATTTGTCTTTCATCAGGAAGTCGATACCGTACAGCGCAACGCGACGGTAGTCACCAATGATACGGCCACGGCCATACGCATCTGGCAGACCAGTCAGAACGCCAGATTTACGGCAGTTCAGAATGTCTTTGGTGTAAACATCGAATACACCCTGGTTGTGGGTTTTACGGTATTCGGTGAAGATTTTTTTCAGCATTGGGTCCAGCTCGCGGTTATACGCTTTGCAGGAACCTTCAACCATTTTGATACCACCGAACGGGATGATTGCGCGTTTCAGTGGTGCTTCAGTCTGCAGACCAACGATTTTCTCAAGGGCTTTGTTGATATAGCCAGCATCGTGAGAAGTGATGGTGGAAGCAACGGAGGTGTCAAAATCAACTGGCGCGTGAGTGCGGTTTTCCAGTTTAACGCCTTCCATTACGCTGTCCCACAGCTTGGTGGTCGCGTCAGTTGCGCCAGCCAGGAAGGATTCGTCACCTTCATACGGGGTATAGTTTTTCTGAATGAAGTCACGGACGTTGACTTCATTCTGCCAGTCACCTTTCGCAAAACCTTCCCAGGCTGTGGCTAACTTTTCATTAAGCTCGGACATGTAACACCTACCTTCTTAAGTGGATTTTTTATTTACTGCCTGAGATAACCATCAATGATGGTCGTCGCCACGCAGGTAAATGACCCAGTATGTCAACCCAACTAACAGACCCCCACCGATAATGTTCCCGATAGTGACGGGGATCAGGTTATCAGTAATGAAATTCATAATAGTCAGGTGAGAGAAACTTTCCGGGGATGAACCAATTGCGGTCCAGAACTCCGGGCTTGCAAAGTTGCGGATAACAATCCCCATCGGGATCATGAACATATTCGCAATACTGTGCTCAAAGCCGCTGGCAACAAACATCGCAACCGGCAGAACCATAATCATGGCTTTATCCATCAGGCTACGACCAGAATAGCTCATCCAGACCGCCAGGCAGACCATCAGGTTTGCAAGGATGCCGAGAGCAACGGCTTCGATAAATGTGTGGTGCATTTTGTGGTCGGCGGTTTGCAGGACGTTAAGCCCCCAGCCGCCGTTGGCGGTCATGTACTCGCCAGAAAGCCACATCAACAGAACAAAGAGCAGACAGCCAATCAGGTTGCCAACGTAGACGTTAAGCCAGTTGCGCGCCAGTTGACCCCAGGTAATTCTTCCGCTGGCTTTTGCCACGACAATCAGCACCGTTGAGGTGAAGAGGTCGGCACCGCAGATGACGCAAAGAATCAGACCCAGTGAGAAGCAAATGCCGCCAATCAGTTTGGCTATGCCGAAAGGCATGGCAGCAGTACCGGTAGTGGCAGTGATGTAGAAGACGAAAGCGATTGAGATGAACACACCAGCAGTAATCGCCAGATAGAACGTCTTCATCGGGTGTTTCGTTGCTTTATAGACACCCGCTTCTTCGGCAACTTTTGCCATCGCGGCGGGGAGTAAAAGATCAAAAGGGTTGTCAGCTTTCACACTAACTCTCTCTTTATTAAGTCGGCGACGAGATACTAACAAAGCATTATAGAAGAGAAATTGATATAGATCATATCTCGCCTGGCTTATAGGCCCGCAGTGTGTATGGTTTTACAGCGAATGCGGAGTAAGTAATTGATTATCCGTATAAAAATAAATTTTAAAAGTTATTAAAAGAGTTGAATTATTTCGTTCGGCCCCCTCCGAAACAGTTAATTAATATGGAGTATTTACCATAAAAAGTAACAATAAAGCCCGGGTAAAGATTATTATATTTACCCATGTTTAACTTTATTATTACAATCAGCAATCATTACCGAAAAAAATAAAAAACGGGGCAATGAAATTGCCCCGTAATATAGCCCAGACGATTGAATACGCCTACTGCTGCTAATGTTATATGCGCTTATTTTGACCAGTAAGCGGCTTTTGCTTTCTGCAGCTTTTCATAGGCCTTGAGCAGCGACTGATGCGCCGGGAAGGCTTTCAGATCGCTGTCCACGGCCTGCAGACCGTAGAATGGCTCTTCACCGCTGAGCGCCGCGCTGGCGGCTTCAACCGCTTCAGCACCGTACATACGCACGAAAGCGTTCAGGTATTGCAGTGGCTCACGATCCTCTTCCTGCGAAAGCAGCAGCAGGGTTTGCAGGCAACGGTAATAGTTGGTGCGCTCGGCAGAGAAGACCGACTGGTTGAATTCCATCGTCCATTCCGTCCAGGCCAGGGCCTGATCCAGATCGCCGCCAGCCAGCGCCAGCATCGCTTTCAGCTCCCCGATACGCAGGGTATGCCAGCCGTTGTCTTTACCCGTCGCCAGGCCCAGCAGTTCACGCACGCGAGTGAAATCATCGTGACCTTCTTCGTCCAGTTGGGCGATCAGGTTCAGATAATCCTCTTTTTCCCACTCGCTGCCTGGCAGAGCAAGCAGGGTTTCGCGCAGGTGTGCGCCCATGCTGTTGTTCGCCAGCCACAGATCTTCAGCAGGGTAGATGTCGGACATGCCCGGCACAATGATGCGGCATGCGTAAACGCCCAGGTGTTCGTAGTCGGCAATGTAGACTTCCTGATCTTCGGCGTTAAAGATGGCCATCAGCGTGGCGAACTCTTCTTCCGTGGTGCCGGCAAAGCTCCAGTCTACGAACGGATAGTCTGCGTCCTGCTTAAACATATCCCAGGAGATCAGGCCGCTGGAATCGATGAAGTGGGTTTCGAGGTTGGTATGCTCCGCCACTTCTTCATCGTCAAAGGTTGGCGGTGTGAAGACGTCGAGATCTTTCAGGCTACGGCCCTGCAGCAGTTCGGTGACGGTACGCTCCAGCGCCACGCCGAAGTCAGGGTGCGCGCCGAAGGAGGCGAAGCAGGTGCCGTTTTCTGGGTTAAACAGCACCACGCAGATCACCGGATATTTTCCGCCCAGTGAGCCATCGTAGGCGAAGATTGGGAAACCTTCCGCTTCGAGTTTGGCGATGGACTCCACCACGCCTGGGTAGCGCGCCAGCACGTCGGCCGGAATTTCAGGCAGGCTGATAGATTCGGCAATAATGCGGTTTTTAATGTGACGCTCGAACACTTCTGACAAGCCCTGAACGCGCGCTTCGTTGCGGGTGTTACCGGCGGACATGCCGTTAGACACATACAGGTTGCCGACGATGTTCATCGGAATATACACGGTCTGCTCGTCAGACTGGCGGGTGAACGGCAGGGCGCAGATACCACGATCTTCGTTACCAGACTGCAGATCGATCAGCATGCTGGCGGTCAGTTCGTTTTCTGGATCATAGAACGCACGCAGGCGGGCGTCGAGAATACCTTCCGGCAGTTCATCGTCTTCGGTCAGCGGGAACCATTTTTCGTTCGGATAGTGAACGAATGGGCCGTTAGCGATGGTTTCGCCCAACCAGAAGTCAGCGAAGAAATAGTTGGTGGACAGACGCTCAAAATACTCACCCAGCGCGGAGGCCAGTGCCGCTTTTTTAGTCGCGCCTTTCCCGTTGGTAAAGCACAGGGCACACTCTTTGTCGCGAATATGGACGGACCAGACATGGGGCACCGGATTGAGCCAGGAGGCTTCTTCGATGTTAAAACCCAGGTCGGTCAGTTTCTGCTGGAAGCGAGCGATGGAATCTTCCAGAGCGGCGTCTTTGCCGGGGATAAACGTTTGAGTCATGGCGTTCACTTTTATCGTACGTAAAGCGCGCAATGATACGGGTTTTGCGTGACGGGTGCTATCTTCGGCGAAAATAAAAGGCTGGGCTATGCTTAGTGGCAGTAACTGACTGTTAAGGCATAGAAAAATGAAAGCATTTGATCTCCAGCGGATGGCGTTTGATAAAGTTCCCCCCGAGTTTTTAGGCGAAGTGGCTTTGCGGAGCCTGTATACCTTCGTTCTTGTCTTTCTGTTTCTTAAGATTACTGGCCGTCGCGGTGTGCGGCAGATGTCGCTTTTTGAAGTGTTAATCATCCTCACGCTGGGGTCAGCGGCGGGGGATGTCGCCTTTTATGACGATGTGCCGATGGTGCCGGTCTTTATCGTCTTTGTCTCGCTGGCGCTGCTGTACCGCCTTGTGATGTGGCTGATGTCGAAGAGCGAAAAGCTGGAAGATCTGCTGGAAGGGAAGCCTGTGGTGATTGTCGAAGACGGACAGTTGGCCTGGGAAAATGTGCAAAGTGCCAATATGACCGAGTTCGAATTTTTTATGGAATTGCGTCTGAACAGCGTCGAACAACTCGGACAGGTGCGTCTGGCCATTATGGAAACGAACGGTCAAATCAGCGTGTATTACTATCATGATGACGAGGTGAAGCCGGGGTTATGCATCCTGCCGGATATGCTCATTGAGCGATACAAAACCGTCCCCGATGCGGGCGAATATGCCTGTATAAAATGTAGTCATGTGGTGGTGATGAAGGCAGGCGATCATCAATTATGCCCTCGCTGTACGAATCCAGAATGGACGAAGGTTAGCCGGGCTAAACGGATCACCTGACAGCCATTTTGTCGGTTTTGTCCTGGCGAGGCGGCAGATTGTTTTGTGTGATGTGAGCCACATTTCACGGGTCATAAGTTTTAGACATTGCGGCGCGTGTCACTGAATGATAAAACCGATATCCACAGTTATAACTTATGGCTTTTAGCGTGGTGAGGGGAAATGGCTCAAGTCTTTAATTTCAGTTCAGGTCCGGCGATGTTACCGGCAGACGTGCTTAAACAGGCTCAACAGGAACTTTGTGACTGGAACGGTCTCGGTACGTCGGTGATGGAAATCAGCCACCGTGGTAAAGAGTTTATTCAGGTGGCGGAAGAGGCAGAAAAGGATTTTCGCGATCTGCTGAATATTCCCTCGAACTACAAAGTATTGTTCTGTCACGGCGGCGGACGCGGCCAGTTTGCTGGCGTACCGCTGAATATCCTTGGCGATAAAACGACGGCTGACTACGTTGATGCGGGCTACTGGGCGGCAAGCGCCGTTAAAGAAGCGCACAAATACTGCACGCCGAACGTTATCGACGCCAAAGTGACCGTTGACGGTCTGCGCGCCGTGAAGCCCATGAGCGAATGGCAGCTTTCTGATAACGCAGCCTATCTCCACTACTGCCCGAACGAAACTATCGACGGGATTGCCATCGACGAGACGCCAAACTTCGCCAGCGATGTTGTGGTTGCCGCCGACTTCTCCTCCACCATTCTTTCTGCCCCGATTGATGTCAGCCGCTACGGCGTTATCTATGCAGGCGCACAGAAAAATATCGGTCCTGCAGGCCTGACAATCGTCATTGTACGTGAAGATCTGCTGGGGAAAGCCCATACGTCTTGCCCGTCAATTCTCGACTACACCGTGCTGAACGATAACGACTCCATGTTCAACACGCCACCGACGTTTGCCTGGTACCTTTCGGGCCTGGTCTTCAAATGGCTGAAGCAAAACGGCGGTGTGGCGCAGATGGACAAGGTCAATCAGCAGAAAGCTGAACTGCTGTACGGCGTGATCGACAAAAGCGATTTCTACCGTAACGATGTGGCGAAAGCTAACCGCTCCCGCATGAACGTGCCGTTCCAGCTGGCAGACAGCAACCTGGACAACGTGTTCCTGAAAGAGTCCTTCGCGGCAGGTCTGCACGCGCTGAAAGGCCACCGTGTGGTGGGGGGGATGCGCGCCTCTATTTATAACGCGATGCCGCTGGAAGGCGTTAAAGCCCTGACTGATTTCATGATCGATTTCGAACGTCGTCACGGTTAATTTGCTGTTTTTCACCCCCGCAGCGTCCCTGCGGGGTTTTTATTATGTTGAGTTGAGAGTTAAGTTTCATGGAATCCCTGACGTTACAACCTATCGCGCGGGTAGATGGCACCATCAATCTGCCTGGTTCAAAAAGTGTCTCGAACCGCGCTCTGCTGCTGGCAGCTCTGGCAAACGGCACCACCGTCCTTACAAACCTGCTGGACAGCGATGACGTACGCCACATGCTCAATGCGCTGAAAGCGTTGGGTGTTCATTACACTCTCTCTGACGATCGTACCCGCTGTGAAGTGACCGGCAACGGCGGCGCGCTGCGTTCGGGTGAAGAGCTCGAGCTGTTTCTGGGCAACGCGGGTACCGCGATGCGTCCATTGGCGGCGGCGCTGTGTCTGGGCAGCAATAACATCGTGCTGACCGGCGAGCCGCGCATGAAAGAGCGTCCGATCGGCCATCTGGTCGATGCCCTGCGTCAGGGTGGCGCGCAGATTGAGTATCTTGAGCAGGAAAATTATCCGCCACTGCGTCTGCGCGGGGGCTTTAGCGGCGGTGACGTCGAGGTGGACGGTAGCGTTTCCAGCCAGTTCCTGACGGCCCTGCTGATGACCGCGCCGCTGGCACCGCAGGATACGGTTATCACGATTAAAGGTGAGCTGGTCTCCAGACCGTACATTGATATTACGCTGCACCTGATGAAAACCTTCGGCGTTGAGGTGGAAAACCAGTCTTATCAGCGTTTTGTGGTGCGTGGGGCGCAGCAGTATCAGTCTCCGGGTAATTACCTGGTTGAAGGCGATGCGTCATCGGCCTCTTACTTCCTGGCTGCGGGCGCGATCAAAGGCGGCACCGTGAAGGTGACCGGGATTGGCCGCAACAGCGTGCAGGGCGACATCCGTTTTGCCGACGTGCTGGAGAAAATGGGCGCCACTGTCACCTGGGGCGATGACTTCATCTCCTGTACCCGCGGCGAGCTGAATGCCATTGATATGGACATGAACCACATTCCGGATGCGGCGATGACCATTGCCACGGCTGCGCTGTTTGCCAAAGGCACCACCACGCTGCGTAACATCTACAACTGGCGCGTGAAAGAGACTGACCGCCTGTATGCGATGGCGACCGAGCTGCGTAAAGTGGGTGCTGAGGTGGAAGAGGGCGAAGACTACATTCGCGTCACCCCTCCGGCAAAACTGCAGTTCGCAGAAATTGGCACCTACAACGATCACCGTATGGCGATGTGCTTCTCGCTGGTGGCGCTGTCCGACACGCCTGTGACCATTCTTGACCCGAAATGTACGGCGAAAACTTTCCCGGACTACTTCGAGCAGCTGGCGCGCATCAGTACGCTGGCCTGATAGCGTTATGCCGCATCCTTCGATGCGGCATTTCCTTACGCTTCCTGACGAACACTTCCGCTCATTTCTTCTACACTCTGCTTCAATCATTCCGTAATTTGCACGCAAAGGTAACAGTTGCGCACGTTGGCGCGTATAATGCGCGGCGTTCATGTTAACGGTATGCCTTATTTAAGGAGAAAAAGATGACGGCAGTTGCCCCGGTAATCACCATTGATGGGCCGAGTGGCGCAGGGAAAGGTACCCTGTGCAAAGCGATGGCGGAAGCATTGCAATGGCATCTTTTAGATTCGGGCGCAATTTATCGCGTGCTGGCGCTGGCTGCGCTGCATCATCATGTCGATGTCGCCTCTGAAGAAGCGCTGGTACCGCTGGCTGCGCACCTGGATGTCCGTTTTGTGTCTACCGATGGCAACCTGGAAGTGATCCTTGAAGGGGAAGACGTGAGCGGTGAAATCCGTACGCAGGAAGTGGCGAATGCGGCCTCCCAGGTTGCGGCCTTCCCGCGTGTGCGCGAGGCGCTGTTACGTCGCCAGCGTGCGTTCCGCGAAGCCCCGGGGTTGATCGCCGACGGACGCGATATGGGCACCGTGGTATTCCCTGATGCGCCTGTAAAAATTTTCCTTGACGCCTCCTCAGAAGAACGTGCTCAACGCCGCATGCTTCAGTTGCAGGAGAAGGGGTTTAGTGTTAACTTTGATCGCCTTTTATCCGAGATAAAAGAGCGCGATGATCGCGATCGTAACCGCGCTGTCGCGCCACTTGTTCCTGCAGAAGATGCATTAGTTCTGGATTCAACCAGTTTAACTATTGAGCAAGTGATTGAAAAAGCGCTACAATATGCGCGCCAAAAACTGGCACTCGCGTAAACGCGACCGATTTAGCAGTACCCCCGCTGCAATGGATTGACGGCGGGTATGTGAAACAACCCCATCCGGCACGGAGCCAGGTGGACGTTAATATTAACCTGAAGATTAAACATGACTGAATCTTTTGCTCAACTGTTTGAAGAATCCTTAAAAGAAATCGAAACCCGTCCGGGTTCCATCGTTCGTGGTGTTGTTGTTGCTATCGACAAAGACGTAGTACTGGTTGACGCCGGTCTGAAATCTGAGTCCGCCATCCCGGCAGAGCAGTTCAAAAACGCCCAGGGCGAGCTGGAAATCCAGGTTGGTGACGAAGTTGACGTTGCGCTGGACGCAGTAGAAGACGGCTTCGGTGAAACCCTGCTTTCTCGTGAGAAAGCTAAACGTCACGAAGCATGGATCACCCTGGAAAAAGCTTACGAAGAAGCTGAAACTGTGGTCGGTGTTATCAACGGCAAAGTTAAAGGTGGCTTCACTGTTGAGCTGAATGGTATTCGTGCGTTCCTGCCAGGTTCTCTGGTAGACGTTCGTCCAGTCCGTGACACCCTGCACCTGGAAGGCAAAGAGCTTGAGTTCAAAGTCATCAAGCTGGACCAGAAGCGTAACAACGTTGTTGTATCCCGTCGTGCCGTTATCGAATCCGAAAACAGCGCAGAACGCGATCAGCTGCTGGAAAACCTGCAGGAAGGCATGGAAGTCAAAGGTATCGTTAAGAACCTCACTGACTACGGCGCATTCGTTGACCTGGGCGGCGTTGATGGCCTGCTGCACATCACCGACATGGCGTGGAAACGCGTTAAGCACCCAAGCGAAATCGTGAACGTGGGCGACGAAATCACTGTTAAAGTGCTGAAGTTCGACCGCGAGCGTACTCGTGTATCCCTCGGCCTGAAACAGCTGGGCGAAGATCCATGGGTAGCTATCGCTAAGCGTTACCCAGAAGGTACTAAACTGACTGGTCGCGTAACCAACCTGACCGACTACGGCTGCTTCGTTGAAATCGAAGAAGGCGTTGAAGGCCTGGTGCACGTTTCCGAAATGGACTGGACCAACAAAAACATCCACCCATCCAAAGTTGTTAACGTTGGTGATGTAGTGGAAGTGATGGTTCTGGATATCGACGAAGAACGTCGTCGTATCTCCCTGGGCCTGAAACAGTGCAAAAACAACCCATGGCAGCAGTTCGCGGAAACCCACAACAAGGGCGACCGTGTTGAAGGTAAAATCAAGTCTATCACTGACTTCGGTATCTTCATCGGCCTGGACGGCGGCATCGATGGCCTGGTTCACCTGTCTGACATCTCCTGGAACGTTGCAGGCGAAGAAGCAGTTCGTGAATACAAAAAAGGCGACGAAATCGCTGCAGTTGTTCTGCAGGTTGACGCAGAGCGTGAGCGTATCTCTCTGGGCGTTAAACAGCTCGCAGAAGATCCGTTCAACAACTGGGTTGCACTGAACAAGAAAGGCGCAATCGTAAACGGTAAAGTAACTGCAGTTGACGCTAAAGGCGCAACCGTAGAGCTGGCTGACGGCGTTGAAGGTTACCTGCGCGCTTCTGAAGCTTCCCGTGACCGCGTTGAAGATGCCACTCTGGTTCTGAACGTAGGCGACGACGTTGAAGCTAAGTTCACCGGTGTTGACCGTAAGAACCGTGCAATCAGCCTGTCTGTTCGTGCTAAAGACGAAGCTGATGAGAAAGATGCAATCGCAACTGTTAACAAACAGGAAGATGCAAACTTCTCTAACAACGCAATGGCTGAAGCTTTCAAAGCAGCTAAAGGCGAGTAATATCAGGTTCTCAGCATCATTTGAGCTGTAACGCATTTACAGCGCGAAGGATGAAGAGCAAACTTGACAGATTACAGGATCCGTCCTGTAATCAATAACAAAGGGCGGCTACGGCCGCCCTTGTTTAATGAGCTGTTCAGCTAATTGGTTTGAAAGGAACCGGAGGAATCATGACCAAGTCAGAATTGATTGAAAGACTTGCCAGTCAGCAACCGCATATCCCTGCCAAGGCAGTGGAAGATGCCGTAAAAGAGATGCTGGAGCATATGGCCTCCACTCTTGCCCAGGGCGAGCGCATTGAAATCCGCGGTTTCGGTAGTTTTTCTCTGCACTATCGTGCTCCACGCACCGGGCGTAACCCGAAAACGGGTGATAAAGTCGAGCTGGAAGGTAAGTACGTTCCACACTTTAAACCGGGTAAAGAACTGCGCGATCGCGCCAATATTTACGGCAACTGAGTTTAGCCAGCCGGTTAAACTGGGTTCGAAAGAAAGCACCTGCGGGTGCTTTTTTTGTTCCTGTCGTTTTCTTCTGGAAGGCATCCCTCATTTCCCGCTGCGTTTTCTGCAACCTGTTAAAAACCTTGCTGCGCTTGCTGTAAATCCAATTCTTCACAACTGACGAGCCGCATCACTCACGAGCATACTGCCACCCTGAAACAGGGAGGTAGCAATGGGAATTCCCGCTTTATGTATCTGCGCCATTCTGGCGATAGCCCCGTTACTCTGGTTACCTGAACTGCCATCACGCTATACCGTCTGGATAATGCTGGCGGGCGGGGTGGTGCTGGGCACATGCCAAAACGTGCGCCTGAAGTATGTGGGGACCGCGCTGTTATTTTGCGCGTGGGGCCTTCTGGCCGCGCAGGAGAGCGTCTGGCCGATGCAGCATTTAACCACGGGAGCCGTGCAGGCCGAGGTAGAGATCACCGCCACTGATGGTGCAACTCAGCATCAGGGAAAGATTCGTACCGTAAACGGCCGGCGCTGGTGGGCGTCCACCGGCGTAACGCTGTATGGCAATTATTTGCCACAGAGATCATGTGCTGGCCAGCGCTGGGCGATGATGCTCAGGCTAAAACCTGCACACGGCGAGCTGAACGACGGAGGCTATGATCCCCAACGTAGCGCCATTGCCCGACACCAAACGCTGAGCGGGCGCTTCACCCATGCGGAACTTGTTGATGGACACTGCAGCCTGCGAGCGCAATACCTGATGTCGCTGCAAAACCGACTTTCTGATTATCGCTGGGGAGCGGTTATCCTCGGGCTGGGGATGGGAGAGCGTCTGGATGTCCCCCGAGAAATAAAAGACCTGATGCGTGAAACCGGCACACTGCATCTGATGGCGATTTCGGGCCTGCATATCACGCTGGCGGCATCCCTCGTCTGGTTACTCGCGCGTGCGATCCAGTTTATATTCCCCAGCCACCGGGTCCACTGGCAAATGCCACTCCTGGCCGGGTTGTTCTTCGCCGCTTTCTACGCCTGGCTTACCGGTCTGCAGCCTCCTGCACTACGAACGGTCATCGCACTTGCCGTGCTGGCGGCGATGCGAATCGGTTCCCGCCAATGGTCGCCGTGGCAGGTATGGTGTTGCTGTGTCGCGGCGATCCTGATAAGCGATCCCTTAGCCATACTTTCTGAGAGTCTGCTCCTGTCCGCATTTGCCGTCGCGGCGCTGATTTTCTGGTTTCAGTGGCTGCCTCTTCCTCGCTGGCAGTGGGCCCGACGCATACGGCCACTACTTAATCTGATCTATCTGCAGGTTGGCATGCTGGTGTTGCTCATGCCGTTACAGGTGCTGATTTTCCACGGCTTCAGTATCTCCTCTCTGGTCGCCAATCTCTTTGCCGTGCCGATAGTGACGTTTGTCAGCGTACCGCTGATTTTACTCGGAATGTTGCTCCATCTGTTACCGCTGGGGGGAATGGAAAGTGCCATCTGGTTTGCAGCCGATAAGTCCCTTGCCGGGTTGTTCTGGCTACTGATGCGCTTGCCAGACGGCTGGCAGAGTGTGGATCAGCGCTGGCAGTACATGACGCTACTGCCCTGGCTTATCATCATCGGCTGGCGTTTGCGAGCCTGGAAAACCGTTCCAGCCGTGTGTCTGGCTGGGAGTCTGTTGCTGGCATTTCCCCTCTGGCGAACGGCTAAAAGTGATGCCTGGACGCTACATATGCTGGATGTGGGGCAGGGGCTGGCCATGGTCATCGAACGGCAGGGAAAAGCGATTCTCTTTGATACCGGGCTCGCCTGGCCAGGGGGAGATAGCGCACAGCGGTTAATTATCCCCTGGCTGCGCTGGCACCATCTGCGGCCAGATGGCGTGATTCTCAGCCATGAACATCTTGACCATGCAGGAGGTCTCGCATCGCTGCAAAAAGCATGGCCGGAGATGTGGGTAAGAAGTCCATTACGTCTGGCGGGGCACCGGCCCTGCTTTCGTGGGCAGAGCTGGAGATGGCAGGGATTAACCTTCGCCGTCCACTGGCCCTTGGAAAATGACCCGGCTCGGGGAAACAACCGCTCCTGCGTGGTGAAAGTGGACGATGGTGAGCAGAGTATACTGCTGACGGGAGACATTGAAGCGCCAGCAGAACAGGCTATGCTTAGCCATTACTGGCAACATCTTGCGTCGACGTTAATCCAGGTTCCCCATCATGGCAGCAATACCTCATCGTCATTGGCGCTGGTACAACGGGTGGAGGGAAACATTGCGCTGGATTCAGCAGCGCGCTATAACGCCTGGCGGTTTCCGTCGGCGAATGTGGTCCGACGTTATCGAAAAGAGGGGTATATCTGGCAAGATACCCCCCATTCCGGGCAAATATCGGTGACATTCTCGCAACATCGCTGGCAAATCCGGCGCTTGCGGGATCAATTTTTACCACGTTGGTATCATCAGTGGTTTGGCGCGCCCGTAGATAACGGGTAGAATATGCGGCTATTTCAACAAATGCTGGTTTTTTGAATGCATAACGACAAAGATCTCTCCACGTGGCAAACCTTCCGCCGACTCTGGCCGATGATTGCACCTTTTAAAGCAGGCTTGATCGTGGCGGGTGTAGCGTTAATCCTCAACGCAGCCAGCGATACTTTTATGTTATCGCTCCTTAAACCGTTACTGGACGACGGTTTTGGTAAAACGGATCGCTCAGTGTTGCTATGGATGCCGCTGGTGGTTATCGGGCTGATGATCTTACGTGGTATCACCAGCTATATCTCCAGCTACTGCATCTCCTGGGTATCCGGGAAAGTGGTTATGACCATGCGCCGTCGTCTGTTCAGCCACATGATGGGCATGCCGGTCTCATTCTTTGACAAGCAATCTACGGGGACACTGCTGTCCCGTATTACCTACGATTCAGAGCAGGTTGCGTCCTCCTCCTCAAGCGCGTTGATTACCGTCGTGCGTGAAGGGGCGTCGATCATCGGCCTGTTTATCATGATGTTCTATTACAGCTGGCAGCTGTCGCTCATCCTGATCGTTTTGGCTCCGGTTGTCTCCATTGCCATCCGCGTTGTGTCCAAGCGTTTCCGCAATATCAGTAAAAATATGCAGAATACGATGGGGCAGGTAACAACCAGCGCCGAACAGATGCTGAAAGGACACAAAGAGGTGTTAATTTTCGGTGGCCAGGACGTCGAAACCAAACGCTTTGACAAAGTCAGCAACAAAATGCGTCTTCAGGGGATGAAAATGGTCTCGGCCTCTTCCATCTCTGACCCGATCATTCAGCTGATTGCCTCACTGGCGCTGGCGTTTGTCCTTTATGCGGCAAGCTTCCCAAGCGTGATGGAGACGCTGACGGCGGGTACCATCACCGTGGTCTTCTCCTCGATGATCGCCCTGATGCGTCCCCTGAAATCTCTGACTAACGTGAATGCCCAGTTCCAGCGCGGGATGGCGGCTTGTCAGACATTGTTCAGCATTCTGGATTCCGAGCAGGAAAAAGACGAAGGTACACGCGAGATTGAGCGCGCCCGTGGCGATGTTGAATTCCACAACGTGACCTTCACCTATCCGGGCCGCGATACGCCCGCTCTGCGCAATATCAACCTGACGATTCCGGCGGGTAAAACGGTGGCGCTGGTAGGCCGTTCTGGCTCCGGTAAATCCACCATTGCCAGCCTCATCACCCGTTTCTACGACATCAACGAAGGTGAAATTCTCCTGGACGGTCACGACCTGCGGGAGTACACCCTGCAGTCGCTGCGTAACCAGGTTGCGCTGGTTTCTCAGAACGTGCATCTGTTTAACGATACGGTCGCCAACAACATCGCTTATGCGCGCACTGACGAGTACAGCCGCGAGCAGATCGAGAATGCCGCACGCATGGCCTATGCGATGGACTTTATCAACAAGATGGATAACGGTCTGGATACCATCATTGGTGAAAATGGCGTGCTCCTGTCCGGTGGTCAGCGTCAGCGTATTGCGATTGCGCGCGCGCTGCTGCGTGACAGCCCAATCCTGATTCTGGATGAAGCGACGTCCGCACTGGATACCGAATCTGAACGCGCTATTCAGTCGGCGCTGGACGAACTGCAAAAGAACCGTACCTCACTGGTGATTGCACACCGTCTGTCGACTATCGAGCAGGCGGATGAGATCGTGGTGGTTGAGGATGGCGTCATTGTTGAACGCGGAAGCCACGCAGCTTTGCTGGAACACCGCGGCGTATACGCCCAGCTTCATAAGATGCAGTTCGGCGAATGATTGCACGCATCTGGTCCGGTGAATCCCCGCTGTGGCTGCTGCTTTTGCCGCTCTCCTGGCTTTACGGCCTGGTGAGCGGCATCATTCGTCTGCTTTACCGTCTGGGGATCAAGCGGGCCTGGCGTGCGCCAGTGCCGGTTGTGGTTGTGGGCAATCTTACGGCGGGCGGCAACGGTAAAACGCCGGTGGTGATCTGGCTCGTGGAACAGCTGCAAAAACGCGGTATCCGCCCGGGTGTGGTCTCGCGTGGGTATGGCGGTAAAGCGGCGCAGTACCCCCTGCTGCTGGCAGAGAAAACCACCACTGCCGAAGCGGGTGATGAACCGGTATTGATTTTCCAGCGTACTGGCGCGCCGGTGGCAGTCTCCCCGGTTCGCAGCGACGCCGTGCAGGCGCTGCTTGCCGAACACGCGGTACAAATTATCATCACTGACGATGGTCTGCAGCATTACGCGCTGGCGCGTGATAAAGAGATTGTGGTCATCGACGGGGTTCGCCGTTTCGGTAACGGATGGTGGCTGCCAGCCGGCCCTATGCGTGAACGCGCTTCACGTCTGAAGTCCGTTGATGCGGTGATTGTAAACGGTGGTGAGGCAAAAGCGGGTGAAATCCCTATGCACCTGTTGCCGGGACTGGCGGTAAACCTGGTGACAGGTGAACGCCGGGCGGTTGCTGAGCTGCCTTCGCTGGTGGCAATGGCAGGGATTGGTCATCCTCCGCGCTTCTTCGCAACGCTTGAGCAGTGTGGTGCCAGGCTTGAAAAACGCATTCCACTGGCTGACCATCAGGCGCTGGTGGCAGAGCAGGTTGATGCGCTCACGGCGTTGGGACAAACGCTCATTATGACCGAAAAAGATGCGGTGAAATGCCGTGCCTTTGCGAAAGAAAACTGGTGGTATCTGCCGGTTGACGCTGTACTCAGCGGCGAGCAGCCGGAACACTTGCTCAAGGAACTGATTGCGTTAGTGCAGTGAGGGCTTACGCGGTTCTGGTAGCGCTTTGACTGACAGGAAAACGCATGTCTCTACCGCAACTCTCGCTTACAGCTGCACGTCATTTACACCTCGCCGCGCAGGGGCTGCTCAAAAAGCCCCGTCGCCGCGCACAGCCTGCCGATATCCTCTCTGCCATCCAGCGCATGTCGCTGCTGCAAATCGACACCATTAATATTGTTGCCCGTAGCCCTTACCTGGTGCTGTTCAGCCGCCTGGGCCACTATCCCTCTCACTGGCTTGATGAGGCGCTCAGCAAAGGGGAGCTCATGGAGTACTGGGCGCACGAAGCCTGTTTCCTGCCCCGCAGCGATTTTGCCCTGGTGCGTCACCGCATGCTTGCCCCAGAAAAGATGGGCTGGAAATACCGACAGGCGTGGATGCAGGAGCACGCGGCCGAAATAGAGCAACTGATCAGCCATATTCAGGAAAAGGGACCAGTGCGTTCCGCTGATTTTGAACATCCGCGAAAAGGCTCAAGCGGCTGGTGGGAGTGGAAACCGCACAAACGTCATCTTGAAGGGTTATTCACCTCCGGCCAGGTCATGGTGATTGAACGGCGTAATTTTCAGCGCGTCTATGACCTGACCCAGCGCGTGATGCCACACTGGGACGACGAACGTGACCTGCTTACCCAGGAGGCTGCCGAGGCCATCATGCTGGAAAACAGCGCCCGCAGTCTGGGCATTTTCCGGCCGCAATGGCTGGCAGATTATTACCGCCTGCGCCAGCCCGCGCTGAAGCCGCTGCTGGAGATGTGGCAACGCGAACAGCGCGTTATTCCCGTCACGGTAGAAACGCTGGGAGAGATGTGGCTGCATGCGGATCTCCTTCCTTTGCTGCCCAAGGCGCTGGATGGAAATCTCCAGGCAACCCACAGCGCAGTGTTGTCGCCTTTCGACCCGGTGGTCTGGGACCGAAAACGCGCCGAACAGTTGTTCGATTTCAGCTACCGGCTGGAGTGTTATACCCCGGCACCAAAGCGTCAGTACGGCTATTTTGTTTTACCCCTGCTGCATAAGGGGCGGCTGGTCGGGCGCATGGATGCCAAAATGCACCGCAAAACCGGCACGCTTGAAGTCATTGCGCTCTATCTGGAAGAGGGGGTCAGGGTGACGGCGAGTCTGGAGAAGGGCTTAACGTCCGCCATTAGCGAGTTCGCCCTCTGGCAGGGGGCTCGCGACGTCACGCTGGGACGCGTTCCCGAAGGGTTATTTATATCCTGTCGAAGTGGCTGGGAAACAGACACGCCCTGAAAAAGGAATGTGTTAAGCTTTAGCGATTACCCATACGGAGGAACTATGGATCACCGTTTACTTGAAATTATTGCCTGCCCGGTGTGCAACGGCAAACTCTACTACAGCCAGGACAAACAGGAGCTGATTTGCAAGCTGGACAGTCTGGCTTTCCCGCTGCGTGACGGCATTCCGGTGTTGCTGGAAAACGAAGCCCGTTCCCTGGTGGCAGAAGAGAGCAAACCATGAGTTTTGTTGTCATTATTCCTGCTCGTTATGCCTCAACGCGTCTGCCGGGTAAACCGCTGGTGGATATCAACGGCAAGCCAATGATTGTGCACGTCCTTGAACGCGCCCGTGAATCCGGTGCCGATCGCGTGATTGTTGCCACCGATCATCCGGACGTCGCCCGTGCGGTTGAAGCCGCAGGCGGTGAAGTGTGCATGACCCGCGTCGATCACCAGTCCGGCACCGAGCGTCTCGCCGAAGTCGTTGAGAAATGTGGTTTCAGCGATGATACCGTCATTGTGAACGTGCAGGGCGACGAGCCGATGATCCCGGCCGTTATTATCCGTCAGGTGGCAGAAAACCTGGCGCAGCGTCAGGTGGGTATGGCGACGCTAGCGGTGCCTGTTCACCACGCTGAAGAGGCATTTAACCCGAATGCGGTGAAAGTGGTGATGGATGCCGAAGGCTATGCGCTCTATTTCTCCCGCGCCACCATTCCATGGGATCGCGACCGCTTTGCGCTCTCGAAAGAGACCATCGGGGATTCCTTCCTGCGCCATCTGGGGATTTACGGCTATCGCGCCGGTTTCATTCGCCGCTATGTCACCTGGGCACCCAGCCCGCTGGAGCATATCGAAATGCTGGAGCAGCTTCGTGTGCTCTGGTATGGCGAGAAAATTCACGTTGCTGCTGCCAAAGAAGTACCAGGAACGGGCGTTGATACGCCGGAAGATCTTGAGCGCGTTCGCGCCGAATTACGTTAATACCGTCTGCATCCCTCCTTTCGGAGGGATGTCCTCTCGCCACAATTTTCGCTTTTCTTTTCCCTGATTGATCTCTACCGGGTGACATCTTCATTCTGCGCGCTCATTATAAAAGCAGTAGCATTAATGGGGGTAATCTCATATGGAACAGCTGCGTGCCGAACTTAGCCATCTGCTGGGTGAGAAATTAAGCCGGGTCGAGTGTGTGAGTGAAAAGGCCGATACCGCGCTCTGGTCGTTGTATGACAGTCAGGGAAACCCAATGCCGCTGATGGCGCGAAGTTTCACGTCGCCGGGTGTTGCCAGGCAGCTCGCCTGGAAAATGTCGATGCTGGCGCGGGAGGGTACCGTCCGAATGCCGACCGTGTACGGCGTCATGACGCACGAGGAACACCCCGGCCCCGATGTCCTGTTGATAGAGCGTTTACGCGGCGTGCCTGTTGAAGCACCCGCGCGCACGCCGGAACGCTGGGAGCAGCTGAAAGACCAGATTGTCGAGGCGCTGCTGGCCTGGCATCGCCAGGATAGCCGTGGGCTCGTGGGGCCGGTCGACAGCACCCAGGAGAACCTGTGGCCGCTGTGGTATCGCCAGCGGGTGGAGGTGCTGTGGGGAACGCTCAACCAGTTCAATAACACCGGTTTGACCATGCAGGACAAACGTATTCTTTTTCGCACTCGTGAATGCTTGCCAGCGCTGTTCGACGGTTTTAATGATAACTGCGTGCTGATCCACGGCAATTTTACCCTGCGGAGTATGCTGAAAGACTCCCGCAGCGATCAGCTGCTGGCGATGTTGGGGCCTGGAATAATGCTGTGGGCCCCACGTGAATATGAGTTGTTCAGGCTCAGCGACAGCGCGGCGGCAGAAGGGTTACTGTGGCACTACCTTCAGCGTGCGCCCGTTGCCGAAGCGTTTCTCTGGCGGCGCTGGTTGTACCTGCTCTGGGATGAAGTCGCGCAACTGGTCAATACCGGGCGTTTCAATCGCGCAAACTTCGATCTCGCGGCTAAGTCACTCTTGCCCTGGCTCGTCTGAGGAACCTTTCAGCCACTGCCAGAGACGGCCGAGCGTCTCGTAGCCGACGCGATCGCTATGCATCAGCCACATCGGGGAGGGGATCACGCGTTCCCATGGGTTAAGTGGCGCATTGATGGCCATCTGGTTTGCCGGTGCGGGAAGCGGGTGCAGGCCCTGCTTTTCAAAGAAAATCATCGCCCGTGGCAGGTGTGAGGCGGAGGTGACCAGCAAGAATGGAACATCGCCAATCGCCTGCTTCACCGCAGCGGCTTCTTCTTCGGTATCTTTTGGACTGTCCAGAGTGATGATAGCGGAACGCGGTACGCCGAGGGATTCCGCAACTCTGGCACCCGCTTCAGCCGTACTCACCGGGTTCGTTTTTGCTGCGGCGCCGGTGAAGATCATTTTTGATCCCGGGTTCGCCTGCCACAGGCGAATCCCTTCGTTTAGCCGTGGCAGGCTGTTGTTGATCAGATTCGAGCTGGGGGCCCAGTCAGGATCCCAGGTATACCCACCGCCCAGCACCACGATGTATTCCACTTTCTGATTTCCCTGCCATGTCGGGTACTTATCTTCAATGGGGCGTAACAGGCCATCCGCGACCGGCTGCAGGCTCAGCAGCAGTAAGACAAGCCAGCCGAACGTGATGAGCGTTTTGCCACTTTTCTGAAAGCGGCTGAACCACACCAGCGCCAGCCCCAGCGCGATGATGATGAGCAGCAGCGGAAGGGGAAGCATCATCCCTCCAATGTATTTCTTAAGGGTAAAAAGCATCCTTTTTGGTTCCTTTTTTGACCATATAGCAGGTGATTACCGGTGATATTACACCAGAGAGGTTCATTCTCCGCGCGGGTGTGACAAAATAGCGGTTTTGCAGTTAGCGAGTGGAACTCTCCCAATGCGGGATCGCAATTTTGATGACATCGCGGAAAAGTTTTCGCGCAACATTTATGGCACCACAAAGGGGCAGCTCCGTCAGACGATCCTCTGGCAGGATCTGGACACCATTCTGGCCACTTTTGGCGACCAGACGTTGCGCGTGCTGGACGCCGGTGGCGGCGAAGGACAAACGGCGATAAAAATGGCCGAGCGCGGTCATCACGTCACGCTTTGCGATCTTTCGGCTGAAATGGTCGCCCGCGCGACGCGTGCTGCAGATGAGAAAGGTGTGAGCGACAACATGCATTTTATACAATGCGCCGCTCAGGACATCGCACAGCATTTGGAAACCCAGGTTGATCTGATATTGTTTCATGCGGTGCTGGAGTGGGTGGCCGATCCGCAAAGCGTGTTACAAACCCTGTGGTCGATGTTGCGCCCGGGCGGCACGCTGTCGCTGATGTTCTACAATGCTAACGGCTTCCTGATGCACAACATGGTTGCAGGTAACTTTGACTATGTGCAGGTCGGGATGCCTAAAAAGAAAAAGCGCACGCTTTCCCCGGACTATCCGCGCGATCCGCAGCAGGTTTACGGCTGGCTGGAAGAGATTGGCTGGCAGATTGTCGGGAAAACGGGCGTCAGGGTGTTTCATGATTATCTGCGTGAAAAACACAAACAGCGTGACTGTTTTGACACCTTAACAGAATTAGAAACGCGGTATTGCCGTCAGGAGCCATTTGTCAGCCTTGGCCGCTATATTCACGTCACCGCGCACAAGCCGCAGATGCAAGGATAACCTATGAGTGAATTTTCCCAGACAGTCCCCGAACTGGTTGCCTGGGCCAGGAAAAACGATTTCTCCATCTCGCTGCCGGTAGACAGACTCTCTTTCCTGCTGGCGGTTGCCACGCTGAACGGCGAACGGCTGGATGGCGAAATGAGCGAGGGTGAACTGGTGGATGCGTTCCGCCATGTCAGTGATGCGTTTGAGCAAACCAGCGAAACCATTAGCGTGCGTGCCAACAACGCAATCAACGATATGGTGCGTCAACGTCTGCTGAACCGCTTTACCAGCGAGCAGGCGGAAGGAAACGCCATCTATCGCCTGACGCCGTTGGGTATCGGCATCACCGATTACTACATTCGCCAGCGCGAATTTTCCACGCTGCGTCTTTCCATGCAGCTCTCGATCGTGGCGGGTGAGCTTAAGCGTGCCGCCGATGCTGCAGATGAAAACGGTGATGAATTCCACTGGCACCGCAACGTTTACGCGCCGCTGAAATATTCGGTGGCCGAGATTTTCGACAGCATCGATCTTACCCAGCGTTTGATGGACGAACAGCAGCAGCAGGTCAAAGACGACATCGCGCAGCTGCTGAATAAAGACTGGCGTGCGGCCATCTCCAGCTGCGAACTTTTACTGTCAGAAACCTCCGGTACGCTGCGTGAACTGCAGGATACGCTGGAGGCGGCAGGGGATAAGCTGCAGGCCAACCTGCTGCGCATCCAGGACGCGACGCTGGCGCATGACGATCTGCATTTTATCGACCGTCTGGTGTTCGATCTGCAGAGCAAGCTCGACCGCATCATTAGCTGGGGACAGCAGTCGATCGACCTGTGGATCGGCTACGACCGACACGTGCATAAGTTTATCCGCACCGCGATTGATATGGATAAAAACCGCGTCTTTGCTCAGCGTCTGCGCCAGTCGGTTCAGACCTACTTCGATGCGCCATGGGCGCTGACCTACGCCAATGCCGATCGTCTGCTGGATATGCGCGACGAAGAGATGGCCCTGCGCGATGAAGAGGTGACCGGTGAACTGCCGCCGGATCTGGAGTTTGAAGAATTCAACGAAATTCGTGAACAACTTGCGGCGATGATCGAAGAACAGCTCGCTGTCTACAAAACCAGACAAGCTCCGCTGGATCTTGGACTCGTGGTGCGCGACTATCTGGCGCAATATCCGCGCGCGCGCCACTTCGACGTTGCCCGCATTGTGGTAGACCAGGCGGTGCGCCTGGGTATCGCGCAAGCAGATTTCACCGGACTGCCGCCGAAGTGGCAGCCAATTAACGATTACGGAGCCAAGGTACAGGCGCATGTCATTGACAAATATTGAACAAGTGATGCCGGTTAAGCTGGCACAGGCGCTGGCGAATCCGTTATTTCCGGCGCTGGACAGCCAGCTGCGTGCCGGTCGTCACATTGGCTTAGACGAGCTGGATAATCACGCCTTTTTGATGGACTTCCAGGAGTACCTGGAAGAGTTTTACGCCCGCTACAACGTGGAGCTGATTCGCGCGCCGGAAGGTTTTTTCTACCTGCGCCCGCGCTCCACGACACTGATCCCGCGCTCCGTGCTCTCCGAGCTGGATATGATGGTCGGCAAAATTCTTTGCTATCTCTATCTCAGCCCGGAACGTCTGGCGAATGAAGGCATCTTCACCCAGCAGGAACTCTACGATGAGCTACTGACGCTAGCGGATGAGAGCAAGCTGCTCAAGCTGGTGAACAACCGTTCGACCGGATCGGATCTTGACCGTCAGAAATTACAGGAAAAGGTGCGCTCTTCCCTGAACCGTCTGCGTCGTCTGGGGATGGTCTGGTTTATGGGCCACGACAGCAGCAAATTCCGCATTACGGAATCAGTCTTCCGCTTCGGCGCCGATGTGCGTGCGGGGGATGACGCGCGTGAAGCGCAGCTTCGCATGATCCGTGACGGTGAAGCGATGCCGGTGGAAAACCATTTGCAGCTCAATGACGAGCATGAAGAGAATCTGCCGGATAGCGGGGAGGAAGAGTAATGATTGAACGCGGTAAATTTCGCTCACTAACGCTGATTAACTGGAACGGCTTCTTTGCCCGAACCTTCGATCTGGACGAGCTGGTCACGACGCTCTCCGGCGGTAACGGGGCGGGGAAATCCACCACCATGGCGGCGTTTGTGACGGCGCTGATCCCCGACCTGACGTTGCTTCACTTCCGTAACACCACTGAAGCAGGCGCGACAAGCGGCTCCCGCGATAAAGGTCTGCACGGTAAGCTGAAAGCGGGCGTCTGTTATTCCGTTCTGGACGTCATTAACTCTCGTCACCAGCGCGTGGTGGTGGGGGTTCGTTTGCAGCAGGTTGCCGGTCGCGACCGTAAAGTGGATATCAAACCGTTTGCTATCCAGGGGCTGCCAACCTCCGTGCAGCCGACCGCGCTGCTGACGGAAACCCTGAATGAACGCCAGGCGCGCGTGCTGACGTTACAGGAACTGAAAGACAAGCTCGAAGCCATTGAGGGCGTGCAGTTCAAGCAGTTCAACTCCATCACCGACTACCACTCCCTGATGTTCGATCTGGGCGTGGTGGCGCGTCGTCTGCGTACCGCTTCAGACCGTAGCAAATACTACCGTCTGATCGAAGCGTCCCTGTACGGCGGTATCTCCAGCGCCATTACCCGCTCCCTGCGCGACTACCTGTTGCCGGAGAACAGCGGCGTGCGTAAGGCGTTCCAGGATATGGAAGCGGCGCTGCGTGAAAACCGCATGACGCTGGAAGCGATTCGCGTGACCCAGTCAGACCGTGACCTGTTTAAACACCTGATCAGCGAAGCCACCAACTACGTGGCGGCGGACTACATGCGTCACGCCAATGAGCGCCGCGTCCATCTCGATCAGGCATTAGAATACCGCCGCGAACTGTTTACCTCCCGTAAACAGCTGGTGGCAGAGCAGTATAAGCACGTCGAAATGGCGCGCGAGCTGGGCGAGCACAACGGTGCTGAAGGTGATCTGGAAGCCGACTACCAGGCCGCCAGCGATCACCTGAACCTGGTGCAGACCGCGCTGCGCCAGCAGGAGAAAATCGAGCGCTACGAAGCGGATCTCGATGAGCTGCAAATTCGTCTCGAAGAGCAAAATGAAGTGGTGGCCGAAGCCGCCGAGATGCAGGAAGAGAACGAAGCCCGCGCCGAAGCCGCCGAGCTGGAAGTGGATGAGCTGAAAAGCCAGCTTGCTGATTACCAGCAGGCATTGGACGTGCAGCAGACGCGTGCGATTCAGTACACCCAGGCACTGCAGGCGTTACAGCGCGCGAAAGAGCTGTGCCATCTGCCTGACCTGACGCCGGAAAGCGCCGACGAGTGGCTGGATACCTTCCAGGCCAAAGAGCAGGAAGCCACCGAGAAACTGCTCTCTCTTGAACAGAAAATGAGCGTCGCGCAAACGGCGCACAGCCAGTTTGAACAAGCGTATCAGCTGGTGGTCGCCATTAATGGCCCGCTGGCGCGTAACGAAGCCTGGAACGTTGCCCGTGAACTGCTGCGCGACGGCGTCAACCAGCGCCATCTGGCCGAGCAGGTGCAGCCGCTGCGTATGCGCCTGAACGAACTGGAACAGCGCCTGCGTGAGCAGCAGGAAGCCGAGCGTTTGCTGGCTGAGTTCTGTAAGCGTCAGGGTAAACATTACGATTTCGACGAGCTTGAGGCGCTGCATCAGGAGCTGGAAGCGCGTATCGCTGCGCTTTCTGATACGGTCTCCAGCGCCAGTGAGCAGCGCATGACCCTGCGCCAGGAGCTGGAACAGCTTCAGTCCCGTTCTAAAAGGCTCCTGGAACGCGCGCCGGTCTGGCTGGCGGCGCAAAGCAGCCTTAACCAGCTCAGCGAACAGTGCGGCGAACAGTTCGAATCCAGCCAGCAGGTGACCGAATACCTGCAACAGCTGCTGGAGCGTGAGCGCGAAGCCATTGTTGAGCGTGATGAAGTCGGCGCACGTAAGCGTGACGTCGATGAAGAAATTGAGCGCTTAAGCCAGCCGGGCGGGTCAGAAGATCCGCGCCTCAATGCCTTAGCCGAGCGTTTTGGTGGCGTACTGCTGTCTGAGATTTACGACGATGTCGGCCTGGACGATGCGCCATACTTCTCCGCATTGTACGGTCCATCCCGTAACGCGATTGTGGTGCCGGATCTGTCGCTGATTTCTGACCAGCTCGCCGGGCTGGAAGATTGCCCGGAAGATCTCTATCTGATCGAAGGGGATCCGCAGTCGTTCGATGACAGCGTGTTTAGCGTTGACGAGCTGGAAAAAGCGGTGGTGGTGAAAATCGCTGACCGCCAGTGGCGTTACTCCCGCTTCCCGGAACTGCCGCTGTTTGGCCGTGCCGCGCGTGAAAGCCGTATTGAGAGCCTCCATGCCGAGCGTGAAACGCTGTCGGAACGTTTTGCGACCCTGTCGTTTGATGTACAGAAAACCCAGCGTCTGCATCAGGCGTTCAGCCGCTTTATCGGTAGCCATCTGGGTGTGGCGTTTGAAGCCGACCCGGAAGCGGAAATCCGCAAACTCAATACCCGCCGCGGCGAGCTGGAACGCGCCATTGCCAGTCATGAAAGTGACAACCAGCAGAGTCGCGTCCAGTTTGAACAGGCGAAAGAGGGCGTCGCGGCCCTTAACCGCATCCTGCCGCGCCTCAACCTGCTGGCAGATGACACGCTGGCCGATCGCGTGGATGAGATCCAGGAACGTCTGGATGAAGCCCAGGAAGCCGCGCGTTTCGTGCAGCAGCACGGCAATCAGCTGGCGAAGCTGGAGCCCGTGGTGTCTGTCCTGCAGAGCGACCCGGAACAGTTCGAGCAGTTAAAAGAAGATTATGCCTGGTCGCAGCAGGTGCAGCGCGAAGCGCGTCAGCAGGCGTTTGCCCTGACGGAAGTCGTGCAGCGTCGCGCGCACTTCGGCTATTCCGATTCGGCTGAAATGCTGAGCGGTAACAGCGACCTGAATGAAAAGCTGCGTCAACGTCTTGAGCAGGCAGAAGCGGAACGTACCCGAGCACGCGAAGCGATGCGCAGCCACTCCGCTCAGCTTAATCAGTACAACCAGGTGCTGGCCTCGCTGAAAAGCTCCTTCGACACTAAGAAAGAGCTGTTAAACGACCTGCAGAAAGAGTTGCAGGACATTGGCGTGCGTGCCGACAACGGGGCGGAAGAGCGCGCCCGTCTTCGTCGCGATGAACTGCATAGCCAGCTCAGCAATAACCGTGCGCGTCGTAATCAGCTGGAAAAAGCGCTGACCTTCTGCGAAGCCGAAATGGATAACCTGACCCGTCGCCTGCGCAAGCTGGAACGCGACTATCACGAGATGCGCGAGCAGGTGGTGACGGCGAAAGCGGGCTGGTGTGCGGTCATGCGGATGGTGAAAGACAACAACGTGGAGCGTCGCCTGCACCGTCGCGAACTGGCGTACCTCTCAGCCGATGAGCTGCGTTCAATGTCGGATAAGGCGTTGGGTGCGCTGCGCCTGGCGGTGGCGGATAACGAGCACCTGCGCGATGTGCTGCGCATGTCAGAAGATCCGAAACGTCCGGAGCGTAAAATTCAGTTCTTCGTGGCGGTTTATCAGCATCTGCGCGAGCGTATTCGTCAGGATATCATCCGTACCGACGATCCGGTCGAAGCCATCGAACAGATGGAAATTGAGCTGGGGCGTCTGACGGAAGAGCTGACTTCCCGCGAGCAGAAGCTGGCTATCAGCTCCCGCAGCGTGGCGAATATTATTCGCAAAACCATTCAGCGTGAGCAGAACCGTATCCGCCAGTTGAACCAGGGTCTGCAGAGCGTGTCGTTTGGTCAGGTGAACAGCGTGCGTCTCAACGTCAACGTGCGTGAAGCCCACGCGACGCTGCTGGACGTGCTCTCTGAGCAGCACGAGCAGCATCAGGATCTGTTCAACAGCAACCGTCTGACCTTCTCTGAAGCGCTGGCGAAGCTGTACCAGCGTCTGAACCCGCAGATTGATATGGGTCAGCGCACGCCGCAAACCATCGGTGAAGAACTGCTGGATTACCGTAACTACCTGGAAATGGAAGTTGAGGTTAACCGTGGTTCAGACGGCTGGCTGCGTGCGGAATCCGGGGCGCTCTCTACCGGTGAAGCGATCGGTACCGGGATGTCCATTCTGGTGATGGTTGTACAGAGCTGGGAAGATGAAGCGCGCCGTCTGCGCGGTAAAGACATCTCTCCATGCCGCCTGCTGTTCCTGGATGAAGCGGCGCGTCTTGATGCCCGCTCTATTGCCACGCTGTTTGAGCTTTGCGAGCGTCTTGATATGCAGCTCATCATTGCGGCACCGGAAAACATCAGCCCTGAAAAAGGGACCACCTATAAACTGGTGCGTAAAGTGTTCCAGAACAGCGAACACGTTCATGTTGTCGGGTTGCGTGGTTTTGCGCCGCAGCCTCCGGAGTCATTGCCGGAAACCACAGCAGACGCTTCCTGAGGCGTTTTGTTACAAAGAGCGGCGCAAAAGCGCCGCTTTTTTTATTCACTTAACTTGTGCTTAGGGCTGCGTTATCTTTAAACTTCTTTACATAAGGTAAGGCAACAGGTTTGCCGTCTACCTATAATAAAAGAAAGCCCCACCGTGATGGGCATGTCGTGAAAACAGGGGGCAAGGGATGTTGCTAAAGAAAGAATGTGGTCGTCAGCTGTCTGCGCTGAGTTTATGCCTGGCAGTGATGTTTGCTCCACTGTTAACCGCCCAGGCCGACGAGCCTGAAATTGTGCCGACGGACAGCTCCGCAGCGACAGGCGCGCAGCCGACATCATTGTCTCAGCCGCTGGAACAGTCTCCGGCGACCGCCGTCATGGCCGGCATTAAGCCGTTGCCGGAAGGCATCGATATCGAATCGCTTAGCCAGCAGCTCCTCTCAGGGTTGCCGTCAGGCTACACGCCCGCCTATATCAATCAGCTCACGCTGCTTTATGCTGCCCGGGACATGAAACCCATGTGGGAAGACCGTGATGCCGTGCGCGCGTTCCAGCAGCAGCTGGCAGAAGTGGCGATTGCGGGTTTTCAGCCGCAGTTTACGAAGTGGGTTGAGCTGTTAACCGATCCAGCCGTCACTGGCCAGGCGCGGGACGTGGTGCTTTCCGATGCCATGATGGGCTATCTGCAGTTTGTGGCGGGTATTCCGGTCAACGGCAACCGCTGGTTATATAGCGATAAGCCCTACAAGCTGGCGACGCCAGCGCTGTCGGTGATCAACCAGTGGCAGCTGGCGCTGGATAATGGCGATCTGCCGCGCTTTATTGCCAGTCTCGCCCCGGCGCACCCGCAGTATGCCACCCTGCATGAGTCGCTCCTCGCGCTGGTGGGCGACTCGCGTCCCTGGCCGCAAATGCGGGGTACCGCGACGCTGCGTCCAGGCCAGTGGAGCAGCGATGTTCCTGCTCTGCGCGAAATCCTGAAACGCTCCGGTATTCTTGAGGGCGGGCCGAAGATTGCCCTGCCGGGCGACGATCCGCAAAGCGCGGTTGTGAGCCCGTCAGCGCCGGTGAAAGAGAAGAAGGCCGCTCTCCTGAGCGATAAACCTGCGGCATACGATCGCGAACTGGTTGCTGCGGTTAAGCAATTCCAGGCTGCGCAGGGGCTGGGTGCCGACGGGGTAATAGGCCCGTCAACGCGCGACTGGCTTAACGTCTCTCCTGCGCAGCGGGCAGGGGTGCTGGCACTGAATATTCAGCGTTTGCGCCTGCTGCCGGGCACCTTGTCCACAGGCATTATGGTTAATATTCCGGCCTATTCCCTGGTCTATTATCAGGATGGCAGCGAAAAACTGGCCTCGCGCGTCATTGTCGGGCGTCCGGATCGTAAAACACCGATGATGAGCAGCGCGTTAAATAACGTGGTGGTTAACCCACCGTGGAACGTGCCGCCGACGCTGGCACGTAAAGACATTCTGCCAAAGGTCTGGAACGATCCGGGTTATCTGGAACGTCATGGCTATACGGTGATGCGCGGCTGGAACAGTAAAGAGGCGATTGATCCTTACATGGTCGACTGGTCGACGATTACGGCTTCCAACCTGCCGTTCCGCTTCCAGCAGGCTCCCGGGGCGCATAACTCCCTGGGGCGTTACAAATTCAATATGCCGAGTTCAGATGCTATCTATCTGCACGATACGCCGAACCACAACTTGTTCCAGAAAGATACCCGCGCCCTCAGTTCAGGCTGCGTGCGCGTAAACAAAGCCTCGGAGCTGGCCAATATGCTGTTGCAGGATGCGGGCTGGAACGATACGCGTATTTTTGACGCCCTGAAACAGGGGGATACGCGCTACGTGAATATTCGACACAACATTCCGGTCAATCTTTACTATCTGACGGCGTTTGTGGGTGAAGACGGGCGCACTCAGTATCGTACAGATATTTACAATTATGATCTCACTGCGCGATCCGGCGCACAAATTTTGCCAAAAGCGGAACAATTAATCAGGTAAATGAAGTAGTTCGGGAAAAATGATTGTCGTAAGTTATGGTGAATAGGGGGCGATATCGCTGTAAGCCGCGTATTCACTGGGGTTGGGCGCCTTGACGTACCCCGTTTTGCCAGTTAAGGTGCCCTTCGTGCGCTAAGCATACTTACGATTTCATTGACCTGTAGACCTGATTATCATGGACAAATTTGACGCTAATCGCCGCAAACTGCTGGCGTTAGGTGGTGTTGCGCTTGGCGCAGCGGCCATCTTGCCGACGCCAGCATTTGCCACCCTCTCGACACCTCGTCCGCGAGTTTTAACGCTCAACAATCTTCATACCGGTGAGTCGCTAAAAGCGGAGTTTTTCGATGGCAGAGGCTATATTCAGGATGAATTAGCAAGACTCAACCATTTTTTCCGTGATTTCCGCGCGAATAAAGTAAAAGCCATCGACCCAGGATTGTTTGATCAGTTGTTCCGCCTTCAGGGCCTGCTGGGCACCAGGAAGCCCGTGCAGCTCATTTCTGGTTATCGCTCACTGGATACCAATAATGAACTACGCGCCCATAGCCGTGGGGTAGCGAAAAAAAGCTATCACACGAAGGGACAGGCAATGGATTTCCATATTGAAGGCGTTTCGTTAGCCAATATTCGCAAAGCTGCGTTATCTATGCGCGCAGGTGGTGTAGGATATTATCCCAGCAGCAACTTTGTGCATATTGATACCGGTCCGGTCCGGCACTGGTAATAACGAAACACAGGAGCAGTATGAACTATCGTATTATTCCGGTTACCGCGTTCTCCCAGAACTGTTCATTGATCTGGTGCGAGCAAACCAAACTGGCCGCGCTTGTTGATCCCGGCGGTGACGCCGAGAAAATCAAGCAGGACGTCGCCGACAGCGGTGTGACGCTGATGCAGATTTTACTGACGCATGGTCATCTCGATCATGTTGGCGCAGCGGCAGAGCTGGCACAGCATTTTGGTGTGCCGATCATCGGTCCGGAAAAAGAAGATGAGTTCTGGCTGCAGGGGTTACCTGCCCAAAGCCGCATGTTTGGCCTTGATGAGTGTCAGCCTCTGACGCCCGATCGCTGGCTGAACGAAGGAGAGCGCGTTAACGTAGGGAATGTGACTTTACAGGTGTTGCATTGTCCTGGGCATACGCCAGGCCATATCGTCTTCTTTGATGACCAGTCTCGTCTGCTGATTTCTGGCGACGTGATTTTCAAAGGCGGCGTAGGACGCAGCGATTTTCCGCGCGGCGATCACGGGCAGCTGATTCAGTCGATCAAACAGAAGTTATTGCCGCTGGGTGATGACGTGACGTTTATCCCTGGACACGGTCCGATGTCGACGCTGGGCTATGAACGGCTCCATAATCCGTTCCTTCAGGATGAGATGCCTGTCTGGTAAACCTGGTTAAATAAAAAAGCCTGCTGAACGCAGGCTTTTTTGTGGGCGTAAATTACAGTACGGCGACAATCGCTTCGCACAGAGGCGCCATGTTGTCAGGCGTCATCCCTGCCACGTTCACGCGACCGGAAGCCACGGCGTATACGCCAAACTCTTCACGCAGACGCAGAACCTGCTCTTTGGTCAGGCCGCTGAAAGAGAACATGCCGTTCTGTTTGATGATGAAGCTGAAGTCACGGTCTGCGCCTTTCTCGGCCAGAGTATTAACAAACAGCAGACGCATACGCTGGATACGCTGGCGCATATCGTTCAGCTCTTGTTCCCAGATCGCGCGCAGCGCATCGTTGCTGAGAATGGTCGCAACAACGGACGCGCCGTGTGCCGGTGGGTTAGAGTAGTTCGCGCGGATAACCGATTTCATCTGGCTGAAGGCACGATCGACGGTTTCGTCGTTAGCCGCAACCAGCGTACAGGCACCTACGCGCTCATTGTACAGACCGAAGTTCTTGGAGTAGGAGCTGGCAACGATCAATTCCTGGTGCACGGCTGCAAAAGCGCGCAGGCCTTCTGCATCTTCTTCCAGTCCACGGGCGAAGCCCTGATAGGCGAAGTCAAACAGCGGCAGCCAGCCTTTCTCTACGGAGAGTTTAGCCAGCTGTTCCCACTGCTCAAGCGTCGGGTCGATACCGGTTGGGTTATGGCAGCAGCCGTGGAACAGCACCACATCACCCGCCTGCGCTTCGTTCAGGCTTGCCAGCAGGCCATCAAAGTCGAGAGCATGGTTTGCCGCGTCGTAGTAAGCGTATTCGCGCACTTCCAGACCTGCAGAGTTAAAGACGCTCTTGTGGTTCGGCCAGCTTGGGTTGCTCACCCAGACACGCTTAACAGAGGTGTTTTTCGCAAGGAAATCCGCCGCCACACGCAGTGCGCCGGTACCGCCTGGGGTCTGTGCTGTACGCGCACGTTTGTCACTCACAATTGCGCTACCTTTACCGAACAGCAGCTCCTGCGTGCAGCGACCAAATTCAGGAATACCATCAATACCGAGGTAGTTTTTGGTGGTTTCATTTTCCAGCAGATACTGCTCAGCTTTCTTAACGCTGGTCAGTACCGGGGTTTTGCCGGTTTCATCTTTATATACACCAATACCCAGGTTGATTTTGCCAGGGCGGTCGTCGGCACGAAACAGATCGGCCAGGCCCAGAATTGGGTCGGCAGGAGCGGCGGTAATGTTCTCAAACATGACGAAGTTCCATTGTGATTACAGAAGTGAAATCCGCTATCAGGTTAACGGTAGATTTACAAAATGCCAACCGTTTGCGACGAAAAGCGTGCGGCTTTTCAAAAGTCGCCATTATTTTCTGTCAGGCATAAAAAAACAGGGCCGAAGCCCTGTTCATTAAGCATATAACAAAGTGGTGTTCTGATTAGAACTGGTAGGTTACACCCACAGCAGCCATATCGTCGTTGCCGTTCAGACCGCCAACCGCTTTCGCGTAGTCGGTGTCTTTGTCCAGCAGGTTGATGTAGTAGTCAGCCCACACGTTGAAGTTTTTGTTGAAGTAGTAAGTGGTACCCACCTGGATGAATTTAGCCAGGTCTGCATCGCCACCGCTGAAGCCGCCGACGGCAGCCAGGTCTTTACCTTTGGTCTGCACGTAGGAGATGGCTGGACGCAGGCCGAAGTCGAACTGGTACTGAGCAACCACTTCGAAGTTCTGCGTTTTGTTAGCAAAACCAGCATCACCGCTAGAACCGGTACGGGTGGTGTTACGGGTTTCAGCATAGGTGGTTGCCAGGTACAGGTTGTTAGCGTCATATTTCAGACCAACACCCCATGCTTCAGCTTTGTCACCCTGACCATCAGCTTTCTGGTTCAGAGTACGGTTAGCGTTGCTGTAAGATGCGATTGCACCGAAGCCTTCGCCGAAGTCGTAACCCAGGGAGTAACCTACGCCGTCACCGTTAGAGGTTTTAACGTCAGCACGATCGTTTTTACCCTGGTACTGTACGCCCAGGCTCAGACCGTCAACCAGACCGAAGAAATCGCTGTTACGGTAGGTCAGCAGGCCGGTGCTACGGCTGGTCATAAAGTTATCAACGTAGTTACCGCCCCAGGTCATACCTGAGAAGGACGGTGCCATATCGGTGTATGACTCAACGTCGTAAACGATACCGTAGTTACGACCGTAGTCGATGCTGCCAGCGTCACCCGCTTTCAGACCGGCAAAGGCCAGACGGTTTTTGTTTTTCTGTGCAGTGTTTTCCGCATCATTGGCCATGAAGCGGTATTCCCACTGGCCGTAACCGGTCAGCTGGTCGTTGATCTGAGTTTCGCCTTTGAAACCGATCTGCGCGTAAGTTGCGTCGTTGTTGTTAGTGTTATCACCAGAGGTCACGAAATCGTGCTCGGCGTTAACTTTCCCGTAGAAGTCCAGTTTGTTGCCGTTCTTGTTATAGATTTCTGCAGCGTTAGCTGCACCGGCTACCAGCAGGGCAGGGATTACCACTGCCAGAATATTGCGCTTCATCATTATTTATTACCCTCATTGGTTTTTTTATGACACTCGCCACTGCCGTCAATAAATTCTGTCAATAAATATTTCCGGAACTATTGATGAGAGTTAGGTGTCTTTATGTATCTGGCAGGCATCTTTCCATTCACTGAAGCGTTTCGCTAGCCTGAAAGTGCTACAATTCTCAAGATTGAGTTACAAAAAGAAAATATGTGTAACTAAATGTGTATTTTTCGGAACTTTGTGAACCATCTCAAATTTCAGAACGCCCTGGCGAATTAAACAGCAGAATGTTTCCTATATATATGAATTCCTTATGATTAATTTGGATAAAGGCAATTCCTATAAACAGATGTTAAACGATTCGTTTTTTCTTATGACCGAAAAAAGACTTCTGGATGGCTGAAAAAGTGGTTGAAAATTGTGCTATTGCTTGAGGGTGTAATAATCGCAATAAGAATAGGGCTTATTTTTTGTGGCTAGATGTTTCTCGGAAACAAAACGTAACAGGTAGTGGTTGTGACGGGGTGGTGCTTTAAAAACACTGACTTTGCGCTGACGAAAACTGACAGTGCAGAATAAAATAATGGCCAGCAAATGCTGGCCATGGTCTGTTTTTTTGCTCTTAGAAGCTGGCGTTACGTGGCGTACGCGGGAACGGAATCACATCACGCACGTTCTGAACACCGGTAACGTAGGCGATCAGACGCTCGAAGCCCAGGCCGAAACCTGAATGCGGAACGGTGCCGTAACGACGAAGATCGCGATACCAGCTGTAGTCCGCAGGATTGAGACCCATCTCTTCCATGCGCGCGTCCAGCACATCCAGACGTTCTTCACGCTGAGAACCACCGATGATTTCACCGATGCCAGGCGCCAGGACGTCCATCGCTGCGACGGTTTTACCGTCTTCGTTAAGGCGCATATAGAAGGCCTTGATGTCCTTCGGGTAGTTTTTAACGACAACCGGCGCTTTGAAATGTTTCTCGGCCAGATAGCGTTCGTGCTCAGACGCCAGGTCAACGCCCCAGTAAACCGGGTTCTCGAACTTCTCACCGCATTTCTCGAGGATCGCAACCGCGTCGGTATAGTCCACCTGCGCAAAGTCGGCAGAGACAAAACGTTCCAGACGGGCGACCGCATCGCTGTCTACGCGCTCAGCGAAGAACTTCATATCGTCCGGACGCTCTTCCAGCACCGCTTTGAAGACGTACTTCAGCATCGCTTCTGCCAGACCGGCGACATCGTCGAGGTTAGCAAACGCCACTTCCGGCTCCAGCATCCAGAATTCCGCCAGGTGGCGGCTGGTGTTGGAGTTTTCTGCACGGAAGGTTGGGCCGAAGGTATAAATCTTAGACAGTGCACAGGCGTAGGTTTCGCCGTTGAGCTGACCGGATACCGTCAGGAATGCCTCTTTACCAAAGAAGTCTTTGTCATAGTCCACTTTACCTTCTGGCGTGCGCGGCAGGTTTTCCATGTCCAGCGTCGAGACGCGGAACATTTCACCCGCACCTTCCGTATCGGAGGCGGTGATCAGTGGGGTAGACACCCAGAAGTAACCCTGCTCATCGAAGAAGCGATGCAGCGCCTGAGCCAGCGTATGGCGCACGCGTGCCACCGCGCCGATCAGGTTGGTACGTGGACGCAGGTGCGCCACTTCACGCAGGTACTCAATGCTGTGACGTTTTGCCGCCATCGGGTAGGTGTCCGGATCTTCAACCCAGCCGGTCACTTCAATCGCAGAGGCCTGAATTTCGAAACTCTGGCCCTGACCCGGAGACGCCACAACCACGCCGGTCACAATGACGGAACAGCCGGTTGTCAGGTGCAGAACGTCATCATTGTAATTGGGCAGAGAATTATTAATGACGGCCTGTACAGGATCAAAGCAGGAACCGTCATAGACGGCGAGGAAGGAGATGCCAGCTTTAGAATCTCGGCGGGTACGCACCCATCCGCGCACGGTGACTTCCTGGTCAACGGCGACACGGCCCTGGAGTACGTCGGCTACAGGCACAACGCTCATAATATTCTCTCTGTTAATAGTCGGAAAAAATAAACACTTGTCCACCCTTATGGGGGGATATCTATGTTACCTGCCATCCGCTATCAGACAAGTAAATTTCGCAGTCAAAAGAGAAGAATTGAGAAATAAATAAGGGAAGGGAGCCCTTCAGGCTCCCGTAAGCGCTTAACTGGCTTTTTTGATCTGCGGGAGATCGAAGGCTTTGCGCAATGCGCGGACAAACGCTTTGTCATGGCAGATGGTTTTACCCGGGCTGTCGGAGAGTTTCGCCACCGGCTTGCCGTTACATTCCACCAGCTTTATAACAATATTCAGAGGTTTTACCTGAGGAATGTCGCAGGTCAAACGGGTACCAATCCCGAAGCTCAGGTTCACTCGGGTGTTGAAATGGCGATAAAGTTCAACCGCTTTTGCCAGGTCAAGATTATCGGAGAAAACCAGCACCTTGCTCATCGGGTCAATGCCGAGTTTTTGGTAATGGGCTATCGCCTTCTCGCCCCATTCAACCGGGTCCCCGGAATCGTGGCGTAACCCCTGATAACGCTCAGCAAATTCGGGACCGAAGTCACGCAGGAAGGCATCCATCGTAATGCAGTCGGTGAGGGCGATCCCGAGTTGATTCGGGTACTCCTCAAGCCATGCGGCGAGGGCCGCGCGCTGGCTGTTAGCCAGATCCGGGCTGATTTGCTGATGTGCCTGGAACCACTCGTGCGCCTGGGTGCCCATCGGCGTCAGGTTGAGTCGACGCGCCAGGTCGTAGTTACTGGTGCCCACGAACCACGGCTCCTGCTGCAGACGTTTAACGATGGCCTGCTGAACCTCGCGAGAGAAACGGCGACGGGTGCCGAAATCCATCAGGCGGAAGCGGGACATATCCAGCCCTTCGGTCAGCGTGGTGAAGGCTGCAAGTTTATTTTCCAGCGAGGCGACCGCCTGGGCGACGCCCATTTCCGGCGAACGGTAGCGGTGAGCCAACTCGCTGATCACTGCCAGCAGCGGCACTTCCCACATGATCACTTCCCGCCACGGACCTTCAAGGCGAATATCCAGCTTGCCGTTCTCGTTGGTCACGGTGACCTGCTCCGGCTTATAGCGGAAATCACGCAGCCAGTTCAGGTAATCGGTTTTAAAGAAAGGCAGGCCAGAAAGCCACTGGTATTCATCGTCCTGCAGCGTCAGATGCTGCATCGCATCGACCTGTTCACGAATGGAGTCTGCGTAGATACCGAGCAAATCGTCACCACGGCAGCGGAATTCCGCCGCGACGTGAACGTCATAGTAATGGTGGAAAACGGCTTGCTGCATATGCAGTTTATACGCGTCGGTATCCAGCAACGTATGCAGAACCGGAGAAGCGAATTGAGTCATAGGTGCGCTGTAGCATCCTCTCACGGGAGCGTTTAGTACAATAAACAACTCCGGAGTATACCTTGTTTAGTGATTTATTGAACCCCGATCACAACATAAGCACACTTTATGGTCGAGGGCATTTTGTGCCCCGTGTTATACAAATGTAGCAACAGGGCTGCTAACCACTTGAATTTAAGGTTTTCTACTGCGCTACTATCATGCTTTGGGGCAGCGATGGGGCAATGTGTGAAAGCGCCTTGTTGAGCAGAGTAACCTGTTCGCCGCTCTTCTCTGACATCCACTTTCCATACACCTTGTAAACCATCTGTGCATCTGTATGCCCCATTTGGGTTGCTATAAAGTTTGGGTTCGCCCCGGCTGACAATGACCAGCACGCATAGGTATGCCGTGACTGATACGCGTTGCGGTACCGTATACCGGCGCGCTTGATTATCGGGCCCCAAATTTTATTAATCGAATTAACCGCGTAATGATATCCTCTTCGTGACCCACGCTTGACGCATTGAGGGCTGAAAACGAAAGTGCATGGATGTATGACTGACTGGCCATATTCACGCAAATTCACTTCAACCTCATGCTGCCGGCCAAGGCGCGTAAGTTGGGCCTGATTCCTGAGGGCATCAATAGCTGGTTGTATGAGATAAATCACCCTGTCAGTGCCTGCCTCGGTTTTTGGCAGGGTGAACTCATACGTTTGGGTAAGGTTACGCTTAACCGTAATAGTTCCCGCAGTGAGATCGATGTCTTCCCATGCAAGACCACATAATTCCCCATGCCTCATTCCGGTATAAACGGCGACGGTCCAGAGATTTCGCATCTGCTGGTGGCCGCATGCCTGAATGAACCTGATGAACTCATCTGTCGTGAGTGGATCTGGTTCGTCTTTTGCCTTCCTGAGACGGTTAATTCCGCTAAACGGGTTTTCCTTTGCGTAGCCGTTATCAGCTCCAAACTGGAAGATCTCGGCCATCAGCATCATGTAATTATTCACCGTGGAAGACTTCCGGCCTTTTACCTGTGTCCGGTGATCCTTCTTCATTACATGGAAGCCCGTCAGCAACTCCTTCCTGACATACAGCAAATCTTCAGTGGTAACCGCAGAAACCATTTTATTTTCGCCGATGCGCGGAAGCATGTTTTTTATGATGGATTCGTACCTACTCATGGTGTTAGAGCTGATCTCCATTCTCTTCAGCTCTGACCATCTTTCGGTAATCTCCAGCACAGTAATTTCCTTTCTATCCTGACCGAACCGGGCAAGGTTCGGTGAGTTTGGGAATTTTTCTGCATAGTTAAAATTTCCCATCCTTATCGCAAAACAAACCGAAGAACGCAGCTCACCAGCTATCTTGCGATTTTTTGCAGTGTCAGGGACACCGAGGTTTTCCCTGACACGTTTACCTTTATAAAGAAACCAGATGCGGAGCGAACCGCCGTGGTTTTCGACGCCTGTCGGGTATGATGCATTAGCCATTGATCCCTCCTGACGTCCAGGAGCGTGGACGAGTGTACTGCTTTTCATGCTGTCTTCGCACCTGGTTGATTTTTTTTCTGCGCCTCGATCCACTGATCAACGGCTTTCCTGTTGTACATGCATTCGCTCGAAGGCTTGGGATTACCATCTGGTGAAATGTGCAGGTACTCGCGGCCCAGCATCCAGGATTCTTTTCTGGCGCGGGTGATGGTTCCGGGCTTGAGCCCGGTAACCGCAATCAGAACCTTTTCGCTAACCCAGTCATTCGGCACCAGAAGAACGATTTCAGCACTGGTTTGCATGGATCTCCTCCATTTTCTCTTTAGCCAGACGCACGCAACGCGCAAAAGAGGAGGGCGTTACAATTTCGCGCAGAGCCTGAACCAGGAAGTCGTTGTGCTGCTGGTGCAGCTGCAGGTTGCGTTCTTTTTCCTCATGACGCAGGACTGCCAGACGGGCTGTGATGATTCGACGCTTCCCTTTGATCAGCCGCAGCGCGTTCTCTGCCTTTTTGCGCCATGTACTCCAGTCACTACTGCTGTTCGATCTCGCCAGTTGCTCTTCAATACTGAGCTGCGCTTCTTCTGCGTTAACAAGCTGCTGCAGGCAATCGCCGATAGTGTTCAGGTTGTCAGTCTTGACGAAAAATTTTTGCATTCTTAACCCTCCCACCCAATCGCCTGGAACAGGCCCATTTTAGGGTGATACCAGCGGGTGCCGCGCGGTTCAGCTTCTGACATCATCTGGCGAAACGCGGCCATAAACGGCTCAAGTTCGACGATAGCCCTACGTGACAACAATCCGTCTGGAGTCATAAATTCGTGCGTATCTGTCGGGATGCGGTAGGCATTGACCAGATTTCGGCACTTAGCGTCACTCATTCCGCTTTTAGCGACCACCTGACGGTAACCGACATAACCGGCGCGCATGGTCCCGCGTTTGATGTTCTCCACAGCTTCTGTGACCGTTTCGATCTGCTCTTCAACATGATTCAGGCGCTTCTGCTGGCGAACGGCATCGGCGGCCATTGCGGCGATCATCTCGATTTCCGTCAGCGGCGCGCGAGTGCGGAAATAGCTGTTAACCAGTTCGCGCTGAACCTGCCAGGCCAGATCGTCGGTAAAGGATTTCACCAACATCAGATAACCGGATTCGACCAGTACAATTCCTGATGCTGCAAATTTGGAGAAAGTACCGTCAGGGAGGTGTCGACGAATTTCGTCGGAACCTAATTCGAAGTAGTCCTCTCCTTCAATAAGTCGAGACTTGTTTTCACGGAAATTACGTCCAGCAGTTCCATCAGGGCGCTGGTGGACTTCATCAATCATCGCCAGCGTCACAACGCGCTGACCGCGATACTCGACTGCCGGCAGCTGTTTGTTGTTGATCGTTACAGTGTTCATTTTCGTCCTCCTCAGTGCATAACCGGCATGTCAGGCATACCTTCTTTCTGAATCTGTTCAATGAAGCTGTCATGCAGGAGATTAAAACCTTCCCGCCCCATTTTTGAGAGTCGAAGCCCGTTCTCAGCGTCCGTATCTAACATGTCCCGGTACATGCGCAGCGCCATCTGCTGGCCGAGTTCCTGACCGTATTTCTCAATAGCTAATCCTTCCACATGGCTTGAGAGTGCGAACCGCTCTGGCGCAGGATAAACACTGATTGAACCGCGCTGTCCGGAGTAGATAACTGCGGTGTCAAACCCTCCAGAATCGTTGGCAACCTCAACTGTGCCGTTCTTTGCCTGTTCCTCGGTAATGAAGACGACAACAAGCATCCAGCGCCAAATGATGATTTCGCTCTCGATGCCCGGGGTAAACCAGCCGCTTTCAATCGCTTCCATGATGCAAGCCAGCAGATCTAATCCATCCGGAATTCGTTTGTCATAGTTGCCATTGTCGAGCTGGCGAACCGCGGCGGAATAACCAATGACGCGGTTACCAAAACGGATGCCTGTTGATGTCGGCTCCGGAGTAAAGGCTGAATTAACCATCACTGAACTCCTTTCGGCTTGATGGCCTGCAGTGCATCAACCTCTTTAACGAATCGGTCATGCATCGCGTCCCATTTCTCACACCATTTCTCCATTTCTCGCTTGCGCGCCAGGATGCGACGCAGACGGCGAACACAACGCTGGTGTGCCATGAAATACTCGGTCGTTACGCCGCCACGCTGCCAACAATTCAGCTCTGGATTGAGTGGGTGGACTGCCTGCACATCCGGGTGCCGCTGCTCGAAGCCGGAGCGATAAAATGCTTCTGAAGTCATAAAGAACGCCAGATAGCGGATCGCCGTATCTCGCGTGAAGCATTTTTTTATACGTCCGTGGCGTACTGCTACGAACAGTGGGCCAACAGGCGTATCGTGTTTCTGTAATGCAAGGTCAATCATGCTCACGGTGCGCTTATCGTTCATTTCCGATCCTTAACTTTGCTGTAACGTTCGTGGCTCATTACTTCCCAGTTCTGGCCGCCGTCTCGGGACAGCAGCCGCCAGCGGCGATTAACCCTCAGGCTCAGGTTTCCGGAGCCGCGCATACGGCAGGGATGAATCCGCCTGGCCCTGAACTGGCGGAGTACATGGACCGCCTGCAGGTGTACCCACTCAGGAATTCGTATCGCTGTCAGCGCCATCAGATCCGGGCCTCCACTTTTTGTTTTTTGACGAACTCAACCAGCTCAGAAATGAGATCGTCGATTAATTCCTTTCCGCTATCTGTGAGGAATTCACCGCTGCCATTAACATCAACAGCGCTGCTGTAAATTCCCTTGATAGCTTTTACGCCTTCGACATTCCCGTACTTACTGATCGCGAGCCTTTCGAATTTTCGTAATAATCCATCAAGTAAAATCTCTGTTAACTCGACTGTGTTAATGCCGCCTTTATTGAGCTTTATAACAAGGCAGTTACTGCCAGTTTTACGCTGGTGGCGTAATAACGCTGCCTTTAAAATTCTGCGTCGATAAGTATTAATTAAACTATTCATTTTTATTTACCGTAAGCCTTTTTTAAATAAAGCATGGCTATAGACCAATAACCGTCTGAGACAAATAACTGAGCTGTTTTAAATGCTTGTCGATTAATCATCGTTACCCTTAATTTGGTTGCAGGAATCCCCAGGGTTTTTCCTGTAATTAAAATGACTAATTAATTTTTAAGCCGGGTTTTTAGACTCTTGCTCGATAAGGTAAGCCGCAACCGGTCCAATGAGATCCGCCAAAAGTGATGCAACGGACTCCACATCTGAGTCGGTCAGTTTATGAGGATAGTTCTCAAGCATTCTCGAAACAATCTCAGCCTGGTAAGCCTTTGATGCAGCTTTATGCAAAGTGATATCAGACATTTTTTGCATCCTTATAACCGGAGGAATATGTAGCAGAGTTAGCTATTTTATTTGTTGCTATTGCTAATTCAGCAAGGTCTGCAATTACACCAGAAAGCATCATTATTTTATCTTTATTAAGCCTCTTTTCTTCTGCCTCGCTCATTATGCTAACGCCGATATGGTTGATGGCTTGCAAAATAGAGATTGTTTTCGTATCGCAGTCAGTTGAAATTTTGTCGAAATCAATGTTTTGACATTTCTCTTTATCAGAAGAGAAACGGTAATCGGGTATATCTACAAGTTGAAAAAATTTCTCTGTACTCATCTTTTGTACTCCATTAATCCGCCAACGCATAAACAATACATAACGTATTAAATAAGATCAATACAAAATGGAGTATTTGAGTGTATTATTTTACATCGTTTTGTTTTTCAAGGTTTTTTAGTTGAAAGGAGGGTGTTGGAGGCAAAAAAAAAGCCGCTTTCGCGGCCAATTTACGGGAGGTTGGTGATTTTTGCGTCTACCACAACCCCTATAATACGGCAGTTGCCATTGATTGGGATTATTGGATATTGGGGATTGAGGGGTTTGAGAAATCTTTGACCGGCATCGATAACAAGCTTTTTGAATGTAGCTTCATTGTCACCGTCAAGTTTCGCTACAACCAATTTTCCGTTGATTGCTTCCACTTGGGGATCGACAAGTATCACCATCCCTTCCGGTATGCTCAGCCCTGCTGGTGATGTCATGGAATCGCCTCTGACATCTAACCAGAACGAATCCTCAGAACATTCAACGGTGGTTTCATACCAGCGATCTATCGCTCTACGGTGATACGGTTCTACTGCATCCATCCAGTCTCCAGCGCTAACCCAGCTTATTACAGGGTAACTTCCTTTGGATTCGTTAATGCTATTAAAACTTACATTGTGATCGGCTCTTGAGTCGCTGACCGTGCCGTCAGCGTTTACTACGAAGCCGGGCATTTTCAATATGTTAAAAATCTTCGCTATAACCTCTAGGTTCGGTTCGCGTCTGGCATTTAACCAATGACCTAGCCCGCCCTGCGTTATGCCGAGCGCCTCTGCCAGCTGTTCTTGAGTCATGCCGACTTCTTTCATCCTGGTTTTGGCCAGGTCCTGCCATCTCTGTTTCATAGCCATGATTATTACATTCCGTATTTAGTGAGCAACTTCCATTTTGTATTATTCTTGTAAGTGTGTATAGTACGTTATGTATTATTTATGCGAGACTAATCGAATGAGTGGAATCAAGAGCCTTAGACGCAAAGCAAAGGTAACTCAGGGAGAGCTGGCCGCGCTGATTGATAGCTCTCAGGGGGCCGTTAGCCACTACGAAACAGGAAGAAGGATTCCTGATGTTGCAGTCGGAAAGCGGATCGTCAGCGCGTTTAAACAGCTTGGCCTAGATACAAGTTTGGACGAGGTATTTTCAGATGATGTTGCACGGGATGAGGCCTGATCACGGTTTGCTCCCATCTGTGTATGCATCTGCAGATGAAGAGTGGATCAAGCAGCAGTTACTGAGTCTGACACCAGCCGCACGACAAAAAGCCATTCAGCGTTATGCAGCTGTGTATCAGGAATCGTTCGGAGCCGAGCCCGTTTCATACCGCAAGGAGAACCGGGCAAGGCATGAAGCAAATATGCGGCTTCGCCTGTTTGTGAGAAATCACGGCAGGGCTTTACAGGGGTATACCGCCGAACCTCCCTTGGCCGGAACGCCACCGCGTTCCTGATTGTTGCGGGTTTAAAGGTACCCGGACAAAAGCAGGCTTAAAGGTGCCTGTTCAGGTTGGCAACCCACTAACTCAATTCCCCGTATGTACTAGGTAAGTAGTACGTTTTTATGGGGAAGAGGGAAAGGGGGGTAAGGGGGGATTGGGTGTAGGGGTAGGAATAGGGTCTTTTCCAACAGGAGAGATCCATTGGTTAAGTAGATCACTGTCTTAAGGGCGCAATAAAAAAAACGCCCGTATCAGCAAACCAGTACAAAGCGCTCAGGCGCTGAGAAACAAAAAGGGTTCTTTCTGGAAGAGTGATTTTTCAGGGGAGCTGAATCAGAAGGGAGGCTGGCAGCCTTTGGGGAGGCCACCAGCCATGTGAGGGGGAATCCATGAAAACCACATCACAGAATTATTATCTCATCACCGCGGGGTCCGCACAATGCAGCTGACGATCACACCGAATTTTGCACAGGAACGAGCACTTAACCAGCTGCGCCGTAACTGGAAGGATACGCAAACCTTCATGGTGTACTCGCCGACGGGCAGCGGTAAAACAGGACTGGCCGCCTTCATCGTTGCGGGGTTCGTCAGTCGTGGCATGCGGGTAATGTTTTGCGCGCCTTACCAGATCCTCATTACCCAAACAGCAAACCGTTTTGTGGAGTATGGTTTGCCGGGTGATGAAATCGGCTATGTATGGGCGGATCACCCAAACTACGATCCTACCCTCAAAATACAAATCGCCAGCGCCGATACGCTTATTCGTCGCGTGTTCCCTGACAATATCGATCTGCTGATTATCGACGAAGCGCACCTGCGAAAAAAACGCATCCTGCAGGATATCGAACGCCTGCGCGAAAAAGGCGTGAAAGTGATCGGCCTGTCGGGGACACCGTTTTCCCCGTTCCTGGGCAAATACTATGACCGACTGATTAAGCCAACCACCATCGGCGAGCTGATCCAGCGCGGCGACCTGAGCAAATACGAATTTTACGCGCCCACGAAGCCGGATCTGAAAGGGGTTACAACCTCTCCGTCCCTGCAGTACGGTACCGACTACAACGAGGCGCAGCTGGCGGAGATCATGTGCGGTTCCACGCTGGTGGGCGATATCGTCCAAAACTGGCTGGAGAACGGTCGGGACCTGCCGACAATCGCGTTCTGCGTCAACGTAGACCACGCTAATTTTCTGACTATTCAGTTTAACCAGGCTGGCGTAAATGCAGAGGTTATGACTGCAGAAACGCCTGCGGAAGAACGACAAACCATCATTCACCGCTTCGAAACTGGCGCCACAAAAATCATCGTCAGTGTGGGCGTACTGGTTGCCGGGTTCGACAGCGATGTTCGCTGCATCATCTACGCCAGGCCAACAAAGAGCGAAATTCGCTGGCTGCAGGCGCTCGGACGTGGCTTGCGCACCGCACCGGGTAAAGAGTCCTGCCTCATCTTCGACCACAGTGGCACCGTGCACCGCCTGGGTTATCCAGACTCTATCGAATATGACGATCTTCCGGGTAAATCTGACGGGATGGAGGAGGGCGCGCGCCGCGCAGCTGAGGAACGAGCAGAGAAGCTGCCTCACGAATGCCCACAATGCCACTTCATGAAGCCTGCAGGCGTCTATGTCTGCCCGAAGTGTGGCCACAAACCGCTGGCCGGTGAGGACATCGATACAGACACCGGGCGCAAACTCAAAAAACTGGGTAGCGAGCCGCGCCAGCCGACGAAAGCAGAGAAACAGGCCTGGTGGAGTCAGATCAAATTCTATCAACGCCAGCGCGTATCGTTGGGGAAAAAGCCTGTCAGCGATGCCTGGTGTGCTCACACCTTCCGCGAACGTTTTGGAGAATGGCCAAACGGCCTGAGCGATTACCCGATGGACATCACACCAACAGTCTCGAACTTTATTACGCACAAGCTGATCCGCTTTGCTAGACAACGCAAAAAAGAGCAATGCGTGCAGATGAACAACGAACAACAGCAGAAGCCTATCGCTCCAAAAGTTCAAAGAGCCATAGACCGGATTAGTGACATCAGACAGAAATTATCTAAGCGAGTGCAGGCATGAAAACGGTAGAAGCAGCAAAAGGCCATTGGGCCATGATTTTTGAGCATTACGGACTGCCGCCGATCACCGGTAAAAATCACTTTAAGGGGAAGTGCCCGCTGTGTGATTCGGTTGGAAAATTCCGCATCGACGACCGCGACGGCGCGGGGACATGGATCTGCACCTGCGGCAGCGGTGACGGGCTTAAGCTGGTTACCGAAACCCAGGGCAAACCATTTAACGAGGTTTGTCGGGAAATCGATGCACTGATCGGTAATATATTCAGACGTGACAAAGTTCCCGAGGCTAGCGACGCGTCTAAGCTGCGGAGAAAGGTACTCAACAACTTTGCAAAAATGCCTCCTCTGCGTGGTACATCCGGCGCTGAATACCTGAACTCACGCGGTATTTATCAGCTTCCAGCCGAGGCTGTGCGACTCAACCCCAAGCAACGGCATAACGGACGGGTGTACCAGTCTATTTATTCACTGGCAACAGACGATAAAGGGGAGCTGTGTTATCTCCATCAGACGTTATTGGATGGTGCAAAGAAGGCTGACATCGGGGCCAGCGCCAAGCGGCAGAAATCGCTGCAGGAAGATAACTATCTTGATCACGCTCGCTCAGTTGCGATCCGTATGTTCCCGGTCGCCAGCACACTTGGCATCGCTGAAGGTATCGAAACTGCACTGTCTGCACACCAGATTTACAAAGTGAATACCTGGGCGACCATGACCGCCAACTTCATGAAGAAGTTCCGGGTCCCGGCAGGCGTGAAGAATTTGATTATTTTTGCAGATCGAGACGTAAACAGCGCCACCGGATTGGCTGCGGCCACGGAATGCGCTCATACCAACTTAATGGCAAAAAATGACCTGCAAAAAATCAGCATCTACTACCCGGATAACGGGGATATTAACGACATGCTCATGAACGGCGATCAGGTTCGTGAAGTGGTTTTCTATAAAAAACAGCAGGTGGCCGCATGAAACTGGAAGCATCACTCAAACATTTTAGTCCTCAGGGAATGCACATCAGCGACGACGTGAAAGGAACCTCTCCGGACCGCCTTACAGGAACAGATGTAATGGCGGCGATTGGCACCACCAGCAGCCGTGCGCGCTTCGGCCTGGCGGCGTTCTTCGGTAAAGCGGGAATCAGCAAAACGGATGAACAGCTCGCAGTTCAGGCGCTGGCGCGATATGCGATGGATGTCGCTCCGAAGAATGTTCGCAAAGCAGCTGGTGGGCAGTTCGGATGGTGTATGCAGATGCTGGCGCAATTTGCCTTTGCTGATTACTCCCGTTCGGCGGCTACCAGCGTGACGTGTTACAGTTGCAGCGGTACCGGGTTTATCTCCGGGAATGAGGATGTGGTTAAACATCCTGGTATTTTCGACGCCGACGGTGCCGAAGTGGTGGCCCCGAAGATTAAAAATGAGCTGGTGAAAAGGGTTTGCGGAACATGCGGAGGAAAGAAAGTGATCCTTGCCCGGTGCAGGTGTGGCGGTAAAGGCGAGGTGTTGGACCGCAAAGCGACCAAAGACCGCGGCGCACCGGTTTTCAAAACCTGTGAACGTTGCTCTGGTAATGGCTTCTCTGCTATCACCTCGGCGACGGTACACCGTGCCATTCTGAAGCGTCTTCCGGACCTTCATCAATCTTCATGGTCACGCAACTGGAAAACCTTTTATGAAATGCTGGTTGACACTCTTCGCCAGGGGGAGCGTCACGCGTCGGTGGAATTTGAGAAGGCAACAACTTATTAATGTGATCGGGGCAAATGGCGACACTTTTTGCACGTTATTGTTGACTTTGCATAAAACTGTCCTGTATGATCTCAATCGTGGGATATTACGCCCATACGACATTAAACCCGCCTCAGAGCGGGTTTTTTGTTTGAATTTTTCGTATAGCTTTAACTTCTTCATGTTTGTGTGAATTCAGGTTTTGAGATTCCTCATAAAAGTTGTGAGATATCTTAAAAGGAGCTCATTTATGAGGTTTTAGTGCCTTTTATACTTGTCAAATCTGCATCTCACTCGCTATAGTCTGCTTAAATCTTTATCAAAAAAATTTCTTTTGAAGCCTCACTTTGAGGCTTTTCGTGTATTAGACGACTGGCAGTTACTACATCTTGTATCTCTATGCACTGATAGGGGCTAGATGTAGATATAACGAGGGGCACATCATGGGCGCGACTGAATTTTACAAAACAATGGGCATCACACCCGAAGAGTTACACAAGGGCGAATCTGTGGAGCATTATGCTATGCGTGTATTTGCTCAACAAAACGCTCAATCTGCGAGGACTGGAGTCCTGTATTCATATAGTACTGTGAGCACTTTGGAGCAGACTAACCCGCAATCTCACCAACTGTATACATACTGATAGCTTGATAACATGCCAAATTGGATAGACGTATTGGGTGAGATGGGTACTATCGCTCAGCGTACACCAGCGGATGAGGTTCGCCATAAGTACTTACGTGAGTTATCACAGCATACAGGCCGAAATGTAATATCTTACTACTCAGGCTTCCTTCAGAAAGGTGGGCCTGGGCATCAACATCTGATTCAAATGTCGGATGATGATAAGAATGGCCTTATGTCAGCTATCAATGGACTGGATACAAAGCTAGGGCTGGATATCTTGCTCCACACACCTGGTGGAGATATTGCAGCCCTTGAATCGATTGGTCATTATCTTCGTTCGAAATTTGGAACGAATATTAGGGCTATTGTGCCTATGATTTCGATGAGCTGCGGAACGATGTTGGCCTGTTGTGCAGAGCAGATCGTATTGGGTAAGCAATCGAATTTAGGACCTATTGATCCTCAGTTTAACGGTCTGTCATCACATGCAATTATTGAAGAATATGAAAGGGCTAAAGCAGAGATCCTTGCTAACCCGGCAGCGCTTCAATGGTGGCAGTTTACCTTGCAAAAGGTACATCCAACGCTAATCGGCGAGTGTGAAAAGGCCATCCTTTGGGCAAACTGATCTTGACCCGCCATTTCCGGACAGCTTTTGTATCTTAAGTTAACGATGCCCGCT
>NZ_JBMKIF010000018.1:0-115782 GCF_049238025.1 Enterobacter cloacae complex sp. IR5458
AGCCTATCTCTTATCTGGAGATACAGCTACTGTCTGGTGTTTCAGGGGGCTACATCAGATCCATTGTGCAGGTCACCGTAACTTAAAATTTCGAGTAATCAGGGAGTTTCATCTTTGGTATTAATTAGACCGTCAGACGCAAATGTAACGTTTCTGAATTAATCGTAAATGTAAATTAGCAAAAAAAATTTCTAGTGCAGAGCTCCTCCAAAACGGAGGAACTCTGCTTGAGTTTTCACGTTATCTACCAATAAACGGCTAAATTCGGAGCTAGTATCATAAGGCTATGATAAGTTTATTTTTGCCAATGTTATTAATATAGTCGGCGTACCACTGCATCATCTCCCTACGCCCTTCCAGATACTGAGCATGGTTATACGTCCCACGAATCGCATTCTTATCAACGTGAGCCAGCTGGGTTTCAATCCACGCCGTATTGAACCCTTCCTCATGCAAAATCGTACTCATCGTGTGACGGAAACCATGCCCCGTTACCTTCCCCGTGTATCCAATCCGCTTAAACACCTGATTAATACTCGCTTCGCTCATCGTTTTGCGGGGATCATTCCTCCCAGGAAACACCAGAGGATATTGCCCAGACATCACTTTGAGCTGCTGTACGATCTCTAGTGCTTGGGTAGAGAGGGGGACAAGGTGAGGCCGTTTCATCTTCATTCGGTCGGCAGGAATTTCCCACACCGCTTTCTCAAGGTCAAACTCACTCCAGAAAGCACCTCGAAGCTCGCCGGTGCGAACTCCCGTAAGGATCAGCAAACGTGCGGCAAGAACAACCAGCGGGCTGCCTGTATAACCAGAGAGAGCTTTAAAGAAATCAGGTAACTCCTCAACGGTAAGGAAGGGATAATGCTTCGATTCATGCCCTGACATCGCGCTGGTAAGATCCGCTGCAGGGTTATATTCCGCACGACCAGTCACGATGGCGTAACGAAAGACTTCACTGCAACGCTGGCGAACCTTCTTGGCCTTCTCTGTCGCGCCACGGCTTTCCATTCGACGCAGCACATTAAGCAGAACCAGCGGTTTGATTTCATTCACCGGCTGCTGGCCGATATAGGGGAAAATATCTTTATTGAAAGCTTCGATAATGTCGGAGGCATAACCTTCTGACCATCGGCTTACCTTCGTTCCGTGCCATTCAAGCGCCACAGACTGGAACGTGTTGTTGAGCTGCACATCCCGAACCAGCTTTTCTTCTTTCTTAGCAAATGATGGATCGATACCCTCAGCCAGCTTTTTCTTGGCTTCATCACGCAGTGCCCTCGCTTGTGCAAGGGACACTGCCGGATAGACCCCAAAAGCCATACGCTTCTCTTTTCCATTGAAGCGATATTTCATCCGCCAGTATCGAGAACCAGAAGGAACAACCTCAAGATACAAACCAGCACCATCTGCAAGCTTATAGGCTTTCTCTCTGGGTTTCGCAGCGTCTACCTGTCGTGCATTTAGCTTCATTGGGGGCATCTCCCTGGACCGAACACAGAATGCCCCCACTTATGCCCCCAACTGTAACTTGATTCCGGTTGAGTCCAGTTGATAACAGGAGATAAGATACGGGCTAGAAACCGCAGTATACGGGCTTTAAGTTGATTTTGGTAGACTTGAGAAGAGTTTGAAATGGTGCCGATAAGATCCCCCCTTTCAGGGAGCTCTCCGTCACTAAAAGAGGCAATATGCTTTGGCTATCACAGGATGCGAATACATGGCCCCAGCGGCTTTAGTTTCCATTGCCATTCAGCCGTCCGGGTGTTTAAGCGGTTATAATAAAAAATAAAAACTTTGCTTAAAAAAATTTTCTGTGCCTAAATAGCGTCATCGGTTTGGAATACAGACCTTATAAACGCAGTTTAGTAAAGCAGTCCTCAGTTCAGGTGTTATCAATAGATACTCTTCTTCGTGAGCCTCCTCCTAAGTGCCAAATAAGTTACTCTCTAAATACAGGCCATCATCGCCGCGCTTAGTGGCTCAAAAAATAAGGAATTATCTATGTCTAATAAAATGACTGGTTTAGTAAAATGGTTTAACGCTGATAAAGGTTTTGGCTTTATCACGCCTGACGACGGCAGCAAAGATGTATTCGTACATTTCTCTGCTATTCAGAGCGACAGCTTCAAATCGCTTGATGAAGGCCAGAAAGTGTCCTTCACCATTGAAAATGGCGCTAAAGGCCCGGCAGCGGGTAATGTTTCTCCGCTGTAAGTCGCGCCTGTTATCAGTGACCCTTACGATAGCGATGAAGACGCGAGTCTGAGCAGTTAAGCTTCACTGATAACAAAAAACCCGCCGAGTGCGGGTTTTTTTATGGCTCCAGGAAAATTGTTATTCTGTTTAGCCGACCTGTTTTCTGAGACAATTATCCTTCACCCGGAGGCGGGATGCGGTCCCGAAGGCTGTATTCCTGTGATAAACGCCAGAAATCATGACCAGCCGGATGCTGATATAAGCGGAGCGAGAATTGACCGGCGACAGCGGTGATGTATTCAAATATCGCTGACTGGGTATTTTCATACTCCATCCACAGTACGGATGAGGTAAAACAATAAATTTCCAGGGGAATACCCGACGGCGTAGGCTTTAGCGTTCGCACGACAATATACATATCTTTGATAATATCAGGCCGATCGGCGAGCCATGCCATCAGGTAGTGCCGAAAAAGCGTTAAATTTGTCAGGCCATTATCCATAAACCAACTGTCCGGTACGCCCATGGGATCACGCCCGTCGATGAGCTTTGCCAGCGGTTCATTCGTGCCGCGCAGGGCCAGCATCGGGGCCAGCGTTTCCTGAGTGAGGAATTTAACGGAGTGCTGATCGATAGTGGTGCTGCGCATAATCCGGCGCGCCCCTGACGAAAACATGGCCTGCCAGTTGGTATACGTTTCGGTCAGGAAGTTTTTGGTCGGGATACGCGAGATTGTGTTATCCCAGTTACGGATGGTAATAGTGTGCAGCGCTATGTCGGTCACTTCGCCACTCAGGTTCTTATCGGGCATTTCAATCCAGTCCCCCAACTGCAGGACATCATTTGACGAAAGCTGGATATTGGCCACGAGCGAAAGCAGGGTGTGCTGAAAGACTAACATCAGTACGGCTGCTACGGCCCCGAGGCTGGAAATAATGATCGCAGGGGATTTATTCGACATGACGGCAAGGATCATGATCGCAGCGATGATGTGGATAAATATTTTCCCTATCTGAATATAGCCTTTGATAGAGTGATTTTTACGCTTCGTCTTGCGTAAATAAGAGCTGTTGACAATATCCAGCATCTCATTGAAGAAAACCGACAGAAAAATAAAGAATAAAATCCCACAGATGGTATTTATTGCCGTCACCAGCGATGCCGGCATATTGGGCATAAACTGCAGGACGTAATAAACGATAATAACCGGAATGAAATTCGACAGCTTCTCGGCAATACGACGATCTTTTTCCAGCGGGACATCCTGTTTATGGCTGGAAAAGAAGACCTTACGAACGATTTTTATGAGCAGGAATTTGCACATCAGGTGCGCAAAGAAACCAGAGATGACCAGCAGAATAAGATTAAATCCAATGGCCAGAGCCGGATTGCTTTCTATGAATGTTAATAAATAATCCAAGTACACCACCGCTTATCGCCTGAATCGTATGCCATTTTGTATTAACCTCATTCAGGAGATAAATACAAAGATTTAACCAAATCATATAATGGCATATCCGGTACAGGCAAGTCCACGACCTGAATCCTAAGCCGCACCGAGCTATTTTGTTGCGGTCAGTAACTTTATTTTCAAATTCGTTCAAGTCGATAAAAGCAGGCGAATGTGCGTGGCAGTGCCCAGAATGGCGGCGCTAAAGAAACACCGTCTGGCGGCGAAGCCAGACGGTGGAGAGATTACGCTTTGCGCGTTGCTGCTTTCATTGCGCTGACAAAGGTTTTCAGCTCAGCCAGCATTTGCTCTGGCTTGTCCACGTTCTTCTCAATGATTTTAACGATAGCGGAGCCTGAGATTGCACCGGCTGCGTTAGCGTCAATCGCCGCCGTGACCTGGTCGGGAGATGAAATCCCAAAGCCCTGCAGCGGAGGCGCGGCATGGTACTCGGCCAGCTTTTCGACCAGATGATGCAGAGGCAACGCCGCTTTGTTCTCCGCGCCGGTTACACCCGCACGGGAGAGCAGGTAGGTATACCCGCGACCATAGGAGGCAATCTGGCGCAGCAGTTCATCATCGGCGTTTGGCGGGCAGATGAAGATAGGTGCCACGTTATGGCGCATCGCCGCCTGACGGAACGGCGCAGACTCTTCTACCGGTACGTCTGCCACCAGAACGGAGTCGACACCCACGCGCGCGCACTCGGCGTAAAACTCATCAATACCACGGTTAAACACCAGGTTGGCGTACATCAGCAGGCCAATCGGGATCGTCGGATGCTTCTGGCGGATCGCCGCCAGCATCTCGAAGCACTGAGTGGGCGTCACGCCTGCGGCAAACGCGCGCAGGGTGGCGTTCTGGATGGTCGGGCCATCCGCCAGCGGGTCAGAGAACGGAATACCCAACTCCAGCGCGTCGGCACCCGCTTCAATCAGGGCGTCGATAATCTTCAGCGACTGCTCCGGACCAGGGTCGCCCAGCGTAACGAAGGGAACGAACGCGCCTTCCTGGCGGGATTTCAGTTCGGCAAATGCATTATCGTAGCGTTCCATCAGATTTCCCCTCGTGCTTTCAGAATATCGTGAACGGTGAAGATGTCTTTGTCACCGCGACCGGAAAGGTTAACGACCAGCAGTTGCTCTTTTTCCGGGTTCTCTTTCATCATTTTCAGCGCGTGCGCCAGGGCGTGGGAAGACTCCAGCGCCGGGATAATCCCTTCGCTGCGGCACAGCGTTTTGAAGGCTTCCAGCGCTTCGTCATCGGTAATAGAAACGTAATCCGCGCGACCCGTGCTGTTCAGATACGCATGCTGGGGTCCAACTGACGGAAAATCCAGGCCCGCAGAGATAGAGTAGGACTCTTCAATCTGGCCTTCCTCGGTTTGCATCATTGGCGATTTCATACCGAAGTAGATCCCCACGCGACCATGCTTCAACGGTGCGCCATGTTCACCCGATTCAATGCCGTGACCGGCAGGCTCGACGCCAATCAAACCCACGCGGGTGTCGTCGATGAAATCAGCAAACATGCCGATGGCGTTAGACCCGCCGCCGACGCAGGCGATCACCGCATCCGGCAGACGACCTTCTTTTTCAAGGATCTGCGCTTTGGTCTCTTCACCGATCATGCGCTGGAATTCGCGCACGATGGTCGGGAACGGGTGCGGACCCGCCGCGGTACCGAGCATGTAGTGCGCGGTTTCGTAGCTGCCAGACCAGTCGCGCAGCGCTTCGTTACAGGCATCTTTCAGCGTCGCGGAGCCGCTGTGCACTGGGATCACTTCCGCCCCCATCAGGCGCATACGGAACACGTTCGGAGACTGACGCTCAACGTCTTTCGCACCCATGTAAATGCGACATTTCAGGCCCAGCAGGGCGCTGGCGAGCGCAGAGGCTACGCCGTGCTGGCCTGCACCGGTTTCAGCAATAATTTCGGTTTTCCCCATACGCTTCGCGAGCAGCGCCTGGCCGAGAACCTGGTTAGTTTTATGTGCGCCACCGTGCAGCAGATCCTCACGCTTGAGATACAACGTCGTGTTTGTGCCTTCGGTCAGGTTGCGACATTTCGTCAGCGCTGTCGGACGGCCCGCATAGTTTTTCAGCAGGTCGGTAAATTCCGCCTGAAATGCCGGATCTTTCTGCGCACTGACGAACGCCTCTTCCAGCTGGCGCAGGGCGGGCATCAGGATTTGCGGGACGTACATCCCGCCGAACTCACCAAAATACGGGTTAAGTAATGTCGTCATCTTCTCTTCCTTAATATGCACGCAGAGTGTTAAAAACCGAGGCCAGTTTGCTGGCATCTTTAATACCCGGTTGTGACTCTACGCCTGAATTGAAATCGAGGCCTGCGCAGCCCGCTTTGGCAGCTTCCACGCAGTTATCCGGGCTTAATCCACCCGCCAGCAGGACGTTGTCCAGCTTTTCGCCATTTAGCAGTGACCAGTCAAAACGCTGACCCGTACCGCCCTGGCCGTTGTCGAGCACATATTTATCAACATGATTCAGGTTACGTGCGGGCAGGGTGGTACCCACGCTTTGCGCTTTCCAGATCTGCACCTGAGGGGCGAGGTCTGCACGCAGCTTATCGATGTAGGCTTGATCCTCATCGCCATGCAGTTGCACCGCACTCAGGGATAACGTTTCGGCTTTTGCCACGACGTCTGCGATATCCGCATTACGGAACACGCCCACATAGCTAAGTGGCGCTGCTGCGATCACATTGCGCGCCTGTTCCTCACTGACGGCACGAGGCGAGGCGTCAACAAAGATCAGGCCGCCGTAAATGGCCCCCGCGTCATACGCGGCCAGGGCATCCTGTTCGCGAGTTAAGCCACACACTTTGTTTTCACCGAGCAGGACGCGACGTACCGCGGCGTTAAGGTCGTCATGTTCCATCATGGCGGAACCAATCAGGAAACCGTTGGCGAAGTGGCTCAGCTCGCGCACCTGAGCGTAGCTGTTAATGCCGGATTCGCTGATTACCGTGACGCCAGAACCCAGACGCGGCGCAAGCTGGCGCGTACGGTTCAGGTCAATCGACAGGTCGCGAAGATCGCGGTTGTTAATGCCGACCACTTTGGCTTCCAGCGCGATGGCGCGCTCCAGTTCTTCTTCATTACTTACTTCGGTCAGCACGCCCATGTTCAGACTGTGCGCTACGGCAGACAGCTGGCGATACTGCTCGTCGTCGAGTACCGAGAGCATTAGCAGGCAGGCGTCAGCCTGGTAAAAACGCGCAAGCCAGATCTGATACGGGTCGATAATAAAGTCTTTGCACAGGATCGGCTGCGGCGCGATGCCGCTGACGATGGGCAGAAAATCGAAGCTGCCCTGGAAATATTTCTCATCCGTCAGCACGGAGATGGCGGACGCATGATGCTTATAAATACCGGCGATACGCGCCGGGTCGAAATCGTCACGAATAACGCATTTTGACGGAGAGGCCTTTTTGCACTCCAGAATAAAGGCGGTGCGTGCGCCCTGCAGGGCGTCATAGAAACGACGGCTGCTGGGAACAACATCATTCTGGAAACTGGCAAGCGGCTGCTCTGCTTTGCGGGCTTCCACCCAGATGGCCTTATCGGCAACGATTTTCGCTAAAACGGTCTGCATTCTTTACCCTCTTGCCGCAAGTGCGGTAACGCGATCGTAAGCTGCACCGGAGCGCAGTACATCCAGAACTTTTTGGGCGTTAGCCTTCAGGTCTTCCTCACCGTGCAAACGCATCAGCATGGCGACGTTGGCTGCCACGGCGGCCTCATGCGCGGCCTCACCTTTACCTTGTAGTAAGCGCGTCAGAATGTCACGGTTTTCTTCCGGCGTGCCGCCCGCCAGCGCGTCCTGATGATAGGGTGTTAAGCCGAAATCAGACGCCTCCAGCTGATAGCTAAGCACTTCGCCGTTGTTCAGCTCGGCCACAAGCGTCGGTGCGTGGAGAGAAACTTCATCCATACCGCCGCTGTGTACCACGGCAGCACGCTGGTAACCCAGGACGCGCAGCGTCTCGGCAATCGGCAGGACCAGCTCAGGGCTGTATACGCCAATCAATGCCAGCGGCGGATGGGCCGGGTTAATCAGCGGACCGAGCACGTTAAAGAGCGTGCGGGTTTTAAGCTGCTGGCGCACCGGCATCGCATGGCGGAAACCGGTGTGGTACTTCGGCGCGAACAGGAAGCAGACGCCCAGGTCATCCAGCGCTTCTCGGGAACGTTCGGCATTCATGTCGAGGTTAATACCGAACGCGGCCAGCAGATCGGAGGAGCCAGACCGACTGGAAACGCTGCGATTACCGTGTTTCGCCACCTTCATCCCGCATGCCGCCGCCACAAAGGCGCTGGCAGTCGAAATATTGATACTGTTGCTGCCGTCGCCGCCGGTGCCGACGATATCGGCAAACGGATAGTCCGGGCGCGGGAACGGGGCGGCATTTTCCAGCAGGGCCGTGGCGGCACCGGCGATCTCCTGCGGGCTTTCGCCGCGCACTTTCATACTCACCAGCGCCGCGGCCAGCTGTTCAGGCTTCAGCTCGCCGCGCACTACGGCGGAGAAGAGCTGGTGGCTCTCCTGCTGGCTAAGGGTCTGCGCCTGGTACAGTTTCTCCAGAATCGGTTGCAGGGTATTGGTCTGCTCCAGCTTCTGTAGCGCCCAGTCGAGGGTCTGCTCCAGCAGACGGGCACCGTGTGACGTCAGGATCGATTCCGGGTGGAACTGCATGCCGCAGACGCGATCTGCGTCGTGACGTACCGCCATCACCATCCCTTCAAACGAGGCATTAATCGTCAGTCCGGCGGGAATATTACTCCCGACCAGCGAGTGATAGCGCGCAACCGGAAGTGGATTCGGTAACCCGGCAAACATCGCCTGGCCGTCATGTTCAATGCTGGAGGCTTTACCGTGCAGGATCTCGCCCGCCTGGCCGACATAGCCGCCGTAGGCTTCAACGATCGCCTGGTGACCGAGGCAGATGCCGATAATCGGTAGCTTGCCGCGCATGCGGGTCAGCAGCTCCGGCATACAGCCTGCTTCACTTGGCGCGCCCGGACCCGGGGAGAGCATCAGCACCGGGTTTTGCATGGTCGCCAGACGGTCAATCAGGGTCTGCGCCGGTACGTGGTTGCGGTAAATAACGACGTTATGGCCATTCGCACGCAGCTGATCTGCCAGGTTATAGGTAAAGGAGTCGATATTATCGAGCAGCAGAATGTCAGCCATCAGAAAATCTCCTGTGCATGATGTGCGGTAGCAATGGCGCGCAATACCGCGCGAGCCTTACTGCGGGTTTCGTCAGCTTCAGACTGCGGAACAGAGTCGAGAACAATCCCGGCGCCGGCCTGGACGGTGGCAATTCCGTCTTCAACGTAGGCAGAGCGGATCACGATGCAGGTATCGAGATCGCCGTGGGCGGTGAAGTAACCCACCGCGCCGCCGTAGCTGCCGCGACGACGACCTTCGGCAGCGGCAATCAACTGCATCGCACGCACTTTCGGCGCGCCGCTCAGGGTGCCCATGTTCATGCAGGCCCGGTAGGCGTGCAGCACATCGAGGTCGCTGCGCAGTTCACCCACCACGCGGGAGACCAGATGCATGACGAAGGAATAACGGTCGACTTTGGTCAGATCGGCCACGTAACGGCTACCCGGCGTGCAAATACGCGCAAGGTCGTTACGCGCCAGGTCAACCAGCATCAGATGCTCGGAGAGCTCTTTGTGGTCAGTACGCATTTCCAGTTCGATGCGGCTGTCGAGATCGCGATCCAGTGAACCGTCGGCACGACGGCCGCGGGGGCGGGTGCCTGCAATTGGGTAGATCTCAATCTGGCGGCTGGTAGCGTCGTATTTCAGTGAGCTTTCCGGTGACGCACCAAACAGAGTGAAATCATTGTCCTGCATGAAGAACATGTAAGGGCTCGGATTACTCTTTTTCAGCACATCGTAAGCCGCCAGCGGCGACGGGCAGGGCAGAGAGAAACGACGGGAAGGCACCACCTGGAAAATTTCCCCGGCGCGAATCGCTTTTTGCATCTGGCGAACCACGGCCCCGTACTGATCGTCGGTCTGGTTAACCTCACACGTCATCTGCTCGACGCGCTGTACCGGCAGCGCAGGGGGCGCCTCCGTCATTTGCTGCTGGAGTTGAGCGATGCGATTTTCGAGGCGCTCTTTCTCAGCCGCGGACGGCGTGAACAGGCTGGCCTGGATGCGGGTGTATTTTTTCTGATGGTCGATCACCAGCAGGGTCTCGGCCAGATAGAAGCAGTAATCCGGGCAGCGGTTACCCTGCTCGGTTTCCGGCAAATCTTCAAACCCGGCGACCAGGTCATATGCAAACAGCCCGCCGAAGAACATCGCTTCACGCTCATCTTCCGGCACGGTGACCAGATTTTGCAGCAGGCGGAAAGCGTCGAAAACGGACAGCGAGCAAAGGCGGGCATCTTCGTCCAGCAGCTGGCTTACCGGAGGAAAATGCAGAATTCGCTGGTCCGGGTGACGTTTATTCTCGATGCCCGCAGGCAGGGCAGCATCGAGCAGCGGCAGCAGCGATGCGCCATTGTCAGAAAGCGCCTTGATGGTGACAGTGTCACCTAAAGCGGTAATGCGCAGCGCGCTGTCGACCAGCAACAGGCTTTTAAGATCGTCTTTGCTGTCGATATCTGCAGACTCCAGCAGCAGCGTTGCCGGACGTGCGCCGCACACCTGATGAAACAGCGCGGTCGGGTTGTGGCGATAGGCCGCCTCGCAGGTCAGCAGGTCGAGATGGGGTTTGGCTGTTTGCATGTTGTTGTTCTCATTTATTTTGTTCAAAAAAAAGCCCGCTGGGTAGCGGGCTGGGTATCTGTTTGCATTTCGCAGACGCGTGACACTGCCCGAAAATCAGGAAGTGCGCCACCAACCGTGCAGAGTGAAATGTGCTGTCATTTTCAGATACCTTTCTCGTGTGAACTTGCGTACTAGTTAACTGGTTCGGTGGCGAGTTGTCAACCCTTGATTTCAGAATTTCGCGTTAAGTCGGTATCATGGCGGTTTCGGATGTCTCCAACCTGTTATGGGAAGTGCTTTGAGCGATACCACCTACGCCATTATTTATGATTTACACAGCCATACGCAGGCTTCTGATGGTCTGCTGACACCCGAAGCCCTGGTTCATCGCGCGGTTGAGATGCGCGTCGGCACGCTGGCGATAACCGATCACGATACCACTGATGCCATTCCGGCAGCGCGCGCTGAGATTGCCCGCAGCGGGCTGGCGCTGAATCTGGTCGCCGGGGTTGAGATCTCAACCGTCTGGGAAAACCATGAAATTCATATCGTTGGTCTGAACATCGATATAGAACATCCGGCACTTGTAACGTTTTTGCAAGAACAAAAAACGCGCCGCAACCAGCGAGCGGAGATGATCGGCGAGCGTCTGGAAAAGGCGCATATTCCGGGCGCGCTGGAAGGGGCACAAGCGCTCGCGAACGGTGGGGCAGTCACGCGCGGTCATTTCGCCCGTTTTCTCGTTGAAGCGGGCAAGGCAACGACCATGGCGGATGTTTTTAAAAAGTATCTGGCGCGCGGGAAAACCGGATACGTTCCGCCACAGTGGTGTACAATAAAACAAGCTATTGATGTGATTCATCATTCTGGTGGTAAGGCCGTGCTGGCCCATCCGGGGCGGTATAATCTTTCTGCTAAATGGCTGAAAAGACTGCTGGCACACTTTGCTGAATGCGGTGGCGAGGCGATGGAAGTCGCCCAGTGTCAGCAGGCACCCAATGAGCGTGCGCAGCTTGCGACTTATGCTCGCCAGTTCGGCCTGTCAGGGTCGCAGGGCTCTGATTTCCATCAGCCCTGCGCGTGGATTGAACTGGGGCGCAAGCTTTGGTTACCGGCAGGCGTTGAGCCGGTCTGGCAGCTCTGGGAACAGCCGCAGCAAATTGAAGAGAGGGAAGTATGAGTCAGTTTTTCTATATTCATCCGGATAACCCGCAGCCACGTCTGATCAATCAGGCCGTGGAGATCGTCCGCAAAGGCGGCGTGATTGTTTACCCGACCGATTCTGGCTACGCGCTGGGCTGCAAAATTGAAGACAAAGGGGCGATGGAGCGTATCTGCCGTATTCGCCAGCTTCCGGACGGCCATAACTTTACGCTGATGTGTCGCGATCTCTCTGAGCTGTCGACCTATGCGTATGTTGATAACGTGGCGTTTCGCCTGATTAAAAACAACACGCCGGGTAACTACACCTTCATCCTGAAAGGGACGAAAGAGGTTCCGCGCCGCCTGTTGCAGGAAAAACGGAAAACCATCGGGATGCGCGTGCCGTCCAACCCGATTGCGCAGGCACTGCTGGAAACCCTCGGCGAACCGATGCTCTCGACTTCGCTGATGCTGCCGGGAAGTGAGTTTACCGAGTCCGACCCGGAAGAGATCAAAGATCGTCTGGAGAAGGTGGTTGAGCTGATTATTCACGGCGGCTATCTTGGTCAGCAACCGACCACTGTGGTCGACTTAACCGAAGATGCGCCAGAAGTGATTCGTGAAGGCGTGGGCGATGTTAAGCCTTTCTTGTAGAGGTGTAAGCAGATATACTACGCGGCCATCAAAGCAGGGCCAGGCCCTCTTTTGACCTGATTCGACGCCTGTGAAGGCGACACCTGAGGAAGCTCAATGAGCGAGAAGTTACAGAAAGTGCTGGCGCGCGCCGGCCACGGTTCGCGCCGTGAAATCGAAGCCATTATTGAAGCGGGCCGCGTGAGTGTGGACGGTAAAATCGCCACGCTGGGTGACCGCGTAGAAATCGTACCGGGGCTTAAGATCCGCATCGACGGTCATCTTATCTCCGTGAAAGAGTCTGCTGAACAGATTTGCCGCGTGCTGGCTTACTATAAGCCGGAAGGCGAGCTGTGTACCCGCAACGACCCGGAAGGTCGCCCGACGGTGTTTGACCGTCTGCCTAAACTGCGAGGTGCGCGCTGGATTGCCGTGGGTCGTCTGGACGTTAACACCTGCGGCCTGCTGCTGTTTACCACCGACGGTGAGCTGGCAAACCGTCTGATGCACCCAAGCCGTGAAGTGGAACGTGAATATGCCGTGCGTGTCTTCGGCCAGGTTGATGAAAATAAACTGCGCGACCTGTCGCGTGGCGTTCAGCTGGAAGACGGTCCTGCAGCGTTTAAAACCATCAAATTTACCGGTGGTGAAGGGATTAACCAGTGGTACAACGTCACCCTGACAGAGGGGCGTAACCGCGAGGTGCGTCGTCTGTGGGAAGCGGTAGGGGTTCAGGTTAGCCGCCTGATTCGCGTTCGTTACGGCGACATTCTGCTGCCAAAAGGTCTGCCGCGTGGCGGCTATACCGAACTGGATCTGACCCAGACCAACTACCTGCGCGAGCTGGTGGGGCTAACGCCGGAAACCACCTCAAAAGTGGCGGTGGAGAAAGATCGTCGTCGTATGAAGGCGAACCAGATCCGTCGTGCGGTGAAACGCCATAGCCAGGTGAACAGCAGCAACCGTCGCTCTGGCAGCCGGAATAACAACGGTTAATCTAAAAGCCCGGTGAACGCACCGGGCTTTTTTCTTTAGTAATCAATCCCAGGCTGCGCTTTGATACCTGCATCAAATGCATGCTTGACCGGACGCAGCTCGCTGACGGTATCTGCCAGTTCCAGAATATCCCGATGACACCCACGACCCGTGACGATTACCGTCTGATGTGCAGGGCGGTTTTTCAGTGCATCCAGCACGGCATTCAGCGGCAGGTAGTCGTAGGCGACCATATAGGTGATCTCGTCCAGTAGCACCATATTGAGCGTCGGATCGGCCAGCATTCTTTTGGCGTGCTCCCAGACAGCAAGGCAGGCTGCGGTGTCGGTTTCACGGTTCTGCGTGTCCCACGTAAAACCGGTTGCCATCACCTGAAACTCAACGCCGTGAGGTTCCAGCAAATTGCGCTCCCCATTGGGCCATTCGCCTTTGATAAACTGGATTACGCCCACTTTTTGCCCGTGTCCGACGGCGCGGGTGGCGGTGCCGAACGCGGCGGTGGTTTTGCCTTTGCCGTTGCCGGTAAATACGATGACGATCCCTCGCTCGTCCTGGGCTGACGCAATGCGCGCATCAACCTGTTCTTTCAGACGCTGCTGGCGCTGCTGGTGACGTTCTTCACTCATTGCGAAATCCCCGGTTTACGGCCCGGTTGGGCATCAAAAGTCATTCCGGTTTTGCGACGGCTGTCGTCGCCCATTAGCCAGAGATAGAGTGGCATAATATCGGCCGGGGTTTTCAGCTTCTGCGGATCTTCTGTCGGGAACGCGCTGGCACGCATTTTGGTGCGTGTTCCGCCCGGATTAATGCAGTTTACGCGCAGATGGCGGCTCTGATATTCCTCCGCCAGCACCTGCATCATACCTTCGGTCGCAAATTTAGAGACAGCATATGCCCCCCAGTTTGCGCGCGCCTCACGGCCTACGCTGGAAGAGGTAAAGACCAGAGAGCCTGACTCGGATTTGAGTAATAAAGGAAGCAAGGCCTGGGTGAGGAAAAAGGTGCCGTTGACGTTAACCTGCATGACCTGCTGCCAGATATCAGGATCCTGCTCATCCATTGGACGAACTTCGCCTAACAACCCGGCGTTATGCAGCACACCGTCCAGACGTGGATAATGGGTGCTGATACGTTGGGCTAATTCCTGACATACCGCTGGCGTACAGGTCAGTAAATCAAGAGTATACCAGGGGGCCGGTATGCCACCTGCCGCTTCAATTTCCTGAGCGACACCTTTGAGTTTTTCTTCGTTGCGACCGATCAGAATAACGCTCGCGCCATATTCAGCATACGTCAGGGCCGCTTCGCGACCAATACCCGCGCTGGCACCGGTGACAAGAATGATCCGGTTCTGCAGCAGGTTTTTTTGCGGTTGATAGTGCACGGTGACTCCTCAGGCGCACGGTGACTCAATGGCGCCTTCATAATGACTTTTCGGCTTTATGCCCGAATTAGCGTGAGAATTCAATCAGTCTACAGGACGTATTACTGTAAAATTAACAATTTGCAAATATTTAAACCGCCGGGCGGGGATTCCTGAAGATGGCTCGCACAGGTAATGTCACGGGCGAGACGCAAAGGCAGGGCTGTTGTACACTGCCGTGAAAGATTCGTGGTTAAATCAAGGTGGAACGCGTGGAATTACTTTCTCAATATGGGTTGTTTTTGGCTAAAATCGCGACGGTGGTGATTGCCATTGCGGTCGTTGCCGTTCTGATTGTCAATCTCACGCAGCGCAAACGCCAGCGTGGGGAGTTACGCATTACCCGTCTGAGCGAGCAGTACAAAGAGATGCAGGAAGACATGTCCCTCTCACTGCTTGATAGCCATCAACAGAAGGCATGGCTGAAGGCCCAGAAGAAAAAGCACAAGCAGGAAGCCAAAGCCGCAAAGGCGAAAGCTAAGCTTGCAACGCCACAGTCTGACGCGAAGCCTCGCGTCTATGTACTCGATTTTAAAGGCAGTATGGATGCGCATGAAGTCGCTTCGCTACGGGAAGAGGTGACTGCCGTTCTGGCCGTGGCCACTCCGCAGGATCAAGTGGTGGTGCGTCTTGAAAGCCCAGGCGGGGTTGTGCACGGCTACGGACTGGCCGCTTCTCAGCTACAGCGTCTGCGAGAAAAGCAGATCCCGCTTACCGTGGCGGTAGATAAAGTCGCGGCAAGTGGTGGCTATATGATGGCCTGCGTGGCGGACAAAATTGTTGCGGCACCGTTCTCCATCATTGGTTCTATCGGCGTGGTCGCACAGATCCCAAACTTTAACCGTTTTCTGAAGAATAAAGAGATTGATATCGAACTGCACACGGCGGGTCAGTACAAACGTACCCTGACGCTGCTGGGGGAAAATACGGAAGAAGGGCGCCAAAAATTCCGTGAGGATCTCAACGAAACGCACCACCTGTTTAAAGATTTCGTACACCGTATGCGCCCAACGCTGGATATTGAGCAGGTCGCGACAGGCGAACACTGGTACGGTATTCAGGCGCAGGAAAAAGGGCTGGTAGATGAAGTGGGGACCAGCGACGATCTGCTGCTCAACCTGATGGACGGAAGGGAGTTGATAGGCGTGCGGTTCACCCAGCGTAAGCGCCTGATGGACCGCTTTACCAACAGTGCAGCGGAAAGCGCAGATCGCCTGCTGCTTCGCTGGCTACAGCGCGGACAAAAACCGCTGCTGTAAGCAAAAACGCGAGGCATATGCCTCGCGTTTTGCATTAATCGACCAGGTGATATTTTTCAGAAAGCGTATGCGCCAGGTATTTAAACATATTAAACACAGCGGTGCTTTTTGGGGTAGGTAATCCCTGTTCGTCAAGGAAGTATTCGCCGCTGAAAACCAGCACGCCATTACGCTGCTCTACACCGGTGGCTTCGATGCCCGCCAGGGTATCTTCATGGTCACGGATAAGCTTATTTGCTTCGATAAGCAGAGAGGCTCGGTCAATAGGTTGGGTCGTATTCTGCATAATCCACTCCTTAAACAGTGACAATAGTCTACGCCGGGGGCGCTTTGGGGGCAAATTTTCCCTGTTTTGTGAGGGGATAAGATACAGGGGGCAGGTTGGCGGGATTTGCTTTTGCATGCTAATAAAGTTGCGTAACGAATTTTATCAGGTAGAGTGTGCGCTTTCGTCATTCTGGCAACAGAATTGCTTGACATTCGACCGGGAACTCGTCACGAATTATACGAGGTGTGAGAAAAATACCCGATAACTCAATCACCTGGGCGTCTTTCCTCAGACACCCGGTAGGACAAAGGGGTTGATATCTCCTGACGCAGCCGCAATATCATTGGCTCGTCGTCAGCGGAAGGGAAATCAACGTGCGGCGTATTCCTGGAAGAATTAAATTAGGTAAAGGTGAATATGGGTAAAGCTCTCGTCATCGTTGAGTCCCCGGCAAAAGCCAAAACGATCAATAAGTATCTGGGTAATGACTACGTGGTTAAGTCCAGCGTGGGTCATATCCGCGATTTGCCGACCAGTGGCTCAGCCAGCAAAAAGAGCGCAGACTCTACCTCCACCAAAGGGGCTAAAAAGCCTAAAAAGGATGAACGTAGCGCGCTTGTCAACCGCATGGGTGTTAACCCATGGCACAACTGGGATGCACAATACGAAGTGCTGCCCGGAAAAGAGAAAGTCGTTAACGAGCTGAAGCAGCTGGCTGAAAAAGCAGACCACATTTATCTCGCAACCGACCTTGACCGCGAAGGGGAAGCCATTGCATGGCACCTGCGGGAAGTGATCGGGGGCGATGACAAACGCTACAGTCGCGTAGTGTTTAACGAAATTACAAAAAATGCGATTCGTCAGGCGTTTGAGAAGCCTGGCGAGCTGAACATCGACCGTGTCAACGCCCAGCAGGCGCGTCGCTTTATGGACCGCGTTGTAGGCTATATGGTCTCTCCACTGCTGTGGAAAAAGATTGCCCGTGGCCTGTCCGCAGGACGTGTGCAATCCGTCGCCGTGCGTCTTGTCGTTGAGCGTGAACGCGAAATTAAAGCCTTCGTGCCGGAAGAATTCTGGGAAATTGACGCCAATGTGACCACGCCGGGCGGTGACGCTCTGCCACTGCAGGTGAGCCATCAGAACGATAAGCCTTTCCGTCCTGAAAACCGTGACCAGACCATGGCTGCCGTCGCGTTGCTGGAAAAAGCACGCTATCAGGTGCTGGAACGTGAAGATAAACCGACCAGCAGTAAACCTGGCGCGCCGTTTATCACGTCTACCCTGCAACAGGCGGCGAGTACGCGCCTTGGCTATGGCGTGAAGAAAACCATGATGATGGCCCAGCGCTTGTATGAAGCGGGTTACATCACCTACATGCGTACTGACTCAACGAATCTGAGCCAGGATGCGGTAAACATGGTACGCGGTTATATCAGTGATAACTTCGGTAAAAAATACCTGCCGGAAAGCGCCAATCAATTCGCCAGCAAAGAGAACTCTCAGGAAGCGCACGAAGCGATTCGTCCTTCTGATGTCTCTGTGTTAGCCGAGTCGCTGAAAGATATGGAAGCCGACGCCCAGAAGCTGTATCAGCTGATCTGGCGTCAGTTTGTCGCCTGTCAGATGACGCCTGCGAAGTATGACTCCACGACGCTGACCGTCGGTGCGGGCGACTTCCGTCTCAAAGCGCGCGGTCGTATCCTGCGTTTCGACGGCTGGACAAAAGTCATGCCTGCGCTGCGTAAAGGTGATGAAGACCGTACGCTGCCAGCGGTGAACAAGGGAGATGAGCTCTCTCTGGTTGATCTCGTTCCTGCTCAGCACTTCACCAAGCCGCCTGCGCGCTTTAGTGAAGCGTCGCTGGTGAAAGAGCTGGAAAAACGCGGTATTGGTCGTCCATCGACCTACGCGTCAATCATCTCGACGATCCAGGATCGCGGCTACGTTCGAGTTGAAAACCGTCGTTTCTATGCGGAAAAAATGGGTGAGATCGTCACCGACCGTCTGGAAGCTAATTTCCGCGAGTTGATGAACTACGATTTCACCGCGCAAATGGAAGACAGCCTCGACGAGGTTGCCAGCCATAAGGCGGAGTGGAAGAAGGTTCTCGACAGCTTCTTCAGCGATTTTACCAACCAGCTTGAAAAAGCGGAGAAAGATCCTGAAGAGGGCGGCATGCTGCCTAACCAGATGGTTCTGACCAGCATCGACTGCCCAACCTGCGGCCGCAAGATGGGTATTCGTACGGCAACCACGGGCGTCTTCCTTGGCTGTTCCGGCTATGCGCTGTCGCCAAAAGAGCGCTGCAAAACCACCATCAACCTGGTGCCGGAGAACGAAGTTCTCAACGTGCTGGAAGGTGAGGATGCGGAAACCAACGCTCTGCGTGCTAAACGCCGCTGCAAAAAATGCGGCACGGCGATGGACAGCTACCTGATCGATCCTAAACGTAAGCTGCACGTCTGCGGTAATAACCCAACGTGTGACGGGTATGAGATTGAGGAAGGTGAATTCCGCATTAAAGGCTATGACGGCCCGATTGTGGAGTGCGAGAAGTGTGGCTCTGAAATGCACCTGAAAATGGGGCGTTTCGGGAAGTACATGGCGTGCACCAACGACGAGTGTAAAAACACGCGCAAAATTCTGCGTAACGGTGAAGTGGCTCCGCCGAAGGAAGATCCGGTTCCGTTGCCAGAGCTGCCGTGTGAAAAATCCGACGCGTACTTCGTGCTGCGTGATGGTGCTGCGGGTGTCTTCCTGGCGGCCAACACCTTCCCGAAATCGCGTGAAACACGTGCGCCGCTGGTTGAAGAACTGCACCGCTTCCGTGACCGTCTGCCAGAAAAACTGCGTTACCTGGCCGATGCGCCACAGCAGGATCCTGAAGGCAATAAGACGGTGGTTCGCTTTAGCCGTAAAACGAAGCAGCAGTACGTGGCGGCAGAGAAAGAGGGCAAAGCGACCGGCTGGTCCGCCTTCTTTGTCGATGGCAAATGGGTTGAAGGCAAGAAATAAGCTTGCCTGACCGTCACTTACCTGTGAAAGGGCCGGACTTCCGGCCCTTTTTTATTACCTTATTATTATTTTTTGTTCCGTACTATACAGTCAGGCTATAAATGATATAGTGGTTATAGTTAACCCATTTCTTATTATCAAATCGTCTTAAGCGATTGACCGCGTGCGCTAAATCGGATGGTCTGGCATGAAATTACAGCAGCTTCGTTATATCGTTGAGGTGGTGAATCACAACCTTAATGTCTCTTCTACTGCCGAGGGGCTATATACCTCGCAACCGGGCATCAGCAAGCAGGTTCGCATGCTGGAGGATGAATTAGGTATTCAGATTTTCGCCCGTAGCGGTAAGCACCTTACGCAGGTGACGCCAGCGGGGCAGGAAATTATTCGCATTGCGCGTGAAGTCCTCTCCAAAGTCGATGCGATTAAATCTGTTGCAGGAGAACATACCTGGCCAGATAAAGGCTCGCTGTATATTGCCACCACGCACACCCAGGCGCGCTATGCATTACCTGGCGTCATTAAGGGCTTTATCGAGCGTTATCCGCGCGTCTCTTTGCATATGCATCAGGGGTCACCGACGCAAATCGCTGAAGCGGTGTCGAAGGGGAATGCCGATTTTGCCATCGCGACGGAAGCGCTCCACCTGTATGACGATCTGGTAATGCTTCCGTGCTATCACTGGAACCGATCGATCGTAGTGACTCCCGATCACCCGCTGGCTGGGAAAGGGTCGGTGACGATTGAAGAGCTGGCGCAATATCCGTTAGTCACCTATACGTTTGGCTTTACCGGACGTTCCGAGCTTGATACCGCCTTTAACCGTGCCGGGTTAACCCCACGCATTGTCTTTACCGCAACCGATGCCGACGTCATCAAGACTTACGTACGGCTTGGTCTGGGCGTGGGCGTTATTGCCAGCATGGCGGTCGACCCGGTGTCAGACCCTGATCTGGTACGTCTTGATGCACACGATATTTTTAGCCACAGCACCACAAAAATTGGCTTCCGTCGCAGTACCTTCCTGCGTAGCTATATGTATGATTTTATTCAGCGCTTTGCCCCGCATTTAACGCGTGACGTGGTGGATACCGCCGTTGCATTACGCTCAAATGAAGATATTGAAGAGATGTTTAAAGACATCAAACTCCCCGCAAAATAATCACACCCGGTATCTTTCCCTAACGGAAGATACCGAAATACCGCCTTAAAGCTAAATTAGAATTATCATCATCTGCGCTCTCCCTGCCATATATTGTCATTATCCTTTTATTTTGTATGGTTTTAATGTCGTGAATTGGCGACAAAAATAGAAACTAATTAACGGCTACGCAAATTTTTCTTTTCAAATATTTATTTGTGGTCAAAAGAATGAATATTTCATACCTCCGGATGCGTAAATTCACTGGCTTTTCGGCTAAAGTTTCTTTAGGATTTATCTCAACAGATGATTAATTGTACCAATTGTTTGGTCCTAAATGATAAGCGATATCGATTGTATGAGGTTAGCAATGCCTTCAGGAAGTGAAGAACCGCAAAGGGATCCTGCGCTCAAGCGTAAAGCCTGGCTGGCGGTCTTTCTCGTCTCCGCCCTGTTCTGGCTGATGGTTGCTCTCCTGGCCTGGAAATATTGGGGTTGAATATGGCAGTGACGGTACGTACAGAAACGGTAAAACAGATGTGTCAGCGTCATGACACTGTCCACAAAGGACGTAAGACTCCTGCGACAGTTGTGCCTGCATCCTGGAAACTGACGCCGCAGCAGCAAGCCTTTATTGATGTGTTCGCGGAAGACGAACCCAAAAAACAATAATTTAGTTTTTTGCGTAATGATGCATTGGGTCTGAATAACGACTATGCACCTTTGTACTCTTTAATAAATACACATCAGCAATATCGCACTGAGGACCTGCCTCGGAATGTTTAATAAATAATGCCTGGTGTCCCTATGATGAATAACATGACGTCTCACAAATACTGGTCATGGATTGGCGTGTTTACCCTGTCGATCCTGTTCTGGAGTCAGCTCATCTGGCTGGCCATCCGCTAAATGATAAAACCTCGCTGCGGCGGGGTTTTTTGTTTTGACGTCCTCTGGACCATTCCTAAATTTATCAATTCGGGTTGTTATCAAAACGTTACGACATCTTTGTGTTATCTTTAATTACGGCCCTGATGATTGTCAGGACATCTCTGTAATTAAGGAGGAGCTTATGTCGTTAACCCTACGCGAAGCCAGTAAGGACACATTACAGGCAGAAAATAAAACCTGGCATTACTATAGCCTGCCGCTGGCTGCCAGAACGCTTGGGGACATTTCGCGTTTACCCAAGTCCTTGAAAGTTCTGATGGAAAACCTCTTGCGCTGTCAGGACGGTGATTCCGTCACGCTCGATGATATCCAGGCGCTGGCGGGGTGGCTGAAGCATGCCCATGCCGACAGAGAAATTGCCTACCGCCCGGCAAGGGTCCTGATGCAGGACTTTACCGGTGTACCTGCCGTGGTGGATCTCGCCGCGATGCGCGAGGCGGTTAAACGCCTCGGCGGCGATACGGCCAAAGTGAACCCGCTTTCCCCCGTTGACCTCGTGATTGACCACTCCGTGACCGTTGACCATTTCGGTGATGACGATGCCTTTGGCGAGAACGTGCGTCTGGAGATGGAGCGTAACCACGAACGTTATGTTTTCCTGAAGTGGGGCCAGCAGGCATTCAGCCGCTTTAGCGTGGTTCCACCGGGCACGGGTATTTGCCACCAGGTTAACCTTGAGTATCTTGGTAAAGCCGTCTGGAGCGAATTACAGGACAAAGAGTGGGTGGCTTATCCGGATACGCTGGTGGGTACAGATTCCCACACCACCATGATTAACGGCCTCGGCGTGCTGGGCTGGGGTGTCGGCGGAATCGAAGCGGAAGCCGCCATGCTCGGTCAGCCGGTCTCCATGCTGATTCCGGATGTCGTGGGCTTTAAGCTGACAGGAAAACTGTCAGAAGGCATTACCGCGACCGATTTGGTACTTACCGTTACGCAAATGCTGCGCAAGCATGGGGTGGTGGGCAAATTTGTTGAGTTCTACGGGGACGGGCTGGATTCGCTGCCCCTGGCTGACCGCGCGACCATTGCCAACATGGCACCAGAATATGGCGCAACCTGTGGCTTTTTCCCAATTGATGACGTCACGCTGGAGTACATGCGTCTGAGCGGACGCAGCGAAGAGCAGGTGGCGCTGGTAGAGGCCTATACCAAAGCGCAGGGTATGTGGCGCAATCCGGGCGATGAACCGGTATTTACCAGTACGCTTGAGCTTGATATGGGCAGCGTTGAGGCAAGCCTCGCCGGGCCAAAACGTCCGCAGGATCGCGTCGCGTTGACAGACGTGCCGAAAGCCTTTGCCGCCAGCAATGAGCTGGAAGTCAACGTGGCGAAGAAAGACCATCGTCCCATCGACTATGTGTTGAACGGCCATCAATATCAACTTCCGGACGGGGCGGTTGTGATTGCCGCCATCACATCCTGTACCAACACCTCAAACCCCAGTGTTTTAATGGCGGCCGGTCTGCTGGCGAAAAAAGCGGTTGAACTGGGTCTGAAACCTCAACCGTGGGTCAAAGCCTCGCTGGCGCCGGGCTCCAAAGTGGTTTCGGATTACCTGGCTCAGGCTAAGCTGACGCCTTATCTTGATGAGCTGGGCTTTAACCTCGTGGGGTATGGCTGTACGACCTGCATTGGTAACTCCGGACCGCTGCCTGAGCCCATTGAAACGGCGATCAAGCAGGGCGATTTGACGGTAGGCGCCGTTCTTTCCGGCAACCGTAACTTTGAAGGGCGTATTCATCCACTGGTGAAAACCAACTGGCTTGCTTCGCCGCCGCTGGTGGTGGCCTATGCGCTGGCCGGGAACATGAACATTAACCTGGTGACCGATCCGATTGGTCACGACCGCAAGAACGAGCCCGTCTACCTGAAAGATATCTGGCCGTCCTCGCGTGAAATTGCGATGGCCGTTGAAAAGGTCTCTACCGAGATGTTCCGCAAAGAGTATGCGGAGGTCTTCGAAGGCACGCCGGAATGGAAAACCATCAATGTCGTGGGGTCGGACACCTATGACTGGCAGGATGACTCGACCTATATTCGTCTGTCTCCGTTCTTTGATGAGATGCTCGCCGAGCCTGCGCCGCTTACAGATATTCATGGGGCGCGCATCCTGGCCATGCTGGGGGATTCTGTCACCACTGACCATATCTCTCCGGCGGGGAGTATCAAAGCCGATAGCCCGGCGGGCCGTTATTTGCAAAGCCGGGGAGTGGAGCGCCGCGATTTTAACTCCTACGGTTCGCGCCGCGGTAACCATGAAGTCATGATGCGGGGCACGTTTGCCAACATTCGCATTCGTAATGAAATGGTTCCGGGGGTGGAAGGGGGGATGACGCGCCATCTACCGGGGACGGACGTCGTGTCGATTTACGATGCAGCCGTGAAATATCAACAGGAAGGTACACCGCTGGCGGTGATTGCCGGGAAAGAGTACGGTTCCGGTTCCAGCCGTGACTGGGCGGCGAAAGGACCGCGCCTGCTAGGCGTTCGTGTGGTGATCGCCGAGTCGTTTGAACGTATTCACCGCTCGAACCTCATCGGCATGGGGATTCTGCCGCTTGAGTTCCCGCAGGGCGTAACCCGTAAAACGCTGGGGCTGACCGGAGAAGAGCAGATTGATATTAGTGGTCTGCAAAACCTGCAGCCGGGTAAAACGGTGCCGGTGAAGCTGACGCGAGCTGACGGGAAGACGGAGGTACTGGACTGCCGGTGCCGTATTGATACGGCAACCGAATTGACCTACTACCAGAACGACGGCATTTTACACTATGTGATTCGTAAGATGCTCGATTGATAAAAAAGCCCGGCGCTTATGCCGGGCTTTTTACTTTCACTCTTTCAGCAGATGGCCCATCTTGGCGGCTTTAGTATCAAGATAGTGGGCATTTTTCGGGTTGCGGCCAACAATCAGCGGCACACGTTCGACAATGTTGATTCCCGCTTCGGTGAGGATTTCCACTTTTTTGGGGTTGTTCGTCAGCAGACGAACCTCGTCGACGCCCAGCAGCTTGAACATGTCCGCACACAGGGTGAAGTCACGTTCATCGGCGGCAAAACCGAGCTGATGGTTGGCTTCTACCGTATCGTAGCCCTGGTCCTGCAGCGCATATGCGCGGATTTTATTCAGCAGGCCAATATTACGACCTTCCTGACGGTGATAGAGCAACACACCGCGGCCTTCTTCGGCAATATGAGAAAGGGCAGCTTCCAGCTGGAAACCGCAATCACAGCGCAGGCTGAACAACGCATCGCCGGTCAGACACTCCGAATGGACGCGGGACAGCACCGGCGTCTGCCCTGAAATATCGCCGTAGACCAGCGCAACATGATCCTGTCCGGTTGCCAGTTCTTCAAACCCCACCATCAGGAAATCGCCCCATGGGGTTGGCAGTTTGGCTTCTGCCACACGTTTAAGCTGCATGTGATTCTCCAGAGTAGGCTGACACGTTTCGTGTCTTGCGCCTGTTTTACTTTCTGTATCTGTTCATTTTGCCACAAGCTCAGCACGTTCGCCTAATGGGCACCATGCTATATGAACGTTAAACGCACGATCCGACATCTCCACCCATCGGATGAATTTCAGTTATGATTGTGAGGCTTAGCGTAAAAGGAGAAGACATGCTTTCAATCGCCAGACGTACGGCAGCAGGCGCGGCCATTTTACTGATTATGCCTTTGACCGTATGGGTCTCCGGCTGGATGTGGCAGCCCGGGCAGAATGCCACGTGGCTGAAAACGTTGTACTGGGTAACGGAGACGGTCACGCAACCGTGGGGAATTATCACCCATATCATTCTCTGTGGCTGGTTCCTGTGGTGCCTGCGTTTTCGTCTGCGCGCGGCGCTGATGCTCTTTGCTATCCTGGGTGGCGCGATTGTTATTGGTCAGGGCGTTAAGTCCTGGGTGAAAGACCATGTTCAGGAGCCACGACCGTTTGTCGTCTGGCTGGAAAAAACACACCATATTCCGGTAGATGAGTTCTACAATTTAAAGCGTAAAGATCGCGGTGCGCTGGTGAAAGAACAGCTTACGGAACAGCAGGATATTCCGAAGTTCTTGCGTAAACATTGGCAAAAAGAGACGGGCTTCGCGTTTCCTTCCGGCCACACGATGTTTGCGGCCAGCTGGGCGCTGTTGGCTGTTGGGCTGCTTTGGCCACGACGTCGAACGGTTACCATCGGGATATTACTGATCTGGGCAACGGGAGTGATGGGCAGCCGCTTGCTGCTGGGGATGCACTGGCCACGGGACCTGGTGGTCGCTACGCTGATCTCATGGCTGCTGGTGACGCTGGCAACCTGGCTTGCAGAACGACTCTGTGGCCCGCTTACGCCACCGCCTGAAGAGAAAGAAGAAATCGCCGAAAGGGAGCAAAGCGACGCCTGACGGTTGATATTGCGTATTTCGCCCATAAATCCATGACGTGTGCGTCACTTTTTCCGTTTCGCGCCCGTCGCTAAAATGGTAGTTTATAAGGCTGATTGCGGTAAGTTGAACACACTTTATTCGCTTGAACCACATAACGGGAAGTAATGTGAAATATTTACTCATTTTCTTACTGGTATTGGCGATTTTTGTCATTTCAGTCACATTGGGTGCACAAAACGATCAACAGGTGACGTTTAACTATCTGCTGGCGCAGGGCGAGTATCGCGTATCAAGTCTGCTTGCGGTCTTGTTTGCCGCAGGCTTTGCCATTGGCTGGCTGGTTTGCGGTCTGTTCTGGCTGAAAGTCCGTGTTTCTCTTGCACGCGCTGAACGTAAAATTAAACGACTTGAGCATAACATTGCGCCTGCGTCCGACATTCCGGAAAGCTCTGGTGTGCCGGTCGTGAAGGAATAATCGACGATGCTGGAGTTGTTGTTTCTGCTTTTGCCTGTAGCCGCTGCCTATGGCTGGTATATGGGCCGCAGAAGTGCGCAACAAACAAAGCAGGATGAGGCTAACCGTCTCTCTCGCGACTACGTTGCGGGGGTGAACTTCCTCCTGAGTAATCAGCAGGACAAAGCGGTAGACCTGTTCCTCGATATGCTGAAAGAGGATACGGGGACCGTCGAAGCCCATCTCACGCTCGGTAACCTGTTCCGCTCGCGTGGCGAGGTTGACCGTGCCATCCGTATCCACCAGACCCTTATGGAAAGCGCCTCGCTGACCTACGAACAACGTCTCCTCGCGGTCCAGCAGCTGGGGCGCGATTACATGGCTGCCGGGCTGTACGACCGCGCTGAAGATATGTTCTCGCAGCTGATTGATGAAACGGATTTCCGTATCGGTGCGTTGCAGCAATTACTGCAAATTTATCAGGCCACCAGCGAATGGCAAAAAGCCATTGATACTGCCGAGCGGCTGGTGAAGCTGGGTAAAGATAAGCAGCGTGTTGAGATAGCCCATTTCTACTGTGAACTTGCCCTTCAGCAGATGGGCAACGACGACATGGACAAAGCCATGGCGTTGCTGAAGAAAGGTGCAGCAGCAGATCGCAATAGCGCGCGTATCTCTATCATGATGGGACGCGTTTTTATGGCGAATGGCGATTACGCCAAAGCCGTTGAAAGCCTGCTCCGGGTGATTGACCAGGACAAAGAGCTGGTCAGTGAAACGCTGGAGATGCTGCAAACCTGCTATCAACAGCTGGGCAAGCAGGAAGAGTGGGTAGCATTCCTGCGCCGTTGCGTGGAAGAGAATACCGGCGCGACCGCAGAGCTGATGCTCTCAGACGTGGTTGAGCAGTACGAAGGGACCGACACCGCGCAGGTGTATATTACCCGTCAGCTACAGCGTCATCCGACGATGCGGGTATTCCATAAACTGATGGATTACCACCTGAACGACGCAGAAGAAGGGCGCGCCAAAGAGAGCCTGATGGTGCTGCGCGACATGGTCGGCGAGCAGGTGCGGAGTAAACCGCGCTACCGTTGCCAGAAGTGTGGTTTTACCGCGTATACGCTTTACTGGCATTGTCCTTCCTGCCGGGCCTGGTCCACCATCAAGCCAATCCGTGGTCTTGACGGCCAGTAATTTTTTAAAACACCCCATTTTAGTTACAACATACTGATGGTTTATACCCCTTCCTTAACACCGTGCGGTGTGCCAGCCTGGCAGGGGGGCAAATGGATTCTGTCAATTTGCGGCGGCGGCAGGTAGAATGCTGGCCGTTTATCTGTTCCGCGCCGCTGCGCGCCCATAGACGAAAAGGGCTGGTCATGACGTCTGTTACTTCCTCCACTTCCCGCGTTATTACGGATTCTCCTGTTGTTGTTGCGCTTGATTACAATAAGCGTGACGCTGCACTGGCCTTTGTCGACGGTATCGATCCTCGCGATTGCCGCCTGAAAGTTGGTAAAGAAATGTTCACGCTGTTTGGACCGCAAATCGTCCGCGATCTGCAGCAGCGTGGTTTCGATGTCTTCCTCGATCTCAAGTTCCATGACATCCCGAATACCACGGCGCACGCCGTTGCCGCCGCCGCAGAGCTGGGTGTATGGATGGTCAACGTCCATGCGTCGGGCGGAGCGAGAATGATGACTGCCGCACGTGAAGCCCTCCTGCCGTTCGGGAAAGATGCGCCATTGCTGATTGCGGTGACCGTATTGACCAGTATGAACGAAAGTGATTTACGCGATCTTGGCGTGACATTGTCACCTGCCGAACATGCCGAGCGTCTTGCGCGTCTGACGCAGAACTGCGGGCTGGATGGCGTCGTCTGCTCCGCACAGGAAGCGGTCCGCTTCAAATCAGAACTGGGCAAAGATTTTAAACTGGTCACGCCAGGTATTCGTCCGGCAGGCAGCGACGTAGGCGATCAGCGCCGTATTATGACGCCTGAGCAGGCGCTGGCTGCTGGTGTGGATTATATGGTTATCGGGCGGCCAGTAACGCAGTCAGCTAACCCGGCAGAGACGCTTAAGGCAATCAACGCATCACTGAAAAAGGGGGCGTAATGACCGATTCCAACAGTCGTCTGGTCTACTCAACGGAGGGCGGGCGCATAGATGAGCCGAAAACCAAAGTTGAACGTCCGAAGGGCGACGGTATTGTGCGTATCCAGCGTCAAACCAGTGGACGAAAAGGGAAAGGGGTTTGCCTTATCTCAGGAATTGACCAGGATGATGCTGAGCTAACAAAACTGGCGGCTGAGTTGAAAAAGAAATGTGGCTGCGGTGGTGCCGTGAAAGACGGCATTATTGAAATTCAGGGTGATAAACGCGATTTAATTAAATCGCTGCTTGAAGCAAAGGGCATGAAAGTCAAACTGGCAGGCGGTTAAAATAAATGAGCCACGGCAAATGCCGTGGCTCGTGATATATACGTGCGTAAGTCAGACCTGAAATGCGACGCTAAATCGCGATGTCGGGAAGGCTTATAGAATAATTATTTGCCAACCTGGTGACCGATAATACCACCGACAGCAGCGCCACCCAATGTACCCAGCGTGCTACCATCTGTTAAGACTGCACCACCGAGTGCACCTGCACCGGCACCAATGGCGGTGTTACGGTCACGTTTAGACCAGTTAGAGCATGCGCTCAGGGACATTGCTACAGTGATTGCCAGAACAGCGGCGGCTAATTTTTTGCTGGTTAAGGTCATAATACTTTCTCCTGAATTATCGATTCACGGAAAGAGGTACACGTTAAGTATAGACAAAACGAATGCCTAATTCTTTTTTCCGTGAAAGCTGGTCGCGCAGGCGTTACGTAATCACGCAAGTGATAGTCACTTCCTGTTATATCGCTAACATTAATTTTACGACTTTAATGCGGGTTAAACAGGTAAAAACTCTTAAAGGGGCGTTAGGAATCGTCTCAGACGAAGGGATATGCAGGCGCCCGAATGACGGGCGCGAAATGGACTCAGGCGGACGTTTTAATAATATCGACAATCAGACCGTCTTCTTCCAGCTTATTACGATGCTCGTCACTTAACCGTTCGTCGGTAATGACGCGACTGAAGCGTGAGACGGGACCCATTGTATAAGGGTGGACCGCGCCAAATTTGGAACTGTCAGTGAGCACAATGGCTTCACACTCTTTTTCCAGTACGGCATTCACCACGTCAGTGCGCATCATATCCCGGCCGGTGAAACCTGTTTCCGGCTGCCAGCCGTCAATGCCGATAAAGGCCTTACTGAAATGCACCTGCTGAACATATTGCCGGGTCAGCGGGCCCACCATGCTTTCACTTTTCTTTTGGTAAATGCCACCCAGCAAAATGACTTCACAGCGCGTCTCTTTGAGTAAATGGGCGATATAGCTGCTGACAGTGATGATAGTCACGTCTTTTTGTTCCGCGAGCGTCCGTGCCAGAAGGGCGTTGCTGCTGCCGTTTTCAATAAAGACCGTCTCGCCAGGGTTTACCAGTGATGCGGCAAACTCTGCCAGTTCACGTTTAAGCGCGTAGTTATTCATCATGCGCGTCTCAACGTCGTCGCTGTCCAGCGGCACGGCATAACCATGCGCACGGCGCAGGTAACTCTGTTTTTCCAGCAGATTAAGATCCTGACGAATGGTGACTTCGGAGACGCCGGTGGTTTTAGCGAGATCGACCACGCTTACACGCCCCTGATCGATGACCATCTGCAAAATGAGTTGTTGTCGGGAATTCATAGCATCCATTTAATAAAGCGAAACGAGGTCGGAAACGGTGGGATTACACTTCCCACGGCGCTTTTGGCTGTTTGTTTTCGGGGGCGTTGTCAGCGCCATTCTGAGCAAGAAGTTCAGACTTCAGGATCTCGAGATTACGGATCGCAGAGTGATAATCACCCGCTACCAGAATATCCAGCACGGTATCAATACGTTGTGCTACAGCTTGTGGATCAATAGTAGACATAATCTCTCCCCGGGAGCGAAAAGTGAATAATTTCAATGATGCAGAAAATGGGGTCAAAAGAGAAGGGAAAAAATGCGATAACGAAATTACATAAATGAAAGTGATAAATTTATTCCCCCTCATATAGCAGGCTTAATCGGTGGATTAGTCTAAAACTGCGCGCAAGGCGCTTTTTTATATGAGGAATTGGACTATGACAGTTATCAATCAGCCTACCTGTACACTGTTTACCGATACTGAACGTTTCACGCAGCTCTCAGGGTATTACGAGGCGGAGCGACGCACCGTCTGGATGATGCTGCGGGCTCAGCCGCGTCCTTGCTTCAACCATGCCTTAATTGAGGAGATCATGAACCTTTCCTGGCTGGTCCGTCAGTCGGGTTTTGCGGTCGATTTTTGGGTTACCGGCTCGCTTGTTCCTGAAATGTACAACGTGGGAGGGGACTTGCAGTTCTTCGTCGAGTGCATTCAGAACGGGCGGCGTGAAGCGTTACGGGCGTATGCCCGCGCCTGTGTTGATTGCGTCCATGCGGCGTCAAGAGGGTTTGATACGGGGGCCATCACGCTGGCAATGGTCGAAGGCAGCGCATTAGGCGGCGGATTTGAGGCAGCGCTGGCGCACCATTTTGTCCTGGCTCAGCGTGATGCCCGGTTAGGTTTCCCGGAAATTGCCTTTAATCTGTTCCCGGGGATGGGGGGGTATTCGCTGGTCGCACGACGTTCAGGCATGAAGCTGGCGGAGGAGCTCATCTACAAAGGGGAGTCCCACACGGCAGAATGGTACGAGCAGCACGGGCTGGTGGATGTGCTGTATGAACCCGGGCAAAGCTACGTCTCGGTCAGGACCTTCATAGACACATTGCGGCCAAAACTGAACGGCGTAAGAGCCATGCTGCGTGCTCGTACGCGCGTTCTGCAGTTGCCACGCAGTGAGCTGATGGATATTACCGAAGACTGGGTCGATGCCGCATTCTGCCTTGAGCCGAAAGATATCGCCTACATGGAGCGTCTGGTGATGTTGCAAAACCGCCATCATGCGGCGGGCTTACGCAAGGCCAGCTAGCGCTGTTGTCGCGCCTGATAGCGTTTTAGCCATCGCTCGAATGCGGCTGCGGGCATCGGCTTAGCAAAAAGGAAACCCTGCCGTTCGTTGACGCCATTCTTAGTCAGAAAGGCGTCTTCTTTTGCATTCTCCACCCCCTCGGCGATCACCTGCAGATTCAGGGCCTGTGCCACTGCGACAATGGCGCGTACCAGAGACTGGGAGATGGACTGCTTATGAATATCTCTGACAAAAGATTGATCGAGTTTAATGGCGTCAATAGGAAAACGCGCCAGCTGGGAAAGGGAAGAGTAGCCCGTACCAAAGTCATCCAGATGTATTTGTGCCCCGAGTCGGCTGAATTGCTGGATCACCGAAAGCGCCAGCTCTTCGTTTTCGATGAGACAGCTCTCTGTTAACTCGACGTCGATAGGACAGTACTCAAAATGCAGATCCTTAAGCACCTGCTTTAAATCGCTGAAAAATCGTCTGGTCGGCAAGCTGACGTGCAGAGACGTTCACGGCCACGCGCAGGTTAATCCCCTTGTCACGCCATTTCGCCACCTGACGAACCACGTCGAGCATCACCCAGCGCCCCAGCGGCACAATCAAACCGGACTCTTCGGCATAAGAGATAAATTCCAGCGGTGGGATCAAGCCGCGCTCCGGCGACTGCCAGCGGACCAGCGCCTCAAGACTTCTGACCTCACCGCGCCAGGTCATTTTAGGCTGGTAGTGAATCAGAAGCTGATCGTTATCCAGCGCTTTACGCAGATTGGTGTCCAGCCAAAGATACTCAAATACGCGCTGGTTCATTTCAGGGGAGAAGACGCAGAACTTACCCCTGCCATTTTCCTTGGCGGTGTACATGGCCGTATCGGCATTGCGAATCACACTTTCCCGATCGTTCCCGTGCTGCGGCGCGAGGGCGATCCCCAAAGAACAGCCGGTATATATCTCAATCAGCCCGATTCTGAACGGCTGGCGCAGGCGGGTCAGAATGCGCGACGCCATCGCTTCCAGCGAGCCCTGAGACGTATTCGTGGCCATCACGATAAACTCATCGCCGCCGAGCCGGGCCAGGACCTGCCCCTCGTCAAGGCAACTCAGAATGGCGAGTGCAACCGCCTGTAAGAGCTGATCGCCAAACATATGCCCGTAGGCATCGTTGACCTTTTTGAAGTTATCCAGGTCAAGATACACCACGCCAACCTGCGTTTCGCCCCGATGGTTGATGGCGTCTGAGATCTGTTCGTGGATGGCATTGCGGTTGGGTAAACCGGTGATGGTATCGGTATTGGCCAGCACGCGCAGGCGCTCCTGCGCCCGACGTTCCTCGGTAATGTCGGTGCCGGAGCAAATAAGAAATATTTCGTTTTTACCGCTGCCGCTGTGAACGAATTTGTTTCTGAACAGAAACAAGCGTTGTCCTTTCCGCGTCTTGATCCAGCGTTCGACTTCGTAGGAGCTGCCGTTACGGAAGAAACCGGTAATATTTCGCTTCGAGGCTGCCGCCTCGCTGCGACTCATAAACAATTTGAACACGTTCTGACCGATCACTTCCTGCTCTTTCAGACCGGTATACTCTTCGCTCAGGCGATTAAAACGCTGAATATTGCCGTGCTGATCGAGAATCACAATGACGGAATTCGCTTCCGAAACCACCTGTTCCGCGAAGGAGAGTCCTTGAGCGAGATCGCGTGCTACGGAGGGGGTATCGTTCCAGGCCGATGCCGTGCCGGCCCACTCGTTTCGGGTGATTTTGCGGCCGACAAGATGCACGGGAACCTCTTCGCCATACAGGGAGAGGTTCATTGAAATGCTGGAGGTAATTACCGTTAACTGGCGGATCAACGTGGCTTGTTCATCGTCCAGCGTCACCACCTGAGTCGCATCGGCATTTTCGCTGGCGGCAAGGTGCAGAGCGTTGCTGTCTGCCGACAATCGCCACCACGGACTGTGAGTACCCATGTAACGAAACAGCAAATTCTGCTCAAGATCGTCGATCATGATTTCTCCCGCTGCTACTCATTAGCGCACAAATTATTCATTTGCAGTCGACTTTTCCGTTGTGAAACAGCGGTAAAACCGAAGTGAACGTATTGTTTTTCCCTGCTTTCTTATAATAAAACGAGTCTGCCAAAAAAGAATACTGAGCATCCAGCTATTCAGGTGACCGAATATGACGGCACTCTTTTACTGTAGATAATTATGGCCATTTTGGGCGGGGGGAATCGGAAAATAGTCAGAAAAAATGATGAATTTGTGGGGCGGGTTAAAAAGAAAAATTGTCGGCCTTCCCGAACGGAAATGGCCGACAATTTAGCGGGTTATCAGACAGCTGGTCGCGCGATAATACTGCGGGTTTCCATGCGGACTTCAGCGATAGTTACGTCAATCACCTCAGTGACTTTGTAAACTGTTTCACCTTTAATCTGCACGGTGCCACTTTCCTGGCTACAGACCAGTTCGTCACGAACGGCATGCAGGAATGGGGCAGGGATAAAGGCGACAGCACCGTTATCCACCAGACGGACACGCATCCCGCCGCGGCTGATATCAATAATCTCCGCAGCGAAGCGGGTGTCGGTTCCGGCCTTATCCTGCAGGAAACGCGCGTACAGCCAGTCTCCAACGTCACGTTCCGCCATGCGGTTCAGACGGCGACGCTCTGCCATCTGCACGGTCGTGTCGTCCTGAGGGCGTGCAATCGTTTCGCCTTTGATAATCGCTTTCAGCAGACGGTGGTTAACCATGTCGCCATATTTACGAATTGGGGATGTCCAGGTGGCGTAAGCTTCCAGACCGAGGCCGAAGTGCGGGCCTGGTTCGGTGCTGATTTCAGCGAAGGACTGGAAGCGGCGAATACGGCTATCAAGGAAACCGGATGGCTGTGCGTCCAGCTCGCGGCGAAGCTTGCAGAATCCTGGCAGCGTCAGGACTTCTTCCGGATCAACATGCACATCGTGATTCTTCAGCAGGGCCGCCAGCGCTTCGGTATTGGCCGGATCGAATCCGGTGTGAACGTTGTAAATACCAAAGCCCAGCTTGTCGCGCAGCACGCGTGCGGCGCAAATGTTGGCGGAAATCATCGCTTCTTCGACGATGCGGTTAGCAATGCGTCGCGGCTCGGCCACGATATCCAGCACTTCGCCTTTCTCACCGAGAACAAACCGGTAATCCGGACGATCTTTGAACACCAGGGCGTGGGTTGTACGCCATTCGCCACGCTTCAGGCAAATACGGTGCAGCAGACGAATCTGCGCCGCAATGGCATCAGATTCAGGTTTCCAGCTGCCGGTGTTTTCCAGCCAGTCAGAGACATTGTCATAGGCCAGCTTGGCTTTGGATTCGATGGTGGCGGCAAAGAATTCGATATCGTCTTCAATCGTCCCATCCGCGGCGATGGTCATGCGGCAGGCGAGAGCCGGGCGCACTTCATTTGGGCGCAGCGAGCAGAGATCGTCTGACAGTTCGCGCGGCAGCATCGGGATGTTAAAGCCTGGCAGGTAGTTGGTAAACGCACGGATTTTGGCCGTTTCGTCCAGTTTACTGCCTTGTGCAATCCAGGCGGTAGGATCGGCAATGGCGACGGTCAGATGCAGTTTGCCATCGGCGCTCTCTTCAGCGTAGAGCGCATCGTCCATATCTTCTGTGCTGGCGCTGTCGATGGTGACAAATTCCAGCGCAGTGAGATCGCGGCGCGTCAAACCTTCGTCCTGCATTTCAGTCGCCACGCCGTTCGGCGCTTCTTTTTCAAGATTATGGCGCGCCAGCGTGACCCACCACGGGACGAAATGGTCATCGCCAAAGGTGATGAACTGCGTCAGCTCTGCATAGAAACCACGGTCGCCTTTCAGAGGATGACGGCGCATTTCTGCTACGGCCCAGTCACCTTCTTTAAAATCATGCTCAACGCCGCGGGCGGCCCGGCAGGGAATGGCATCTTTCAACAGGGGATGATCCGGCACGATAGAAAGACGATCGTCTTTTCGCTGAACCTTACCGACAAAGCGGGTCAGGAACGGTTCAATCAGTTCTTCCGGCTCAGCGGATTCACGTTCCTTCTCTGTATGAATGACGGCCATGACGCGATCGCCATGCATCACTTTCTTCATCTGCGGTGGCGGAATGAAGTAGCTTTTCTGCGCGTCAACTTCAAGGAAGCCAAAGCCCTTTTCCGTGGCTTTCACGACCCCTTCTGCACGCGGCGTCTGGGAATGCAGTTGCTGTTTAAGCTGCGCTAGCAGCGGGTTGTCCTGAAACATAATGTTCTATTTTCGTAGCCATTGAGCGGCTGACAGTTTTACGCGATTCTCACTTCTACAGCAAGCGGTCTTTGGGGATTGCGTGTGGTTATTCCGCTTTGCCAGCCGCGACTTTTAGTCGATTAAGCCAGCCCTCAAACGCGCTTTGAGACAGGCGGTTGATCGCCTGGGCAACAGTCAGTCCTTCTTCCATGAGTGGGGTAAACTGCGCGGCACTGAAGCGGTCCGGCGAGCGTGTCAGCAAGTCGACTGCTGCCAAAAGCGACGGCGGGGAAAGCGCACTCTCTTCCCGGCTGTTTATCAGGATCTCTCCCGTCAGGTCGAGCAAGGTCGGTTCATGGCACAGGACGGGTGTCAGCGCCTCAAGCGCAGGTTCTGCCTGCCAGCGGGAGAGGGACTCAAGCTGTTGCGCACTCGCATAGCGAAGCTCGACCACGGGAAGAAGCGCTATCCACCTACCGGCGCACGCTGGCAGGGTGTGCGGCTGAATATGATGGCCCGGCAACCAGCGAACGGGATGGCCAAGCAGAGCCTGAAAGACCGCAACCACGCGCGCCTGAAAACCGATAAAGCCGATGATCTGGTTAATCACCACAATGTCATAGGTAGAGAGACCCACCTCATCAAGCTGGTTTCGCGCCTTGTCATCAATGACATCCGGTGAGCTGGCGAGCTGACGGGCATACTGCGTGATTTGCGCCAGCCGCCGGTTACTTTCGCGGGAGGAGTCAGGACCCGGCAGCGGAGCAAGAAGGGCGGCGTAATGGTTGCATAGCCGCTGAACGCCACAGGCCTGCGCAACCGTCAACGCGGTACTTAATCGGTCATAGGCGCTGAGCGTTCGCAGACGATTGACGGGAAGTGAGAGGGGAAACAGCTGATGGCATAAGGCTCTGGCAGGGGCAAGCCAGCCGGTACAGGCGGCGACAATCTCATCGGGCAGGGCTAAATCGAGCAAAAAACGATCGTCAACGTTAGCGGCTTCGGGCACCAGGGGCAGCGCATCCGACTGCGCGTGGTTTGACTGGGTTTCGTGATACCAGTGGCCTTTGCCGGAAAAACGGCGTTGTTCCATGGGCGTTCCTTGATCTCAAAATGGCGATCAATATCCTGGCGTAACGCAGATAAAGGGAAAAATATTGTTAGGTGATAACAAATAGCAGAACGGAATAACGAGGGGATGGTGCGGGGGAAAACTCTCTTCCCGTGCGGGAAGAGAGTCTGAGCTTATTTAATTTCCAGCTCGTTCATTGCAGCGATGTTGAAGCCGCCGTCAACGTGAACCACTTCACCGGAGATACCCGCGGACAGGTCAGAACACAGGAATGCAGCAGAGTTACCCACATCTTCAATGGTAACAGTACGACGAATCGGGGTAACCGCTTCGCAGTGCGCCAGCATTTTACGGAAATCTTTGATGCCGGACGCCGCCAGGGTACGGATAGGACCCGCGGAGATGGCGTTAACACGCACACCTTCAGGACCCATTGCGTTCGCCATATAGCGTACGTTGGCTTCCAGAGACGCTTTAGCCAGACCCATCACGTTGTAGTTAGGGATAGCACGTTCCGCGCCCAGGTAGGACAGGGTCAACAGCGCTGCGCCCGGGTTCAGCATCGCGCGGCAAGATTTAGCCATCGCAACGAAGCTGTAGGAGCTGATGTCGTGAGCGATTTTAAAGCCATCACGGGTAACCGCGTTCACATAGTCACCGTCCAGCTGGTCGCCAGGCGCGAAGCCGATGGAGTGAACGAAACCGTCGAATTTCGGCCATGCTTTTGCCAGCTCAGCAAACATGCCATCGATGCTTTCATCTTGTGCAACGTCACATTCCAGAACGATGCTGGAACCCAGCTGCGCGGCAAACTCTTCAACACGGCCTTTCAGCTTGTCGTTCTGGTAGGTGAACGCCAGCTCAGCGCCTTCGCGATGCATTGCCTGTGCGATGCCGTATGCGATGGACAGTTTGCTGGCAACGCCAGTCACCAGAATGCGCTTACCGGAAAGAAAACCCATAGCTTTAATCCTTATATTCATTGCTTATTTTGCCTTGTAATTCATAGCGTTACAGGCAGTATTTCAAAATCATTCGAAATTAGCTCGAAATTATAGCCCACTCACAGCCCCTTGTGTCACGATATTTCTCGCCGATCGCCAAAGACGAATGCCCCAGAAGGTGAGGCGTGGGTTCAAAATTTCAGCATTCGTCCAGTATATCACCCGGCAGCAGCTTCGCCTCATCCAACCAGCGTGGATGGGCGATCCCTCACGATAGTGACCCTTTCCTGGCGCTTTCTATGAAACGCGCGATGACAATAAAGAAAACCGGGACGAAGAAGATCGCGAGAAGCGTACCGCTAATCATGCCGCCAAAGACACCGGTGCCGATGGCGTGTTGTGTGCTGTCACTTGCGCCACTGGCCAGCATTAAGGGAACCACTCCCAACGTAAAGGCTAACGATGTCATCAGAATAGGGCGCAGGCGCTGGCTTGCGGCCTGTATCGTTGCCGCCACCAGAGGGTTCCCTTCACGATGCAATTGTCTGGCAAACTCCACAATCAATATGGCGTTCTTGGCAGACAGGCCTATCAGGGTGATAAGGCCGACCTTGAAGAAAACATCATTCGTCATGCCGGCAACAGACACGGCCATGACTGCACCGATCAGTCCCAATGGCACCACCAGCATGACGGCAAAAGGTATTGACCAGCTCTCATACAGGGCAGCGAGCACCATAAACACCACCAGAATCGACAGGACGATCAGACCCGGGAGCTGCGACTGGGATTTTATTTCCTGCAATGAGCTCCCGGCCCATTCTCCCGCCAAGCCCTGAGGTAAATCCCTGGACAAATTCTCCATAACTTTCATTGCGGTACCGCTGGATTCACCTGTGGCCGCACTGCCGGTAATGCGGATAGCAGAATACCCCTGATAACGCGTTAGTTGTTGCGGTGCAACGTTCCAGGAGAGCGTCGCAAACGTTGACACTGGCACCCTCTGCCCCTGGCGGTTTTTAACGGATAATTTCAGGATCTGCTCAGGTTGCATTCGGTAAGGCGCATCGGCCTGGATAATCACCTGCTGAACACGCCCATTGTTCGTGTAGTCATTAACGTAGTTTGAACCCATGGTGACGGAGAGCGTCTGGTTGATTTCATCAAATGAGACGCCCAGAGCTTCCGCTTTTTCCCGGTCAATCTGAAGCGCCAGGCTAGTGCCTTCCGGCAGGCCGTCGATATACACGCCACTCAGTTCAGGACGTTGATTCGCTTTCAGCACCAGCGCATCGGCCGCCTGCTTTAACGCCTCGTAGCCCAGTCCCGCTCTGTCCTGCACGTACCAGGTGAAGCCCGACGAGGTACCCATATCCGAAATGGCAGGCGGGAGCAGGCTCATCGTTACGGCATCAGAGACGTTTGCCATACTGGCCTGCATATGGTCGGCTTCATCCTCGGCTGTAGAGCCGTGCCTTTCTTTCCAGTCCTTCAGCGTGGTGAACGCCATGGCCGAATTCGGTCCTGATCCTGAAAACCCAAAACCCAGGATCATAATGTTGCTTTCAATATCCGGTCGGGTCGCAATTTCCTGTTCAAATGTTTTTACTACTTTCAGGGTGCGCTGCATTGTGGCATCAGAGGGAAGCTGAATAGAGGACATAAAATAGCCCTGATCTTCGTCCGGCAGAAAGGATGAGGGCAGCGAAGACAATCCTAAAAATAGCGCAGCACAAAGCGCAACATACAGAAGCAGCATTCGGCCGGTTCGTTTCAGAACCGCGCCCAGGCCGGATTCGTACCATGTCGTCAGGGTATGAAAACGGGCGTTAAAGCCTACCGCGAACCTGCCGCCACCGTGTTTTTGCGCGCTGTGGGGCTTAAGCAACGTCGCACAAAGCGCGGGAGTCAGCGTGAGGGCAAGAAATGCCGACAACAGTATGGATACCGCCATGGAAATACAAAATTGTCGATAAATAATGCCTACGGACCCATCAGCAAAACCCATGGGTATAAAGACAGCGGTAAGTACCAGCGTGATCCCGATAATTGCCGGGGTGATTTCGGCCATGGCCTCCCGGGTAGCGTCGCGCGGAGAAAGGTTTTTTTCTTCCATCAGCCGTTCAACGTTCTCCACGACCACAATGGCGTCATCCACGATAATCCCTATCGCCAGCACCATGCCGAACATGGTCAGAATATTGATCGAGTATCCACTCAATAGCATCACTGTGAAGGTGCCCAGCAGCGCGACGGGGGCCACAATCGCGGGGATAAGCGTACAGCGTATCTTATGTAAAAACAGAAGCATAACGAGAAAGACAAGGACCATCGCTTCCACAAAGGTTTGCACCACCTTCATGATGGACAGCTTTACAAACGGTGCGGTATCGAAGGGAACTGTAAACGCCATTCCTTCCGGCAACACCTGAGAAAGTTCGTCGATACGTGCACGTACGCCTGACGCCGTGCTCATCGCATTGGCGCCTGGCGACAACTGGATTGCCGCAGCCGTTGCCGGCACCCCATTTTCGCGGATACCGAAAGCGTAACTTTGCAGGCCAGACTCAATCCGCGCAACGTCGGACAGTTTCAGCCTTGCGCCAGACGCATCTGCTTTAAGGGTAATGTTTCTGAAAGCCTCTACAGAAGTGAGTTGCCCTTTCACGGTGATGGGATAGGTTACGCCTTGTCCTGCAGTTGCCGGTTCGTCTCCCGTTTTCCCCGGCGAAACAAGGGCATTTTGCTGAGCTACAGCGGTAAGAACATCGCTCACCGAAAGCCCGTAACTGTGCAGCTGCATGGGATCCAGCCAGATGCGCAGCGCTTTTTCGCCACCAAACAGCTGGACTTTTCCGACTCCCGGCACACGGCGTAGTTCGTCGCTGACGTTGCGGGCAAAATAATCGCTTAAATCCGCCTCTTCAAACTTGCCGGTTGTGGACTTCAACCCCACTATCATTAAAAATCCGGAATTGGCCGCCTCGACGTTGATGCCATTTTGCCTGACCGCCTGCGGCAAACGTGGCTCTACAATCTTGATCTGGTTCTGAAGATCCATCTGTGCCAGCTTAATGTCTGTGCCGGGCTTAAAGGTCACGGTAATAGATGCAGAACCGGTTGTGTCGCTGGATGATTCGAAATAGAGCAAATTATCCACGCCCGATATTTCACGCTCGATGAGCGACACCACGGACGTATTCATGATATCGGGGCTGGCCCCCGGATAAGTGACAGAAATAATGATCCCCGGCGGTGCTACCGCCGGATACTGCGCAACCGGCAACCGGGGTATAGACAGTACACCCGTCAGGACAATAAAAAGCGCCACTACCCAGGCGAATACGGGGCGTTCAATAAAAAAATGAGGCATTAAATTAACGTCCAGATACGTGAATTTCGTCATCGGCTGATACGCGTTTACCGATATCCCTGAGCTGAGAAAATTTCTCAAGAAGCTGCGGGGCGTCATCGAGACTTGTCGCGAACATCCACATGTATGTCATCACGGAATAAATATGTCCGGCGGTGATGCCAGCCGATTGCGTCATCCAGATAATGGTCAGCGTAAAAAGCAGGGCAACGAGTATACCCACCCATAAATAGCCCCACGCCTCCCGGTCCGATAACGCAATGCGTAAACGTGCAAGCGTGACGTAATGTCGGTGAAGGGTGGCGGTGCCTGCCTTATGAACATAATCAACTTCTTTCTCAAGACGATTATTCAGGCGCATGAATAACCATTCATTTTTACGGGCATATTCCGAGACAAATCCCATCAGAATGATGACGATTGCACAGCACATGATGCCGGCCCAGAATTCGATAAATAACAGCATGATTGCCGCACCAAAGAGAGAACTCAGCGAGGTAATAAGCAGGGGCAAGTGCATTTCAAAGAAATCCACATACTCGCGCGAGAGTGTGACCCTGGCGGCGATAGCCGAATGGTTAAGCTGGTATTTCCGCTGTGAAAGCACAACGGAGACCGCAAGCCCGGCATAAATACGAGCAAACGTTCGTGTATCAACACTCCGTCTTGTCGCACCTATGATCCACATACAGAGCACCATCAGTCCGTACAGTGCGGCGTTAAGTGTCTTACCCGCAAGAATGGCATTAATCGCGATGCCTGCCAGAACGGGATACAGTAAAAACATCACGTTTTCAGCCACGACAAGGAAAAAAGTCACAACCAGTTTTTTCCGGTGACGTACCGCGAGCTCTTTAAGCGAGTACATAACGCCAGCTGTATCTGGAGAACGACGATTGTTATTAAGGTTATTCATTCTGGGTAACAGGTTTCAGACTCTTTAAGTGAGTGTATTTTGAGCAATAAGGGTTGGCAGGAAGTCTACAACTCGCCTGTTTAGCGGAAATGGCAGTTTTATGGAGAGAGTGTGGAGCGCAACCGTGCGGTTGTTCAAATCATTCTCATAATGAGGTACAACGGCGAACCGCAGAAAAAAAGAATTAAATAACACTCGTAGTAAAACACCAAATCGTCGAAATCTGGCGTAGCGTTCAGCAGCACAGTGAACGTAATTATGAGATATATAAAAATCACCATTAGCCAGAAGGCGATGACAAGTAATTCAGTGAATGCACCTGCTTTGTTTTGTATTATCAAAGAGACAACCGACAAAGCGATGCAACCATAAATAATGGGAGAGGAGGGCAGCGTCGCGGCAACTTTTTCATCCATTTTATGCATCAACACCAGCCAGGTATAAAGTAATCCCCACGACAGCAGCAGGAACAGCGTATATATACCGATTTTCTTAGTAGAGAAATATTTCGAAAATTCCATGTTCATTATCTCAGCCAGATTCATAAAGCCTTAAAGCGACAGGGTTAATTCTCACCGTTCTATGAAAGAAGGGTTCTGCCCGAATAGCTATTCTGGCCAGGCATTGTCGAGTCTTTATTGACTGAATGTGTAGGCTGTGTGGAGGCATGGCCGGACATTTAAATTAGTGCTGGAAATTTTCATGGCTACGGCACTTTTTCCCGGAGGCTGTGTCTTATTGTGCTAAAGATATCTGATAGCGTGCTCAAAGGGATTTCACCCGCGGAGATAAAATGAACAAAAATACTCTAATCCTTGTTGTTGAAGATGAAGACGACATTGCTGAAATACTGATGAGTTACTTAGAGCGTTCAGGGATGAAAACGCTGAGGGCCAGACAGGGCGAGCAGGCGATAGCGCTTAATCGCCTTCATAAACCGGATCTCATCTTGCTGGACATTCATCTGCCCGTATGCGACGGCTGGAGCGTCCTCACGACGCTTCGTCAGGAAAGTTCCGTGCCCGTCATTATGGTTTCTGCCCTCGATCAGGACGTAGATAAACTCATGGGGCTGAGGCTTGGCGCAGATGATTACGTTATCAAGCCTTTTAACCCTTCTGAAGTTGTCGCGCGGGTTGAAGCCGTGCTGCGTAGAACCAAACCCGCTATTCAGCAGGCGGGGGCCGCGCCTCTCAGGACGCCTTTTATTACGGTCTATCCGGATGATTTCTACGTTGAGGTTACCGTAGGACCTGAAGTGATCTCCCCGGTGTTAACGACGACGGAATTTAAGCTTCTTACGTATCTGGTCAGATATCCGCGAAAGGTCTGCTCCCGCGAAGAGTTACTCAACGCATGTCTTCCGGAAGGTGATACCCTCGACAGAACAGTAGATAGCCATATGAGCAAGCTGCGTAAAAAACTTGAGCTCGCGGGGCTTTACGGCGTCCCTGAGAGCATCAGGGGTATGGGTTACCGGCTTGGGGAGAAAAAATGAACAGAGAGTCTGTCCTGAGTCGTCAGATCTTAACGTACATGATGTTGCTGACGTTTACGATCATTGCCATTTCCATACTGGGCTCCTGGTTTTTTTACTCCTTTATTCTGGATCACCTCCCCGGCGGCGCTGCGGCGGGGGAAGACGAGCAGATGACCCTGTGGGACTGGGTGTGGATCGGGACAGCAACAACAATCAGTCTGATATTCGCGGTTTTTTTAACGATCAAACTTTCCTCGCGGATACTCACCCCGCTAAACGCGGTCGCGTCCAGCCTGAAAAAAATTTCGCAGGGCCAACTGGATGCCCGGGCTTATTGTGCCAGTTCCAGGCTGGGAGAGATCAATCACCTGGTCATGGATTTCAATGAAATGGCGGAAAAACTGCAGACGCTGGATATGCAGCGTAAATCCTGGAATGCCGCCATTGCCCATGAACTCAGAACCCCGGTCACGATTTTACGCGGGCGGCTTCAGGGTCTGGTAGACGGCGTTTTTGAACCGGATCCGGTGCTTTTTAATAATCTTCTCAGGCAGACCGAAGGGTTAACCCGCCTTATTGAAGATCTACGGGTTGTCAGCTCTGACGGTGGGGCGGGTTATACGTTGTCTAAATCCAGAACGGATCTCAACGGGACAATACAGGACGCGCTTGATACGTTCATGCCCGAATTTAAACGTAATCAGTTTACGATAAAGACAGCGTTGAGGGAGCAGCGTTGTGTGTTCGATCCGTTGCGTATCAACCAGTGTCTGGCCGTGCTTTTTGACAACGCATTACACTATTCAACCTCGCGGACGCTCATTGTCAAAAATGGCGTGTCTGATAAAGGCAATTATATTCTTATTCAGGATGGCGGACCGGGCATCCCTGAGGCCTTCCACGATTTTTTATTTCAGCCTTTTCAGCGGGATAATGGCGCCAGGGCATTGAATCCCGAAGGGTGTGGTTTAGGCTTATCGGTGGTAAAAGCCATCATGCTGGCCCATGGTGGCGATGTCACTTATACCTTATCAAAGCAAAACCACTCAATATTTAAACTCACCTGGCCCGACCCGTGAGTTTCAGCGGCAGATTAAATGTGCTTGCTGGCGATAAATGCCATATTTGTCCTAGCTTAGCATCCCATTCCTGTGGGGTAATCGTCAGTTTACCGCGTCTCGGGCTTAGGGTTATTTCACTGAAATAGATTTCATCTTTTTTTAGCATAAGATCAACGCGGCAGTAATCAATTCCCTGCGCCAGCTCCTGGGAGGCCAACAATGCTTCTCGGAATAAAAGCGGTTCGCCAGGATCTGCTGAAGTATTCGGATATTCCATCTGGAAAGGTTGTAAGTTCCAGTGCCTGTCATAAACGTTGATAAACCCTTTCCCGTTATCATCCGTAAAATCCGCTTCAACATAGTGGGCAACGCCATGAAAGCAATGGATCCTCAACATTTCGGGCGTTGTATTCCTGTCAGCATCGTCGAAGAGATCGACAAATGGCTCGCAAAGTATACTCGGCGTAATGTTTTTGTACTGCCATTCGCGCGTGGTGTAGTACAGATTTTTCTTTAACGCGAGGCTCAGTTTTTTACAGGCTTCCCTGTCATTAAAGAGCGCTTTGTCGGTACATATTATTGTGCTACCACTGTCATGGTTGCACTTAAGGACGAATTTGTCAGGAAGTACTGAAAAATCAATTTGCGACGCCCTGGTATAAACACCAAGTAATGGCACCGTTTTCACGCGCGTAGTTCTGGTAGAAACGTATTCCCGAACGGCGAGTTTATCGGCAAGCATTGTATAGACGTTATTATGGTCATAGACCAGACGATGGCATATTTTTTCACTCAACGTCGAGGGTGATTTAATGTCAGGGGTTTTCCCGGTTGTTCTCTTGAGCCTCACAGTATGGAAGTGCAGGTCCGTCATTAAAAATGAACGACATTTTCTGATGAGATACTCTGTGTATTTTAGAACATAAGTGGCGGTGATCATTTTTTCTCCTCCGTAATGTCCTGATATTCTGGAGAAGAACTGTTGATGGATATTGCGTAAAATATGGAGCAAGGATGGAGACGAAAATTAAAAGGATTAAATAACGTACGCAGGTTATTTAATCCTTGATTTAGCGGGGGGGGGGTTACCGTTGTGCTTAGCGGTCCTTTCTCCACGCATCGGCGGTCAGCGCTTCACCGAAATGACCGGCAATCAGTCGTTTCGTCAGCTCATGAAGCGGAGAGGCCATGACATCCGCTGTGCTGCCACGTTCGACAACTTCCCCCTGGTGCATCACCATCACCTGGTCGCTGATGTGCTTCATCATTCCGAGATGTTGGGTAACGTAGATATAGGAGATACCTTGTTTTTCCTGCAACTCCAGCATCAGGTTAATCAGTTGCGAACGCATCGACATATCCAGCGAGGCAAGCGCTTCGTCGGCAATGATTACCTTCGGGCGCAAAATCAATGCGCGCGCCAGACCCAGGCGCTGTTTCTGGCCGGGGGCCAGCATATGCGGATAGTAGCTTTCGTGATCCGGTAACAGTCCCACCATGCGCAGGGTTTCAAAGACGCGCTTTCGTCGCGCCTCGGGCTCCAGCTCGGTGTTCAAACGCAGAGGAAAATCCAGAATCTGCGAAATACGCTGGCGAGGATTGAGCGAGGTTGACGGATCCTGGAAGATCATGCGGATACGCTGGCTGCGGAAAGAGTAATCCCCAAACGCCAGAGGATGATCGTCAATCAACACTTCTCCAGCGGTAGGCTCTACCATGCCGGCAAGCATCTTCGCCAGCGTCGATTTCCCGGAGCCGTTTTCGCCAATAATCGCCAGCGTCTGTTTTTCACGCAGGGTAAAACTTAGCGGCTTTACCGCCTCGACAGTCTGACGATGAAACAGCCCCGTACGATAGCGAAAGGTCTTACTCAGGTTGCGGACTTCCAGTAAGGTTTCGACCATTTCACTCTCTCTCCATGTTCAGCGGGAAATGACAGGCGTAAAGATGATTTTTGGCGCCGGTCAGGCGTGGTGTCTCAATACATTTACGCTGAGCATACGGGCAACGAGGCCCAAGACGGCAGCCTATCGGCAAGGATTCCAGCAGCGGAATCGCCCCTGGCAAGGTATTCAGGCGGCTCTTGTGCGGCATGGCGCTGCCAAAATCAGGAATAGCCCGGATAAGCGCCTGCGTATACGGATGATGCGGGGCGTTGATCAGGTCTTCGCTGGGGGCGGTTTCGACCGTTTGCCCGCAGTACATCACATCAATTTTGTCCGCCCATTTGCTTAACATCTGCAGGTCATGGCTGATCAGCAAAATGGTGGTGTTGTTGTTCTGGTTCAGACGTGACAGCAGGCGGAAAATTTGCGCCTGCGTGGTCGGCTCCATCGCGTTGGTGGGTTCATCCGCAATCAACAAGCGCGGCTGATTAGCCAGCGCGATAGCAATCATCACCTTCTGACATTCACCGTCGGTAAGCTCATACGGGAAGCTGCGCATCGCGTCTTTATGATCTTTGATCCCGACGCGGTGCAACAGTTCGATGGCGCGACGTTTACGCCAGCCGAAACGCTGCCACCAGCGGCCTTTATAGGTCCAGCCGGGGATGTTCTGCATGAGCTGTTTACCCACGCGCTCGGACGGATCGAGACAGGATTGCGGCTCCTGGAAGATCATCGAGACGTTGTGGCCAACCAGCTTACGCCGCTCGCGCGGGGAGAGGCGCAGCAGGTCAATGTCGTCGAAGCGCATACGGTCGGCGGTCACGCGCCAGTTGTCTTTCGCCACGCCGCAGATAGCTTTGGCGATCAGGCTTTTCCCTGAGCCAGATTCACCCACCAGCCCGCGAATTTCACCCTCAGCAAGCGTGATACTGATGCGGTCGACGGCCTTAACCCAGCCTTCACCGGTTTTGAATTCGATGGTGAGGTTGCGGATATCAAGAAGTGGCATTATTGCACCCCCGCGTTAATTGCACGGCGAATACCGTCGCCCAGCAGGTTGATCAGCAACACGCTCACCATAATCGCCGCCCCCGGCAGCATGACTGTCCACGGCGCCACGTAGATTAACTCCAGCGCGTCACCGAGCATTGCGCCCCATTCAGGTGACGGCAACTGGGCGCCAAGGTCGAGGAAGCCGAGCGCAGCAATATCGAGAATCGCCATCGACAGCGCACGGGTGATCTCGGTGACCAGCCCGGCGGCGATATTCGGCAGAACGGCAAACCACAGGATGTTGAAGGTGGTCGCGCCGTCCAGACGGGCGGCGACGACATACTCTTTTTCCAGCTCGTCATGCACCATGCTGTAAACCGAGCGCACGATGCGGGGCAGGATTGCCAGCCAGACGGCAAACATCGCATGCGACAAATGCGGTCCGGCAAAAGCAACCACAATGATCGCCAGCAGCAGAGACGGAATCGACAGCAGGGTGTCCAGAATGTGGTTCAGTACCGCCGAACGCAGGCCATGCGTGGATCCCGCAAAAATACCGAGCGCCAGTCCACAGACTGTCGCCGCAAGCGTGACCACAAATGCACCACCCACCGTCGGAGCAGCGCCGCTTAACAGGCGGCTCAATACGTCACGTCCGAGGTCGTCAGTGCCGAGGAAGAAAGAGACTTCGCCGTAGCGTGACCAGGAAGGCGGCAGAAGCTGATAGCCGAGGAACTGCTGGTCAATGCCATACGGGGCAAACCACGAGCCAAAGAGGCAGAGTAATACCAGCCCGGCGCAGCCATAAAGGCCGATCATCGCCGTGGTGTCACCATAGAACTTACGCCACACGGTACGCAGCGCACCGGGTGTGCGCTTTTCACTGTATACGTTATCGTAAGGCATACCATTCCTTATGCTTCAACGGGTTAGCCATCGCACCCAAAATATCGGACAACACGTTAACAATAATCACCAGCGAACCAATCACCATCACACCCGCTGAAATAGCGGCGTAGTCCTGCTGGCGAATAGCGTTGATCATCCATCGTCCCAGTCCTGGCCAGCTAAAGACCATCTCGGTGATCATCGCCAGAGTGAGCATGGTGGAGAACTGCAGCCCCAGACGCGGAATCACCGGCGGTAGCGCGTTATGGAGAACGTTGCGGCGCAGGATGGTCAGGCGTGACAAACCCCGCGTGGCGGCGGCTTTGACATAGTTCTGGTCAAACACCTCGATGGTGCTCAGGCGCATCAGGCGAATTACTTCCGTGGTCGGGGCGACGGCCAGCGTCAGTACCGGCAACACCATATGGCGCACGGCGCTGACGATCATCTCATGACGCCACACTGAATCGGACAGCCAGGCGTCAATAATGGCAAAACCCGTCACCGTTTTCACCGTGTAGAGCAGGTCGAAACGCCCCGAGACCGGTAGCCAGCCCATCGTCAGCGAGAAGAAGAGCGTTAACAGCAGCGCCAGCCAGAATACCGGGATGGAGAAGCCTAACAGGGCGAGGGCGCTGATGAACTTATCCTGCCATTTGTTGCGATAGATCCCGGCCAGCATACCCACGGGGATCCCCACCATCAGGGCAAAACCGAAGGCCAGAATGCACAGCTCCATCGTGGCCGGAAAAACCTCTTTCAACTGGTCGGAGATAAGCTGCCCGTTGATGCTGGACACCCCGAAATCCCAGTGCAGTAGACCGTTAAACCAGAACAGCCAGGCATCCCACAACGATGAGCCCTGAAGCGGGGCGTGCGGCGTAAAATAGCTCAGGCTGAAACCGACAAAGGTCAGTAGAAAGAGCGTCACCAGCAGCAGCAGGAGTCGGCGCAAGGTAAAAATAATCATGGTTTTTTCACCTCTTGTTCTTTTTCGCGCGAGACGCCCGCGAACGAGGCATTGCCGAACGGACTCAGCACCAGACCTTTAATATCATAGCGATAGGCCTGTAGACGCAGGGAAGAGGCCAGCGGCAGCACGGGCAACTCCTCGGCGAGGATTTTCTGCGCTTCATCATAAGCATCGATGCGTGAGGCCAACTGTTGGGAAGAGAGCGCTTTTTGCAGCACGGCGTCAAACTCCCGGTTACACCAGTGAGCGTAGTTGGTCTGCGAGTTGATCGCCGCACAGCTCAGCAGCGGCCGGAAAAAACTGTCCGGGTCGTTACTGTCGGTAGCCCAGCCGGTCAGCGTGAGATCGTGATTCATGTCCATCAGGCGCGCCTCCTGGAAACGGCCTTCAACCGGCACGATGATCACCTTGACGCCCACCTGTGCCATATCTGCCTGTAACAGTTCGGCCGTTTTCAGCGGGCTCGGGTTCCACGCCTGGGAACTGGTCGGCACCCAAAGCTGGAGGGTGAGGTTTTCCGCGCCCAGCGCTTTCAGTTGTTCGCGTGCTTTTGCCGGATTGTATTCCGTAATTTTAGCTTCACCGTCGTAGGCCCACGAGGCGCGCGGTAAAATAGAGGCCGCGGTTTCCGCCGTGCCGTAGTAGATCGACTGCATCAGACGCTGGTTGTTAATCGCCAGCGCCAGGGCATGACGGACGGCAGGGTTGTTCAACGGCGGCTTATCCGTGTTAAAGGCCAGATAAGCGATGTTCATTCCCGGGCGTAGCGTCAGACGCAGACGCGGATCGTCACGCAAAATAGTGAGCTGGCTGGCGGCAGGCCAGGCGAGCACGTCACATTCCCCGGTGAGCAGTTTTGAGAGACGTCCCGTTCCGCCGGAGCCGAGGTCAACCACCACCTGCGGCATCAGCGGCGTGCCGCGCCAGAAATGTTCATGACGCTGCAGGCGGATATATTGCCCCGCACGGTATTCCGCCAGCTGGAACGGACCGGTGCCCACCGGCTGGCGATCGAGCAACTCCTGGCGATCTTTTTTCGCAAGCTGCGACGCATATTCAGCAGACATGACGGACGCATAGTGGGTCGCCAGATGCCAGAGGAAGGAGGCATCCGGGCGCGTTAGCGTAAATTCAACCGTTCGGTTATCCAGCTTACGCACGCTCTTAACCGTGTCGGCAAACTGCAGACTGTCGAAGTAAGGGAAATGATCTCCATTGACGTTATGCCACGGATGATTGCGATTAAAGATCCGCTGGAAGGTAAAGACCACATCGTCCGCATTCAGCTTGCGCGTGGGGGTAAACCACGGCGTGCGCTGAAACGCGACATCATTGCGCAGGTGGAAGCGGTAGGTTGCACCGTTGTCCAGCACTTCCCAGCTTTCCGCAAGCTCAGGGACCAGACGGTAGGTGTACGGGTCGACATCAAGCAGACGGTCATACAATTGCGCGGCAAGCGTATCGACAATCAGGCCGCTGCCCGCTTTTTGCGGGTTGAAGGTATCCACCTGGCCGCTCACGCAATAGACGAAGCCACTGTCACGGATGTCAGGCTGCGAAGTCTGCCCCGGCGCGGCAAAAGCCATGCTGCTGAACAGACCGAGTGCAAAAAAGGACGATAAAACCAGACGCATAATTTTTAAGGTTTTTAGGTTCGATCTGCAAAGTGTATCGCACTTACGCCTGCTTCGTAAAAATGTCTGCGGGTAAGTGCCGATATTGTCAGCGCATTTGATGCTTTTTGAGCAATGCCCGTAACTGATGGTAGGTCAGACCCAGGAGTTCAGCCGCCCGTTTCTGGTTATATTTCGCCGTCTTCAGGCTTTGCTCCAGCAATTGTTGTTCCTGGTCGTGCTGGAACTGACGTAAATCAAGAGGGAGGGCGGGGGCGTGGTCAGACGATGAGGGGGCGGTGACCGGCGGCGCATGACGCTGAAAAGGATCGATAATGATGTTATCCAGTTCCGCCTCGCTGCTGCCGTGGCGGTAGACAGAGCGCTCCACGACGTTTTTCAGTTCGCGAATATTTCCCGGCCAGTGATAGGCCAGTAGTGTCTCCTTTGCATAATCGCTGAAGCCGGGGAACAGAGGCAGGCCGAGCTCGCGGCACATCTGAATCGCAAACTGGTCTGCGAGCAGCATAATGTCACTTCTTCGCTCGCGCAGGGGGGGAAGCTGAACAACGTCAAAGGCCAGGCGGTCAAGCAGATCGGCCCTGAATTTCTCCTCCGCGACCCTCTCCGGCAGATTGGCGTTGGTGGCGCACACCAGACGCACGTTAACCTGCAGCGGCTGGCTACCGCCGACGCGCTCCAGTTCGCCATACTCAATGACGCGCAGCAGTTTTTCCTGCACCAGCATGGGCGCGGTGGCGAGTTCATCAAGAAACAGCGTACCGCCGTCGGCGCGCTCAAACCGTCCCGGATGGCGCTTCTGGGCGCCGGTAAAGGCGCCTGCTTCGTGGCCGAAAAGCTCTGTATCGAGCAGGTTTTCATTTAGCGCCGCGCAGTTTAACGAGATAAAGGGGCCGTCCCAGCGTCCGGATAAATAGTGCAGGCGGTTGGCAATCAGTTCCTTACCCGTGCCGCGCTCGCCGATAATCAGCACCGGCTTGTTGAGCGGTGCAAGGCGGGACACCTGTTCCAGCACCTCCAGAAAGCTGTTTGCTTCCCCGAGTAAATTGTCTTTGTATCCAGCCATGATGAAATTAACCACTCCTTAGCGATATTCACCAGGTCAGCATAGTTCTTCATTGCGTATAAATCAAACACATCAAGCAAAATCAATAGGATAAAAAACTGGCACGGGAATTGTATTATCTCAACAGCAGGGCATTGCCCGACCACAGAAATAAGAGGATTTTTATTATGGGTATTTTTTCTCGTTTTGCCGACATCGTGAACGCCAACATCAACTCACTGCTGGAAAAGGCGGAAGACCCGCAAAAGCTGGTGCGTCTGATGATTCAGGAGATGGAAGACACGCTGGTTGAAGTGCGTTCTACCTCTGCTCGCGCGCTTGCTGAGAAAAAACAGTTAACGCGCCGGATTGAGCAGGCTACCGCCCAGCTCAATGAATGGCAGGAAAAAGCGGAACTCGCCCTGCGTAAAGATAAAGAAGATCTGGCTCGTGCGGCGCTGATTGAAAAACAGAAGCTGACGGACATGGTCGCGACGCTTGAGCATGAAGTGACGCTGGTGGATGACACGCTCACCCGCATGAAAAAAGAGATTGGTGAGCTCGAAAATAAACTGAGCGAAACCCGCGCACGTCAGCAGGCGCTGTCGCTGCGTCATCAGGCGGCAAGCTCTTCCCGCGACGTACGTCGTCAGCTGGACAGCGGCAAGCTGGATGAGGCCATGGCGCGATTTGAGTCCTTCGAGCGTCGCATCGATCAGATGGAAGCGGAAGCAGAAAGCCACAGCATCGGGAAGCAAAAGTCACTGGATCAACAGTTTGCCGACCTGAAAGCGGACGATGAAATCAGCGAGCAGCTGGCGGCATTGAAAGCCAAAATGAAGCAAGATAACCAATAATACTGTTGCGGCACCTGAGCGTGCCGCTATGCATCCTAAGACAAGGAGTACACATGAGCGCGCTTTTTCTGGCCATTCCCCTGACGATTTTCGTGCTGTTTGTTTTGCCGATTTGGCTATGGCTGCACTACAGCAACCGTTCTTCACAAGGCGATCTTTCCCAGAGTGAACAGCAACGTCTTGCGCAGCTTACCGAACAGGCAAATAAGATGCGTGACCGCATTCAGGCGCTGGAAGCGATCCTGGATGCAGAACATCCAAACTGGAGGGATCGTTAATGACCGGATTGAATCTGAACAAAAAGTTGTGGCGAATCCCACAGCAGGGGATGGTGCGTGGCGTTTGTGCCGGGCTGGCACACTATCTTGACGTTCCAGTAAAACTGGTTCGTGTGGTGACGGTACTGTCTATTTTCTTCGGTCTGGCGTTTATCACGTTCGTGGCATACATCGTACTGTCGTTTGTCCTTGATCCCATGCCCGACGGAGAACTGGCCGCAGAAAGTGCGCCAACCAGTAACGATCTTCTGAACGCGGTTGACGAGCAACTGGCCGCAGGGGAGAAGCGGTTACGTGAAATGGAACGTTATGTCACGTCGGATACCTTTACGCTGAGAAGTCGTTTTCGTCAGCTTTAAGAGAGAATTTATATGAAGCAAAACTGGCAACAGGCCGGTCATAAGGTAAAACCCGGCCTGAAAATCGCAGGTAAGCTGGTTCTGATGACGGCATTACGTTACGGCCCGGCAGGTGTGGCGGGTTGGGCGATCAAATCTGTTGCCCGTAAGCCGGTCAGAATGTTGCTGGCCGTAGCGCTCGAACCAATGCTGCAAAAAGTGGCAAAACGGCTATCGCGCCGTTACTTATCTCGCTAATTCACACGCGCGTCAGCCCCTACTTTCCCAGAGAAGGGCTGGCGCCGTCTCAAACATTTCCCTCCCTTTAATGTGCTTTCTTTGCGGCAGCTCACAATACTGAGCAGAGCCGCTTTGGAATTGCGTTTTTCAGCCTCCCGCTTCGTTGACAGATATTTTTCATGGGAGTAGATTGCCCTTCGTGGGACCGCTACCATGGAAAATAAAGTGAACGCAAAAATTAAAAAACTTATCAATCATATCTACGGTGAATCATTTTCTGACGCACATTTAGACGTGTTATTATCAAAGCTTGAGCAAGCCGCTATTGATATTACAGAAAAGCGCAAATCAGGCTGGGATGAAAAAGATGTTGTCCTGATTACTTACGCCGATCAGTTCTCCGCGAAAGGGGAGAAAGCGTTGCCGGTGTTTACCCGCTTTTATAATGAATGGCTTGCCCGCACGTTTTCCCATGTCCATCTTTTACCTTTTTATCCGTGGTCCTCTGATGACGGATTTTCCGTTATTGATTACCACAGCGTCGCGCCTGAAACCGGAAGCTGGCAGGAAGTTGCTGAATTAAAACAGTCTGCCAGCTTAATGTTTGACTTCGTGTGCAACCATATGTCAGCAAAAAGTGAATGGTTTGCTAATTATCTTGCGCAGAAGCCGGGCTTTGACGATTTCTTTATTTCTGTCGATCCTGAAACTGATTTATCTGCCGTGACGCGCCCTCGCGCACTACCGTTGCTGACGCCATTTAAGCTGCATGATGGAAGCGTGCGTCATCTTTGGACCACGTTCAGTGATGACCAGATCGATCTCAACTTCGCCTCGCCTCAGGTACTGATTGCGATGGTTGACGTACTGCTCCATTACCTGGCGGAAGGGGCGCGTTACATTCGCCTCGACGCCGTTGGGTTTATGTGGAAGATTCCAGGAACCAGCTGCATCCATCTTGAGCAGACACACTGCCTTATCCAGCTTTTCCGTGCGATTACCGACGCTGTGGCACCCGGCACGGTGATCATTACCGAGACAAACGTCCCGCATAAAGACAATATCTCGTACTTCGGTGATGGTGAAAATGAAGCCCAGATGGTCTATCAGTTCTCCTTGCCACCGCTGGTGCTGCATGCTGTTCATCGTCAGGATGTAAAAGCACTTTGCCAGTGGGCGGGTTCGCTGGCGCTGCCTTCAACAAAAACGACCTGGTTCAACTTCCTGGCGTCTCATGACGGTATCGGCCTGAACCCGTTACGCGGCATTCTTCCGGAGTCAGAAATACTGTCACTGGTTGAAAAACTTCAGCAGGAAGGGGCGCTGGTTAACTGGAAAAATAATCCTGACGGAACGCGCAGTCCTTACGAAATCAATGTGACCTATCTGGACGCATTAAGCTCGCAAGACAGCCCGGATAATGAACGTATTGCGCGGTTTATTCTGGCACATGCTGTACTGTTGAGTTTCCCGGGTGTACCTGCCGTATATATTCAAAGCATTCTTGGCTCGCGTAACGATTATGAAGGCGTTGAACGCCTCGGCTATAACCGCGCGATAAACCGCAAGAAATACACCGCCGGTCAGGTTGACCTTGAGCTCAATAATAAACAAAGTATTCGCCATAAAATCTATTCCCGTTTAAGCGAGTTTATTGCTATTCGTCGTGGGGAACGCGCTTTTCATCCTGATGCTCAGGCAATGTTTGAATCACTTGATGAACAGATTCTTAAAATTGTTCGCGTGGCTGATAATGGTGAAAGAATTACCGCGCTATTTAATTTTAGTCATAACGTTCATACCGTTTACGAGAAAGTGCTTTCCGGTGTGGAATTGCTATCAGGACAGGCTATTGACGGTACGGAACTGACCCTCAATCCATGGCAGGTTATGTGGATTAAAGAAAACTAAAAAAGGACCCTTAAATGAAAATGCCCAAAATTGTGCTGTTATCAGCACTGGTTTCGTGCGCCCTGTTATCAGGCTGTAAGGATGATAAAACGTCTGCTGTGACCATTGAGTTTATGCACTCTTCAGTAGAGCAGGAGCGTCAGGCGGTTATTACGAAACTGATCGAGAAATTTGAAAAAGAGAACCCTGGCATCACGGTGAAACAGGTGCCGGTGGAAGAAGACGCCTACAACACCAAGGTGATTACGCTCGCGAGAACCGGGGCGCTGCCTGAGGTGATTGAAGTCAGCCATGATTACGCAAAAGTCATGGATAAGGAACAGCTGCTGGATCGCAAGGCGATTGGCGAAGCCATTAAAGCGGTAGGCGAAAACACCTTCTATGACGGGATCCTGCGCGTAGTCCGTACCGAAGACGGTACCGCCTGGACGGGCGTGCCAATGAGTGCCTGGCTGTCCGGCGTCTGGTATCACAAAGATGTGCTGGCTGCTGCGGGTATTGAGGAGCCTCACAACTGGGAACAACTGCTGAAGGCCAGTGAGAAACTAAACGACCCGGCCAAAAAACATTACGGCATTGCGCTGCCTACCGCGGAAAGCGTCATGACCGAGCAGGCATTCTCCCAGTTTGCACTTTCCGGCGGCGCGAACGTTTTTGATGCCAACGGGAACGTCGAAATCGATACCCCTGTGATGGCGAAAGCGCTCTCTTTTTATAAAGCGCTGGCCGCGACCACCATGCCGGGCTCGAACGACGTCATGGAGATCAAAGATGCCTTCATGAACGGTTCCGCACCGATGGCGGTTTATTCCACCTACATCCTGCCTGCGGTATTCCATGATGGAAACCCTGCCAATCTTGGCTTCGTAGTCCCTACCGAAAAGACCTCTGCAGTCTACGGCATGATCACATCGCTGACGATCACCACGGGGCAATCTGAAGTTGAAACGCAGGCGGCTGAAAAGTTTGTGACGTGGATGGAGCAGGCTCAAAACGCAACCGACTGGGTCATGATGTCGCCTGGTGCGGCGCTGCCGGTGAACAAGCTGGTGGTAGGTACGGATACCTGGAAAAACAACGAGGTCATTAAAGCGTTTGGGCAACTGCCTTATGAGCTGATTGCTCAGTTCCCAAATGTGCAGGTGTTTGGCGCTGTGGGCGACAAGAACTTTACCCGCATGGGCGATGTCACCGGGTCCGGCATTATCAGTTCCATGGTGCATAACGTCACGGTGGGTAAACAAGATCTCAGCGCTACGCTCAGCAATAGCCAGAAGCGACTGGCTGACCTGATTTCACAACGATAGGAGCGCTTTGCGGAAGGAAATTATGAAGACGTTGTTTTCTGGTCGATCAGATATGCCTTTCGCCATGCTGCTGTTGGCCCCCAGCCTGATTTTGCTGGGGGGCCTGGTGGCCTGGCCAATGATTTCCAATATTGAAATCAGTTTCTTACGACTGCCGCTTAACCCGCGCATTAGCGCTGTGTTTGTTGGGCTGGACAATTATATTCGCATCCTCAGTGATGCGGCATTCTGGCACTCGCTGTGGATGACGTTCTGGTATACGGCGCTGGTGGTGATGGGCAGCACCGGGCTGGGGCTGGCCGTGGCGATCTTCTTTAATCGCGAATTTCGGATGCGCAAAACGGCACGTTCACTGGTGATTTTATCCTACGTGACGCCGTCTATTTCCCTGGTGTTTGCCTGGAAATATATGTTCAACAACGGCTACGGCATTGTGAACTACCTGGGCGTTGATCTGCTGCACCTTTATGACCAGGCACCGCTGTGGTTCGACAACCCCGGCAGTAGCTTTGTGTTGGTCGTGCTGTTCGCCATCTGGCGCTACTTCCCGTACGCCTTCATTTCATTCCTGGCGATTTTGCAGACCATCGACAAATCGTTGTACGAAGCCGCAGAGATGGACGGGGCTAACGCCTGGCAGCGTTTTCGTATCGTGACGTTGCCCGCCATCATGCCAGTGCTGGCTACGGTGGTGACGCTGCGAACCATCTGGATGTTCTACATGTTTGCGGATGTCTACCTGCTGACCACGAAGGTCGATATTTTAGGCGTCTATCTCTATAAAACCGCATTCGCATTCAATGACTTGGGTAAAGCAGCAGCAATTTCTGTGGTGCTGTTTGTGATCATCTTCGCTGTGATTCTGCTGACCAGAAAAAGGGTAAACCTCAATGGCAACAAATAAACGCGTACTTAGCCGTATTGGTTTTTATCTGGGGCTGGCGGTATTTCTGATCATCACGCTGTTCCCGTTCTTCGTGATGCTGATGACGTCGTTTAAGAGCGCGAAAGAGGCTATATCGCTGCACCCGACTATTTTGCCGCAGGCGTGGACGCTTCAGCATTATGTCGACATCTTTAACCCGCTGATCTTCCCGTTTGTGGATTACTTCCGCAACAGCATGGTGGTATCGCTGACCTCGTCGGTGATTGCGGTGTTCCTTGGCACGCTGGGGGCTTACGCCTTGTCCAAACTGCGTTTTAAAGGACGCACGACGATCAATGCGAGCTTCTACACCGTCTATATGTTCTCCGGGATTTTGCTGGTGGTGCCGCTGTTCAAGATCATCACCGCGCTCGGCATTTATGACACGGAACTGGCGCTGATCATCACCATGGTGACCCAGACATTGCCTACGGCGGTATTCATGCTGCGCAGCTATTTCGACACCATCCCGGACGAAATAGAAGAGGCCGCGATGATGGATGGTCTGAACCGCCTGCAAATCATATTCCGCATTACCGTGCCGCTGGCGATTTCCGGACTCGTGTCGGTGTTTGTTTACTGCTTCATGGTGGCATGGAACGACTACCTGTTTGCCTCCATTTTCCTGTCCAGCGCCAGCAACTTTACGCTGCCGGTCGGGCTGAACACGCTCTTTAGCACACCAGATTATATCTGGGGTCGCATGATGGCGGCATCGCTGGTGACGGCGCTTCCGGTGGTCATCATGTACGCACTTTCTGAACTTTTTATTAAAAGTGGTTTGACCGCCGGTGGCGTTAAGGGCTGAGGCGGCCAATTTTTTATCAGGAGCAAGTTATGAAAAAGTTAGTTGCGACAGCGCCTCGCGTGGCGGCGCTCGTGGAATATGAAGATCGTGCTGTGGAAGCACATGAAGTGAAAATTCGTGCCCGTTTTGGTGCACCAAAACACGGTACCGAAGTTGTGGATTTCCGTGCGGCAAGCCCGTTTATTGATGAAGAGTTCAACGCGGAGTGGCAGATGTTTACGCCGCGTGAAGAGGGCGCTGCGCGCGGTATCGAATTCGGTAAGTTCCAGCTGGGGAACATGATCGTCGGCGACATTATTGAATGCGGTGCTGACGTAACGGAATACCAGCCAGGCGACAGCGTCTGTTGCTATGGTCCGCTGCAGGAGACGGTCATTGTCAATGCGGTTAACAACTACAAGCTGCGCAAAATGCCGCAGGGCGCATCCTGGAAAAATGCTGTTTGCTACGATCCGGCGCAGTTCGCCATGAGCGGCGTGCGTGATGCCAATGTCCGTGTAGGCGACTTTGTGGTGGTGGTCGGTCTGGGTGCCATCGGACAGATTGCCATTCAGCTGGCAAAAAAAGCCGGTGCGTCAGTGGTCATCGGTGTCGATCCTATCGAGCACCGCTGTGAGATCGCTCGCCGTCATGGCGCAGATCACTGTCTGAACCCAATCGGTACCGATGTGGGTCTGGAAATTAAAAAGCTGACCGGCAAGCAGGGCGCGGACGTGATCATCGAGACCAGCGGTTTTGCGGATGCGCTGCAGTCTGCGCTGCGTGGACTTGCCTACGGCGGCACCATCTCCTACGTTGCGTTCGCTAAACCATTTGCCGCGGGTTTCAACCTCGGCCGCGAAGCACACTTCAATAACGCGAAGATTGTTTTCTCCCGCGCCTGCAGCGAACCCAACCCAGACTACCCGCGCTGGAGCCGTAAGCGTATCGAAGAGACCTGCTGGGAATTGCTGATGAACGGTTATCTCAACTGTGACGATCTGATTGACCCGGTCGTGACCTTCACCTCCAGCCCGGAAAGCTACATGAAGTATGTCGATCAGCATCCGGAACTCAGTATCAAAATGGGCGTCACTTTTTAAGCTAAGGACAGCAAATCATGAAAATCGCAACGCAAAACCAGGCCTTTTTCCCAGCCAACATTATGGAAAAATTCGAGTACATCAAAGCGATGGGTTTTGATGGCTACGAAATTGACGGCAAACTGCTGGTCGAAAACCTCGACGAAGTGAAAGCGGCTATCAAAGCCACGGGTCTGCCGGTGACGACGGCATGTGGCGGATACGATGGCTGGATCGGTGATTTTATCGAAGAACGTCGTCTCAACGGGCTACAGCAGATTGAACGCATTCTGCAAGCCCTGGCGGAAGTGGGTGGAAAGGGCATTATCGTGCCTGCGGCCTGGGGAATGTTTACCTACCGTTTGCCGCCAATGACTTCCCCACGCAGCCTGGACGGCGACCGCAAAGCGGTAAGCGCGTCGCTGCGCTGGCTGGATGAGGTTGCTGCACGCACCGGTACGACCGTCTACCTGGAACCGCTGAACCGCTACCAGGATCATATGATCAATACCCTGGCAGACGCGCGTCGTTATATCGAAGAGAACGATCTCAAGCACGTGCAGATCATCGGTGATTTCTATCATATGAACATTGAAGAAGACTCGCTGACGGATGCGCTGCATCAGAACCGCGATCTGCTGGGGCATGTGCATATTGCTGATAACCACCGCTATCAGCCGGGCAGCGGCAGCCTCGATTTCGCCAGCCTGTTCGATCAGCTGCGTGCCGATAACTACCAGGGTTATGTGGTGTATGAGTGCCGCGTTCGCGCCGACAATCCGGCTCAGGCTTATCAGGACTCACTCACTTATTTGCGTGAATGCTAAGGATGACGAGCGTGATGAGTGCTACTACACCTTCGCCTCTGCGCGTCGCCATTATTGGCGCCGGGCAGGTCGCGGACAAAGTGCATGCCTCGTATTACGCCACGCGCAGTGATGTTCACATGGTGGCTGTCATGGACAGCCGCCTTGAGCAGGCACAGGCGTTCGCGGAACGTTATGCTATTCCATCGGCATGGCAGGACGCTCACGAGATGTTGCAAACGGTGAAGCCGGACGTGGTGAGCGTCTGCTCGCCTAACCGGTTCCATTTTGAACATGTCATGGCTGCCCTCGAAGCGGGGTGTCATGTGATGTGTGAAAAACCCCCGGCGATGACGCCGCAACAGGCCGACCAGATGCGCATCGCGGCGCGTAAAGCAGGCAAAGTGCTGGCCTATGATTTTCACCACCGCTTTGCCCTGGATACCCAGCAACTGCGAGAGGCGGTAATGAATGGCACGCTCGGTGAAGTTTACTTCACATCGGCGCAGGCTGTGAGGCGGTGCGGTGTGCCGGGGTGGGGCGTGTTTACCAACAAATCATTACAGGGTGGCGGACCGCTGATTGATATCGGCATTCATATGCTTGATGCCGCCATGTATGTCCTGGGTTTCCCTGCGGTAAAGCGTGTGACCGCGCACAGCTTTCAGAGGCTGGGAAACCGCAAAAGTACCGGCCAGTTTGGCGAGTGGGATCCTACGCAATACACCGTTGAGGATGCCCTGTTTGGCACGATTGAATTCTGTAACGGCGGCATTCTGCGTCTGGACACCTCCTTTGCGCTTAACATCCGCGAGCAGTCCATCATGAATGTCGCTTTCTGCGGCGAAAAAGCGGGGGCAACGCTGTTCCCGGCGCACATCTATAACGACGAAGCCGGGGCGTTAGTCACCCTCGCGCAGCGTGAAGAGGCTGATGACCAGCGACATTTACGCAGTATGGATGCCTTCGTACGCCATGTTCAGGGTGAGCCCGTCATGATCGCGGATGCAGAACAGGGCCTGGTTATTCAGCAGCTTGTCGCCGCGCTTTATGAATCAGCAGAAACAGGGGAATGCGTGACATTATGCTGAACGTGTCTGTCTTAACCGATCCGGGCTTTTGTCCTCACAGCCTGAATAAATACGCCTCTGTTATGGCCTGCGGCAACGGCTACATGGGCATTCGCGCTGCGCATGAAGAAGATTACACCCTGCAAACCAGAGGCATGTACCTTGCGGGTCTGTATCATCGTGCGGGACGCAACGAAACCACCGAGCTCGTCAATCTGCCCGATATCACCGGCATTGATGTTGAGTTGAATGGCGTCAATTTCACCCTCCTCGCAGGGGACATTCTGGAGTGGCAGCGCGAGCTGGCTTTCGCTAACGGCGAGCTGCATCGTCGCGTTGTCTGGCGTTCGCCCGACGGAAACCGTTATCGGCTGGAAAGCCGTCGTTTTGTGTCGCTGGACCAGTTGCCTCTGGTGGCCATGCAGCTTTCGATCACGCCGCTTGATGCTGCTTCGCAGGCCGTGCTGAAAACCGGTATTGATGCAACGCAAACGAACAGCGGCAGACAGCATCTGGATGAAATCTCGGTCAGAGTCTTTGACCAGCACTACATGCAGGGCGTGTATGAAACGCAGGACCGGGCGTCAGATGTCGTCGTTTCGGCGTTTTGTCAGCTCTCAACGAAGAGCGACAGCTGTTTTACCGCAAAAAATCGTCGTCTCAACGTGCACCATTCCCTGACGATTGCGCAGGGTGACACTGTCACGCTTGAAAAAATTGTCTGGGTAACCCATCGCAGTGATAAAGCGCTGTCGCAGGAGTCTTTCGCTCGCAACGCGCTGGCCGATCTCAAAGTCTGCGCAGCAAGAGGCTACGACGCCTTGCTGGAAAGTTCAGCGTATGCCTGGAAAGCCGTCTGGCGTGACGCTCGTGTGGAAGTGACGTCTGCGGAACCTCAGGATCAGATGGCGCTGGATTATGCGGTCTGGCACCTGACCACGATGACGCCTGCCCATGACGAGCGAAGCAGTATCGCCGCGAAAGGGCTGACGGGAGAGGGGTATAAAGGCCACGTATTCTGGGATACCGAAATATTCCTGCTGCCTTTCCATCTGTTTACCCGCCCGCAGATTGCCCGCAGCCTGCTGCGTTATCGCTGGCTTAATCTCGCTGGCGCCCGGGAGAAAGCCCGTCGTAACGGCTGGCCCGGCGCGTTGTTCCCATGGGAAAGCGCGGCGAGTGGGGAGGAAGAAACGCCCGAGTTCGCGGCGATCAACATCCGTACCGGGATACGCCAGAAGGTGGCCTCCGCGCTTGCTGAGCATCACATCGTGGCAGATATCGCCTGGGCCGTCGTCGCTTACTGGCAGGCGACACATGATGATGCCTTTATGCGTAATGAGGGTCTGACGCTGCTGATGGAAACCGCCTCGTTCTGGATGGGACGCGCAACGGAAATCAATGGTCGTCTCGAAATCCATGACGTAATAGGGCCGGATGAATATACCGAGCATGTGAATAACAATGCCTACACCAACTATCTGGCCTGGCACAACGTTGCCTGTGCCGGTCAGTTTATGGCGATGTTTGGGCGTGAAGATGCGCGTTTTACGGAGAATGCCACGCAGTTCCTGGCGCGCTTATGGCTGCCAGAGGCCGATGCAGAGGGTGTGATCCCGCAGGATGACTCCTTTATGTCAAAACCTGCCATTGATCTGACCCGCTATAAAGCCAAAGCGGGTAAGCAGACGATTCTGCTCGATTATTCGCGTGCGGAAGTGAACGAGATGCAGATCCTGAAGCAGGCCGATGTGGTGATGCTTAACTACCTGCTGCCGGAACGGTTTACGCCGCAGCAGTGTGCCGCCAATCTGGCGTTTTATGAGCCACGCACGATCCATGATTCGTCATTGAGCAAAGCCATTCACGGGATTGTTCTCGCGCGATGCGGTGACACGCAGGGGGCCTATGCCTTCTGGCGTGATGGCATCGGCATTGATTTGGGTGACGATCCGCACAGCAGTGATGAAGGGATACATGCTGCCGCCACCGGTGCGATCTGGTCTGGCGCGGTTCAGGGGTTTGCTGGCCTGCAAATTATCGAAGGGGAACTGCATCTTGCGCCGAAACTGCCTGCTCACTGGCAGAAACTGGCATTCCCACTGCGGTGGCGCAACGCAACCCTGCATTTCACCTATGAAAACGAGGTGTTAACCATTGAAACGACGGCACCTGCCACGGTAACGCTGTGGGGCAAAACGCTACATGTGTCGGCGCGAAAAGTTATCACCCGTAAGGACTTTCTTGCATCTGAAAATGGGACCGCTACCACGGAGGGGCACCATGGCGCTTAAGGCTGTTGTATTCGATCTGGACGGTGTGATCACCGATACCGCACACCTCCACTTTCTGGCCTGGCGAGCCGTGGCGGAGGAAATTGGCATCACTTTCGACGAAGTCTTTAACGAACAGCTGAAGGGAATAAGCCGTATGGATTCTCTCCTGCGCATTCTGAAGCATGGCGGAAAAGAGGGGATGTTTAGCGATGAGCAGTGCCTTGCGCTTGCGACGAAAAAAAACGCGCGTTATGTCCAGTCGCTGGCATCGCTGACGCAGGATTCGCTGCTTCCGGGGATTCGAGACGTGCTGGCGGAGATCCGTGCAGCGAAAGTCAAAATTGGGCTCGCGTCCGTATCGCTCAATGCCCCGGGGATTTTGCACGCGCTGGGCATAGATCAGGCATTTGATTTTTGCGCGGATGCTTCCCGCATTCGTCACTCAAAGCCAGACCCGGAGATTTTTCTCGCCGCCTGTGCCGGTCTGGACGTACGTCCTGAAGAGGCGATCGGTATCGAAGATGCCGCTGCGGGCGTTCAGGCAATCAACGCCGCAGGGATGTTGTCGGTAGGGATTGGGCCTGGCCTTAACCATGCAGGACTACAACTTCATTCAACGCAGGACCTGACCTGGACATGCCTGACTGAATTCTGGGCAACCCGGCGTATTAATAAGGAATAAATTATGGCTCAACTGTCTCTAAAACATATTCAGAAAATCTACGATAACCAGGTCCATGTGGTTAAAGATTTCAACCTCGAAATAGAAGACAAAGAATTCATTGTGTTCGTTGGTCCATCGGGATGTGGTAAATCCACGACCCTGCGCATGATTGCCGGGCTGGAGGAGATCAGCGCCGGTGAGCTGATCATTGACGGGGTCTGCATGAATGATGTCCCCGCTAAATCTCGCGATATCGCGATGGTCTTCCAGAACTACGCGCTTTACCCGCATATGACGGTCTACGACAACATGGCGTTTGGCCTGAAAATGCAAAAAATAGCGCCTGCGGTGATTGAGGAGCGTGTTAACTGGGCGGCGCAGATTTTGGGGTTACGTGATTATCTCAAGCGTAAGCCTGGCGCACTGTCCGGTGGTCAGCGCCAGCGCGTGGCGTTAGGCCGGGCGATCGTGCGTGAAGCCGGTGTCTTCCTGATGGATGAACCGCTGTCCAACCTTGATGCCAAGCTTCGCGTGCAGATGCGTGCTGAAATCAGCAAGCTGCACCAGAAGCTTAATACCACCATGATTTATGTCACGCACGATCAGACGGAAGCCATGACGATGGCCACCCGCATCGTGATCTTAAAAGACGGCATTATTCAGCAGGTCGGGGCGCCGAAGCAGGTGTACAACGAGCCGGCCAATATGTTTGTCGCAGGGTTCATTGGCTCACCGGCGATGAACTTCATTCGTGGCGCTATCGACGATCGTTATTTCGTAACGGAAACGTTGCGTCTGGAGATCCCTGAAGACAAGCTGGCCGAACTGAATGCGCAAGGTTACCAGCGTAAAGCGGTCGTCTTCGGTATCCGTCCGGAAGACATTCTTACCCTGCAGAGCAGCGGAGAAGACATCACGGCGAAAGTCAGCGTGGCTGAACTGACCGGCGCTGAATTTATGCTTTATGCCACCGTAGGGGGGCATGAACTGGTTGTCCGTGCAGGTGCAGCGAATGACTACGTCGCCGGAGATAATATTGGCATCCAGTTCGATATGAATAAGTGCCATTTCTTCGACGCTGATACAGAAGCGGCTATTAGATAAGAAAGGTGTTTGCCGGAAATGCAAATTTCCGGTTTTTTTGTTGGTTAATTAGAAAGGGAATATCTCATGAGTACTCTACTAAAAAGTGCTGCGCTTGTTCTGTGCGCAGGGGTTAGCTGTGCGCAAGCGGCAGAAACTGCGAAACAGTGGGAATTTAATATCGGGGCCATGTATGAAATTGAAAACGTCGAAGGTCAGGGCGACGATAAAGATGGATTATATGAACCTTCCGTATGGTTTAATGCGACCTGGGATGCCTGGACAATTTCTCTGGCGATGTATCAGGAAGGGCCCGTTGATTACAGCAGCATGACGCGCGGAACCTATTTTGACCGTCCGGAATTTGAATTACGCTATCGCTTTATTGGAACCGATGATTTTACTTTTGGTCTGACCGGCGGCTTCCGTAATTATGGTTATCACTTTAAAGATGAGCACGGTGCCAAAGACGGCAGCGCAAATATGCAGCGCTACAAAGTCCAGCCAGACTGGGATATTAAATTAACCGATGACTGGCGCTTTAGTGGCTGGCTTGCTATGTATCAGTTTGCTAACGATCTGGAATAAACCGGTTATGCTGACAGCCGCGTTGAGACCGAAACGGGCTTTACCTGGACTATCAATGAAACCGTCTCCGCAAAAGTAAATTACTATTTAGAGCGCGGTTTCAATATGGACAGCTCACGTAATAACGGCGAGTTTTCCACGCAGGAAATTCGCGCCTATCTGCCTGTTTCGTTGGGCCAGACAACCTTAACGCCTTACACCCGCCTGGGTCTTGACCGCTGGTCAAACTGGGACTGGCAGGACGATCCGTCGCGTGAAGGGCATGATTTCAACCGCCTGGGTATGCTGTATGCCTATGACTTCAACAACGGTTTATCCATGACGCTGGAATATGCGTATGAATGGGAAAACCACGATGAGGGCGAGAGCGACCGCTTCCACTATGCGGGCGTAGGTGTGAATTACGCGTTCTGATACATCACTTACCAGGGGCGATCCGCCCCTGGTTTTAGCGCAGAGAAGCCGCTAATACAAAGTGGGTGTCGACAAGCACTTTTTGCGGGGCAGGTTGACCACTAATGCGCCTGAAGAGCAGATCGCAACTCTCTTCACCCAGCTTGCGAGTAGGGATATCAAACCCACCTGGCGCTGGCGTGAGAATGAGAGAGAGCATCGAGTCGCTGTATCCGGCTATCACGACCTGCTCAGGGATCATCAGATTTAACTCATCCGCAGCACGATAGAGGCTTAGCAACTTCATGCTGTCGGTGGCGAATACCGCATCAGGAGGAACTGGCGAGGATAATAATGTAATCGCCGCAGCGAGTGCACTCTCGTGGGTATAACCACCATCCATGATCCAGTCGGAATGAATAGCAATATTATGTTTTGCCAGACTGGCTTTATAACCCGCCAGACGATCAATTGAAACGTGGTAATCAAGCGGTGCATGCAGACAGGCAATTTTCCGTCGCCCATTTTTAATGAAGTTATCCGTCAGCGTGGCGCTGTCATTAAAATTATCCGTATCGACGGAATAGATATTCTGATAATCACCTTCCACTTTGCCGATGACGACGACGGGTACGCCATACGCATCCAGCGTGCTGAAAAAAGATTCATTTGCCGGTGAACTCAGCATGATGACGCCTTTGATCATTTTCTGCTTTATTTTGCTCACACATTTCAGCAGATCGTCTTCGCTGCTTTTGGATGTTTGCAAAATAACGTCAAAACCTTCTTCTTCCGCTTTTGTTGTAATCGCATGAAGAACATCAGAGAAAAAAGGGTTACCGGCTGTGGTTTTGGTCGAGCGGGTCGATATAACCATAATGGCATCGAAGCCAGAAGAGGTCAGTGCGCGGGCCAGTTTGTTGGGCTGATAATTTAATTCGTCTATCGCCTTCAGCACTTTGTCACGTGCTTCGGGGGATATATTCGTTTGTTTATTCAGAACGCGGGATACGGTTGATTTCGATACGCCCGCAACCCGTGCGATATCATAGATGGTGGGTGACATACACCTTACTCACTCCGGACTGACAGCAATGCCGCTCATCTTACTGGAGAGAAAACGGCAATAGCAATAAATAAGAATTGATAATCAACGATCTGCCCCCATTTATTGTATTCTGAAGCCATGCATTCCAGGCTTCCGGGCAATGAAGGATGGCGATGAAGCGACTTAAGAACGAACTCAATTCACTGGTGAACCGTGGCGTTGACCGACATCTGCGCCTGGCCGTCACCGGGCTAAGCCGCAGCGGCAAGACGGCATTCATAACGGCGATGGTAAACCAGCTCCTGAACCTGCACGCCGGAGCGCGCCTGCCGTTGCTCAGCGCCGTAAGAGAAGAGCGTCTGCTGGGCGTTAAGCGCGTCCCTCAGCGCGATTTTGGTATTCCTCGTTTTACCTATGACGAAGGGTTGGCACAGCTCTACGGGGATCCGCCCACGTGGCCGACGCCGACGCGAGGGGTGAGTGAAATTCGCCTTGCGCTGCGTTTCCGCTCAAATGAATCCCTGATGCGCCACTTCAAAGATACCTCCACCCTGTATCTGGAAATCGTCGATTACCCGGGCGAATGGCTGCTCGATTTGCCGATGCTGGCACAGGACTACCTCAGCTGGTCCCGTCAGATGACAGGGTTGCTGCAGGGACAACGCGCTGCGTGGTCAACGAAATGGCGAGCGCTGTGTGAAGGCCTGGATCCGCTGGCACCAGCGGATGAAAACCGTCTGGCGGCGATTGCCGAGGCCTGGACGGACTATCTTCATCAGTGCAAACAGGAAGGGCTGCACTTCATCCAGCCGGGTCGTTTTGTCTTGCCGGGGGACTTAGCCGGAGCGCCCGCGCTGCAGTTCTTCCCCTGGCCAGATGTGGACGGCGCCGGTGAATCGAAGCTGGCCCAGGCCGGTAAACACACGAACGCCGGGATGCTGCGCGAGCGGTACAATTACTACTGCGAAAAAGTGGTCAAAGGATTTTATAAAAATCACTTCTTGCGTTTCGACCGCCAGATTGTGCTGGTAGATTGCCTGCAGCCGCTTAACAGCGGGCCGCAGGCATTTAACGATATGCGCCTCGCGCTGACCCAGCTGATGCAGAGTTTTCACTACGGGCAGCGGACGCTATTCCGTCGTCTTTTCTCGCCGGTGATCGATAAGCTGCTGTTCGCAGCCACGAAAGCCGATCACGTGACGGTCGATCAGCATGCCAACATGGTTTCTCTGCTGCAGCAGCTGGTGCAGGATGCGTGGCAAAATGCCGCGTTTGAAGGGATTAGCATGGATTGTCTTGGGCTGGCCTCCGTCCAGGCGACGCAGAGCGGGCTGATTGATCTCAACGGCGAGAAAATACCGGCATTGCGCGGGAATCGCCTCAGCGACGGTGAGCCGCTTACGGTCTATCCGGGCGAAGTGCCTGCCAGGCTGCCGGGCCAGGCCTTCTGGCAGAGCCAGGGTTTCCAGTTTGAAGCCTTCCGCCCTCAGGCCATGAGCGTCGATCGGCCGTTACCACACATCCGTCTGGATGCGGCGCTGGAGTTTTTGATTGGAGATAAATTGCGATGACGGAACCGTTAAAACCACGCATAGATTTTACCGGAACGCTCGAGCAGGCGGATCGAGAAGCGTTTAAAACGACGCAGAGGTTCAGCGGTACGCAGGCAGAGAACTTTGCCCCGGCACTGCCGGACGATCCCGCGGTTGAGGAGGGGCCAGCGGAGGCGGTCGTGGAGGCTGCTTTGCGTCCAAAACGCAGTTTGTGGCGCAGGATGGTCACCGCCGGTCTGGCACTGTTCGGCGTCAGCGTGGTCGGGCAGGGCGTCCAGTGGGCGATGAACGCCTGGCAAACGCAGGACTGGGTCGCACTGGGCGGATGTGCCGCAGGTGCGCTGATTGTTGGCGCGGGCGTGGGGTCTGTTGCGACGGAGTGGCGACGTCTCTGGCGTCTGCGACAGCGCGCGCATGAGCGTGATGAAGCGCGGGATCTCCTCCACAGCCACGGAACCGGCAAAGGCCGCGCGTTTTGTGAGAAACTGGCCAGCCAGGCCGGTATCGATCAGTCGCATCCGGCGCTTCAGCGCTGGTATGCCGCCATCCATGAAACGCAGAATGACCGGGAAGTGGTAACGCTCTATTCCCATATGGTTCAGCCGGTACTGGATGCCCAGGCGCGACGCGAGATTAGCCGTTCTGCGGCAGAGTCCACGCTGATGATTGCCGTCAGCCCGCTGGCGCTGGTGGATATGGCGTTTATCGCCTGGCGTAACCTGCGTTTGATTAACCGTATCGCTCATCTCTACGGTATCGAGCTGGGTTACTACAGTCGACTCAGACTGTTCAAGCTGGTGTTACTCAATATCGCCTTTGCTGGTGCGAGCGAACTGGTGCGTGAAGTGGGCATGGACTGGATGTCGCAGGATCTGGCTGCGCGTCTTTCGGCTCGCGCTGCGCAGGGTATTGGCGCGGGCTTACTGACGGCGCGTCTGGGTATCAAGGCGATGGAAGTGTGCCGACCGTTGCCGTGGATCGATGGCGATAAGCCACGGCTGGGGGATTTTCGACGCGAACTGATCGGCCAGCTTAAAGAGACGCTCAATAAAAAACCTGCTCCGTGAGGTTTTGTTCACTTATCGTGCTGGCTGTCAATATTTGTTGACAGCCATCTTCCGGTTCACCGTGTTCTGACATATCATTTTAACGTTACTGGCTTAAAACGGTGAATTTCCCATGCGTCTTGAAGTCTTCTGTGAAGACCGTCTCGGTCTGACCCGCGAGTTACTCGATCTTCTTGTTTTACGTAGCATTGATTTACGTGGCATTGAGATCGATCCTGTCGGGCGAATTTACCTCAATTTTGCCGAAATTGAATTCAATACCTTTAGCAGTCTGATGGCGGAAATCCGCCGTATCGCTGGCGTTACGGATGTGCGCACTATCCCCTGGATGCCCTCCGAGCGAGAGCACCTGGCACTGAGCGCGCTGCTGGAAGCCATGCCTGAACCGTTCCTCTCTCTGGATCTGAAAAGTAAAGTCGAGCGCGTTAACCACGCAAGCTGTCAGCTATTTGCACAGAGCCAGGAGAAGCTCAGCAATCAACATGCCGCACAGCTGGTCCCGGGTTTTAACTTCCAGCGCTGGCTGGACAGCAACCCGCAGAATACCCATAGCGAGCATGTAGTGATAAACGGACAGAATTTCCTGATGGAGATCACACCGGTTTATCTGAAAGGGGAAAGCGACACTCGCGTACTGACCGGTGCCGTAATTATGCTGCGCTCGACGTTACGTATGGGCCGCCAGCTGCAAAACCTCTCCAGCCAGGATGTCGGCGCATTCAGCCAGATTATTGCCGTCAGCCCGAAAATGCGTCATGTGGTTGACCAGGCGCGCAAGCTCGCCAGCCTGACCGCGCCGCTGCTGATTACTGGTGATACCGGTACCGGGAAAGATCTGCTGGCTCACGCTGTGCATCTGGCAAGCCCGCGTGCGGCAAAACCGTATCTGGCACTTAATTGCGCCTCTATCCCGGAAGATGCTGTCGAAAGCGAACTGTTTGGACACGCGCCGGAAGGCAAGAAAGGGTTCTTCGAGCAGGCTAACGGCGGCTCCGTGCTGCTGGATGAGATCGGTGAAATGTCGCCGCGCATGCAGGCCAAGCTGCTGCGTTTCCTGAACGACGGAACCTTCCGCCGCGTTGGTGAAGATCATGAGGTGCATGTGGACGTGCGCGTCATCTGTGCCACCCAGAAAAACCTGGTGGAACTGGTGCAAAAGGGGATATTTCGCGAGGATCTCTATTACCGCCTTAACGTCCTTACGCTGAACATTCCACCGCTGCGCGATTGTCCGCAGGACATCATGCCGTTAACGGAACTGTTTGTCGCCCGCTTTGCCGACGAGCAGGGCGTCCCGCGTCCGAAGCTTTCTGCCGATCTCGGCACGGTGTTAATGCGCTACGGTTGGCCGGGCAACATCCGTCAGCTTAAAAATGCCGTTTATCGTGCACTTACCCAGCTTGAAGGGTATGAACTACGTCCGCAGGATATTCTGCTGCCTGATTACGACGCCGGAACTGTATCGGTAGGTGAAGAGGCGATGGAAGGGTCGCTGGATGATATTACCAGTCGCTTTGAACGCTCCGTCCTGACGCAGCTTTATCGCAGCTATCCAAGTACTCGCAAACTGGCAAAACGGCTTGGCGTATCGCATACCGCGATTGCGAATAAGCTACGTGAGTATGGTTTGAATCATAAGAAAGGTGACGAATAGCAAAAAGCCTCTGTAAAGAGGCTTTTTTAATGTTTATTCCTTCGCCAGCGGTGTGGTCACGATTTCTGTTTTTGTCTCTCCCTGAATGGCCGCAATCCTGTTTTCAACCTCTTTCACCTGTTGTGGGCTATGAAGCAGGGTATAGGTGAGATCAAACTGCGCGCTGGCTCCAGGCTGTAATTGCTTAACCCGTTTCTGCTCACGTTCTATGGTCACGGGGTAGGCGTAGCTCGTACCCGGCTCAATCCCCGTAACGTACCCCTGTTTTGGCGTATCGGTATTTTTCCATAAGGTCAGCACGGGTAGCTGGCGTGTATCAAACTGAATTGACGCGCCTTTATCGCCGGCTTTGTTGACCACCGCCGCGAGGGTTTCGTGGTTGTTGTCCGCAAGCGGTTTGATGTTAAAGACCATCTCATCAAAGCCTTTTGTCGGCCCGGCATAGGTTTGCCAGTTGTCTACGCCCGCTTTAGCGTAATCGTTGAAGGGGCTCACGCTTATCGCCGGAGCAAGGAAGCGTGCGCCTTCTTCGAGGATCGGCGTCCCGAAGTTACTGTGATAGATGATTTGATAGTCATGAGGGTAATCGGCATGGTTTGTCAGGACATCATGCAGGCTGAACTGGTTAGTGCCTGGAACGTAACGCAGTTCGGTCATGGTTTGCAGATCCGCTTTTTTAAACGTGCTCTCTTTGATTAACCCGCGAATACGAATTTCATACGGGGCGGTATCCGCAACGTCAACTTCGACCTGAGAAGCCGGGGTATTACCGGCCTTGCCGTGAAGCGTATAAATCTGGCCGTCAGCCGTGACCGGGTGTCCCGTCCACTCATAACCACAGCGGACCATCATCTCATTGAATCCTTCCAGCCAGCCGAGGCCGTTTCTGCTTTCCAGATTTATATACGCCGGGTTAACGACCTCTTTAACGGGAGAATTCCACCCCAGTCGGGTACCAAAACCTTCAACATGCAGAAGATTCATTCCGCGCGTCGGGCTCAGGGTAATTGTCAGACCGTTTTTACTGCTGATAATGATAACTTTACTGCCTTCCTGCTTTCCGCCGTGCAACACTTTCTGCTCAATGCTGAACGTTTGGTCGTTAATTTTCAGCTCATCGCTGGAAATCTTCCAGTTTCCTTTTTCTACGCTGCTTTCAGCGCTGGTCAGCACCCACGTTTTTGCTGCGGCGTGACCCGAAACCAGTACCGCAAGGAACGTTAAAGCCAGTTTTATTTTCATTTTGATCCCTTTTTGCTGAAACGATTATTTGATTTCGTAAGCAAATCTAATGTTTTGCCGTAAAGGGAAATGTGATGGGCTTCACTGAGGGCGAAGATGATAAATATTAACCAGTATTATGTGGGTAAGATCGCGTTATTGTTGAGTTTCTGATATTGAATTGCATAAATACTGTGAAGTTATCATATTTATGCTTTAACGATTCAGCGTGTGGGTAATAAAAAACCCCGCCATCGCGAGGTTTTGAAAACGGAGTATAAATTGCTAAGTCACTGTTATGCTTTAAGCTTATCCAGTGCGGCGGTGTAATCCGGCTCAGTCGTAATTTCGTTAACCAGTTCGCTGAAAAGGACAGTGTCGTTTTCATCAATAACCAGTACAGCGCGTGCAGCCAGACCTTTCAGTGGACCTTCCGCGATGCTAACACCGTATTTTTCGAGGAAATCCGGGCTACGCAGGGTGGAGAGGGTGATAACGTTGCTCAGGCCTTCAGCGCCGCAGAAGCGGGACTGGGCGAACGGCAGGTCAGCGGAAATGCACAGCACCACGGTGTTGTCCATTTCGGTGGCCAGCTGGTTGAATTTACGCACGGAGGCAGCGCAAACGCCGGTATCAATGCTTGGGAAAATGTTCAGCACTTTGCGTTTACCCGCAAACTGAGCCAGTGTGACGTCAGACAGATCTTTAGCCACCAGAGTAAAAGCCTGCGCTTTGCTGCCAGCCTGCGGAATGGAACCTGCAACAGCAACCGGGTTGCCCTGGAAATGAACGAGTTGTGACATAGATATCTTCCTGTTTACATATAGTTAACGTCGGGGCTAGTGTATGCCATCAGCAGATAACACGGCAAACCAATTTTTTCGCCTTTCCGGGCCGCAAGGAGTCAGTGATGAGAAGCGTTAAGGTCTATGAAGAAGCCTGGCCATTGCATACCCCGTTTGTGATCTCTCGCGGCAGCCGAAGCGAAGCCAGCGTGGTGGTCGTTGAAATCGAAGAGGACGGTTTTAAAGGCGTGGGTGAATGCACGCCTTATCCACGCTATGGGGAAAGCCTCGCGTCGGTCATGGCGCATATCATGACGCTGGTTCCGGACCTGCAAACCGGACTCTCTCGCGAGGCGCTCCAGCAACGTTTACCCGCCGGGGCCGCGCGCAACGCCATTGATTGTGCGCTCTGGAACCTGGAAGCGGCGAAACAGCAAACATCGCTGACGTCATTGCTGGGCGTGGTGCTGCCGGAATCGGTGGTTACCGCGCAAACGGTGGTAATCGGTGAGCCGGAACAGATGGCCGCCAGCGCAAAAGCGCTCTATGACGCCGGGGCAACGCTATTGAAAGTGAAACTCGACGATCGCCTGATCAGCGAGCGAATGGTCGCTATTGGCTCAGCGGTTCCCGCCGCCACGCTCATTGTTGACGCCAACGAATCCTGGCACCCGGAAGGGCTGGCCGCACGATGTCAGCTGCTGGCCGACCTGGGGGTCGCCATGCTGGAGCAGCCTCTGCCAGCAGAAGATGATGCGGCGCTGAATAATTTTATCCATCCATTGCCCGTCTGCGCGGATGAAAGCTGCCATACCCGGGAACGTTTGAGCGACCTTCAGGGGCGCTATGAGATGGTCAATATTAAGCTCGACAAGACCGGCGGCCTGACAGAGGCGCTGGCCCTGGCGGAAGAGGCCCGGGCGCAGGGATTTGCGCTGATGCTGGGCTGCATGCTCTGCACGTCCCGGGCGATCGGCGCGGCGCTACCGCTGGTTAATCAGGTCCGTTTCGCCGATCTGGATGGCCCGACGTGGCTGGCGGTTGATGTGTCACCCGCGCTTAATTTTACCAGCGGCGTGCTTCATCTCTGAGGCTGCCAGCGTAAAAGCTCCATCATGGCTTTTAAGTACTTTTCGCTGGCTTCGTCGGACGAGATCGCCGGGAATTCAGCGGTAATGCAGGGCAGGCTCAAATCGGCGCACCAGCTACCGAATGATCCTGGCGTTTCATAGCCGACGCTGGTGACGAGTGGCAGGGAAAATGCTTTCGCCAGCCAGGCGCCCAGCTCGGAGTGACGCGGATCTTCAATACACGCCAGCGGATCGTGGAAAGAGACAATCCATGCAGGGTGGATCTTATGGATGAGCTGGCACAGCGCCTGGGTTTCAGGCTCCGAGCCCGGTTTATCTCCCGTCAGCAGAACCACATCACGCTCCTCGGCGGAGCTGTTCCAGCGATAAACGGTTTCTCCGGCGCGCCAGTTTGCTGCCGGGAAATTACGATTTAAGTCTACGCCTCTCGCATTGGCGCGTAGACCGAGCTGACAGCCGTCCGGGTTAACCGCCAGAATCACGTGATGACGCCGCAATGAGGGCGTTAGTGTCCGCAGCGCGCATGAAAGCGTCACGATGGAGGAGTTTTCGTCACCGTGCGTGCCGGCAAGAATCAAGCCGCTGTCGCGGTCGGCATCGGGGGCGGGGAACCAGATCAACGATGCGCCTAAAAATGAGCGGCCATATTGCTCAGCGCCCGGCGGAAAGGCGCCGCGTTCCGCTCTCGGTCGGGTGGTTGTCATACGAAATCCTGATAAAAAGATCACTACTCGCAGTGTTGTGCAAAACACGCGGTTAATCAAATAGTTTCCGAAATGGTTGAGAATTGCCTTAAATCACTATTCGGGAGTAAGTTATTTGCATTTCTTTTTGTCGAAACAAATAATTACGCATCTGCTTGTTACCTGAATTCATTAAAGGGGATCTTATGAAGCATCCTGTTTCGCGTCTTTTTGCCGCACTGTGCCTGTGCGGACTCTCTTCACTCTCTTTCGCTGCGGATGTGCCACAGGGTACGGCACTGGCGCAAAAACAGGAGCTGGTCAGACACATTAAAGACGAACCGGCTTCACTCGATCCGGCAAAAGCGGTGGGGCTGCCAGAGATTCAGGTGATTCGCGATCTCTTCGAAGGTCTGGTGAATCAGAATGAGAAAGGGGAGTTGACGCCGGGAGTGGCAACGCGCTGGCAGAGCAACGATAACCGCATCTGGACATTTACCCTACGCGATAACGCGAAGTGGTCCGACGGTTCGCCTGTCACCGCCCAGGATTTTGTCTACAGCTGGCAGCGTCTGGTTGATCCGAAAACGACCTCTCCGTTTGCCTGGTTTGCTGCCCTGGCGGGTATCAACAACGCGCAGGCCATTATTGATGGTAAAGCGGCACCCGATACGCTTGGCGTAACGGCGGTCGATGCCAGAACATTACGCGTCCAGTTGGACAAACCGCTGCCGTGGTTCAGTAATCTGACGGCTAACTTTGCCTTCTACCCGGTGCAAAAAGCCAACGTAGAAAGGGGTAAAGAGTGGACCCGTCCGGGATCTCTGGTCGGCAATGGTGCCTATGTCCTGAATGACCGCGTGGTGAATGAAAAACTGGTCGTCGTCCCCAATACCCACTACTGGGACAATGCAAAAACCGTCCTGCAAAAGGTCACCTTCGTACCGATTAACCAGGAATCATCGGCCACCAAACGTTATCTGGCGGGTGATATTGATATTACCGAATCGTTCCCAAAAAACATGTATCAGAAGCTCCTGAAGGATATTCCGGGCCAGGTTTACACACCGCCTCAGCTGGGCACGTATTACTATGCGTTCAATACGCAAAAGGGCCCAACGGCCGACTCCCGCGTTCGCCTGGCGCTGAGCATGACCATCGATCGCCGCATTATGGCGGAAAAAGTGTTAGGCACGGGAGAGAAGCCCGCATGGCACTTCACGCCTGACGTGACGGCCGGGTTCACCCCGGAGGCCTCGCCATTTGAACAGATGTCGCAGCAGGAGCTGAACGCCCAGGCGAAAACCTTGCTGCAGGCCGCGGGGTATGGCCCTCAGCGTCCGCTGAAGCTGACCCTGCTGTACAATACTTCAGAAAATCATCAGAAGATTGCCATCGCGGTGGCGTCCATGTGGAAGAAAAATCTCGGTGTGGATGTCAAACTGCAAAACCAGGAGTGGAAAACGTATATTGACAGCCGTAATACCGGTAACTTTGACGTGATCCGCGCCTCCTGGGTGGGCGATTACAACGAGCCATCGACATTCCTTTCGCTGCTGACCTCAACCCACAGCGGTAACATCTCGCGTTTCAACGACCCGGCCTACGATAAAATTATCCACCAGGCGACGCTGGAAACCACGGCGAAAGCGCGCAATACGGACTACAACATGGCGGAAAAAATCCTCACGGAGAAAGCGCCTATCGCGCCGATTTATCAGTACACCAATGGCCGCCTGATTAAGCCGTGGGTGAAAGGCTATCCTATTAATAACCCGGAAGACGTGGCGTATAGCCGGACGATGTATATTGAGAAGCACTGACGGGAGAGAATGACCTTGTCGCACTGAAAACTGGCGCATTCTGGCGCCAGTTTTTACTTATGCCCGCGCGTGCCGCTGATGGGCAGCACCACTGTTACTCCAGCAAAGCGCTAAACTTCGCCAGCCACTGTGGATGAGCGGGCCAGGCGGGGGCGGTGACCAGATTACCGTCTACATGTGCCTGGTCGATGCCGATACTGGCGTAGTGTCCACCGCTAAGACGCACTTCAGGCGCGCACGCCGGGTAGGCGCTGCAGGTTCGGCCTTTTAGTATGCCGGCAGCAGCAAGCAGTTGCGGACCATGGCACACGGCGGCGATTGGCTTACGTGCCGCGTCAAATGCCTGCACCAGCTTGAGTACATCGTCATTTAACCGCAAATATTCTGGCGCTCTGCCGCCTGGGATAAGCAGTGCGTCATAATCCTGCTCTCGTGCGGCGGAAAAGTCAGCATTGAGGACAAAACGGTGGCCGGGCTTTTCGCTGTAGGTCTGGGCACCGTCGAAGTCATGGATTGCCGTCATGATGTAGTCCCCCTTCGGTTTGTCGGGGCAAACGGCATCCACCTGATGACCAATCATCTGTAATGCCTGAAACGGGACCATGGTTTCATAATCTTCGGCGTAATCGCCAACCAACATCAGGATTTTCTTGCTCATCTTTCCTCACCTTTATTTTTAGAGATGATTAAGATATAGCCTGGTATGGCTCAATTGCCGGAAATAAAAAAGCCCGTCAGAGCACGGGCGATATAAGCAAATGAATTATTGCACTACAGCGCATCGAAGGTCGGGTACAGGGTATTTTCCAGATATTCAACGAAATACCAGATCTCACCGCTAAAAATAAACCACAAGCCAAATATAATAAGGATGAAAATGATTAAGGTGAGTATTATTTCAGTCTTTCCCATTGTAGCGACTACCCACCTGTCAGTGATTTACATAAGTGGGGCATTGTAACGACGCTTTCCCGTATACTCCAGTCTCATGCCGCAAGGACTTTATTACGTCCATCGTTTTTGGCGCGATAGAGCGCGTCGTCTACGCGTTTAAACAGCTCATCAATACTCTCTTCCGGTTCATGCCTTGCCACACCAATGCTGACGGTAAAACGGGGTAATCCGGGTATGGTGATACGGGTTACCGCCGCGCGGACGGATTCGGCAATCTTCATGGCAGTGTCGAGAGAGGTGCGCGGCAGCAGGATGACAAACTCTTCCCCTCCCCAGCGAAACACGAGGTCATCTTGCCTGCTGCAGGCTTCCAGCGTGCGGGAAAGGGCGATAAGCACCTCATCACCTTTCAGATGGCCGAAGAGGTCGTTGATGTTTTTAAAATGATCGGTATCCACCAGCAGCAGGCTAAATTGCTGTTGCGCGGAAAGGTGGCTCAGGTTGGTTTGATCGATAATATTGTAGAACTGGCGTCGGTTAAGTAAGCCTGTCATTGAGTCACGTAGCGCAGCATTTTCCAGCTCCAGCTCGAGCCTTTTTTGTTCGGTGATATCATGGATGATGCACAGCATCAGTTTGTCACCGTAAATCTCAATGGGCCCCGCGTAGGTCTGGACATGGCGGGTGGTGCCATCGGCAAGACGGTGAACAAAATTAAACGGCTTATGTCCGCCTGGCAGTGCGGCAATCTCCGTCATAATGGGCATGACACCTCTCCCCAGGGTATTTATCTCCCAGGTGTGTTTATTGCACATTTCATCATGCGAATAGCCATAAAAGCTGAGCGCGGCCAGGTTTGCATCGACAATTTGCCCGTCGCGAGCAGGGTCGATTAACAGCATTGGCGCACTGTTGGTCAGGAAAAAACGGGCGTAAAAACCCTGTTTTTTACGCTGATAGGTTGTGGAACGGCTGGCTTTCAGACCTGATGGGGCCTGAGAAGAAATCCCTTCAAAAACGATAACATCGCCATAAGGCGTGAAGTGGGAGAGAGAGAGGCGGCAGCTTAACGGTGTATCTTGCCCGGCACGGCTAATCGTCCAGATCTCGACAATATCGTGATCGTTTTTCAGTTCAGGAACATACATCGACAACACGCTTTGCGCACTTGCGGAACAGGTGCCTTTACGCAAGCCATCCAGTGTTTTATTACCCATCAGCTGTGTTGCGGCCACATTGGCAAAAATGATCTGTTCTGAAACAGGAGATATGAGCCACACGGGCGTTTTAATTGCATTCAGCGCATCAAAACCATTTTGCGACATAGGCATTTCCTGTTCATCGGCATGTTATGCCTGACTATCCCGTCAGATTAACTCGCGTCCACTCCTCTGAAACATACGCTATTCAATCCTGTCAGGCATGATTTTTTTGTGAAATAAAGGCGGGATCCGTATGAATTTTACTCATGGGTATAATTTGTTTATCTGAGTTTTTCTGTAGCAGTAGCCACGGAACCTGTTCCGCAGGCAATGGGCGGGAAAAAAGGAACCCCTGCAGATAGTCACAGCCAAGACTGGTCAGTATCGCCTGCTGTTCGTCCGATTCAATGCCCTCAGCTACCACATTCATCTCCATGGTCCGGGCGATATTAATAATGGTTTCCACCAGCTTACGGCTTTTCTCGTTTTCCAGCATAGAGGTGACAAAACTCTTATCAATTTTTAGCTCTTTTGCCGGGAGAACGCTTAACATCAGCAGGTTAGAATAGCCAGTACCAAAATCATCAATAGAGACGGTGACACCCGCATGGTTAAAGGCGTTCAGGAGCTCGATACTGCGGTCGAGATTTTTAAGCGCGGTACTCTCTGTTACCTCCAGAATCAGCCGGGAGGGAGACAGATTATATTTTTCCAGCATCGACGAGACGATGTGAAAGATATCCGGCTGTTCGAACTGAACGGGGGATAAATTGAGCGACAATGTCCACTGACTGAAACCCTGTTCCGTCCAGAAATGAAGCTGCCGACACGCGACCTCAATCGCCCAGTTGCCAACCGGAATAATCAAACCCGTTTGTTCCAGCGTGGGTAAAAACAGTCCCGGCAGCAAAACGCCTTGCTCCGGATGACGCCAGCGGAGAAGAGCTTCAAAACCGTGGATCGTCTTATCTTCCGCGTGCCAGGTTGGCTGATACCAGAGCTCAAACTGATCGCGTTCCAGGGCCTGAGAAAGCGCCTGCAGAAAACCCGGTTGCGCCGGCACTGTTGTTGACATCTCCGGACGGTAAATTGCCCAGCCGTTACGTCCATCCTCTTTAATATGTTGTAAGGCTGCATCAGCCTTAAACTTCAGTTCATGTAGCGTTTCGCCATCTTTCGGATAGAGGCTGATCCCCGCGCTGATGGTGGTGTTTAGCGTGTGACCGCAGAGTGAAAGCGGGCGGCGCATATCCGCGAGGAGGGTGGTGAGCAGGGTATTAAGCTTTTCATCATCACATTCGGGAACCAGCAGGATAAAAGCATCCCCGCCCAGTCTGGCCAGCGTCATCTCACGGGTAAGCCGGGACGTAATGCGCTGGGCAATAGTGATTAATAACTCATCACCCACGCTGTGGCCCCAGGTATCATTCACGCGTTTGAAGTGATCGACATTCAGGAAGATCACGGCAAACTGTCTCTTGCTCAGCAAGGCGCTGCGAAGACAGTCCTGCATTCGGATATCCATCTGATGATGGTTTGCGAGCCCGGTGAGGGCATCGAAGCGAGCCTGAAGCTCAAGCTGGCGATTGAGTTGTCGCAAATTGTCCGTCAGCCGGGTGGTGCGCCAGTGCGAATCGATTAGCGAAATAATTAACATCACGCCGAGAAGTGAGAGCGTGGTGACGGAAACCCATATGGATAATCCCAGCTCGCCGATCCCGCCGGGAAGCGTGCGTGCCATCTCATGGAAATGCGCGGCACTCATGCCCGTATAATGCATTGCGCAGATGGCGGCACCCATGACTAAGGCCGCGAGAATGCGATTTACAAAGACCCCTTTGTGCTTATCCCGGAGACGAAAAGCCAGCCACAACGCCACACCGGAGGCGACAACCGCAATTACCACGGACAAACCGACAATCCGCTGATCCCATAGGATGCTTCCCTCCAGCATCAATGCGGCCATACCGATATAGTGCATCGAGACCACGCCAGCGCTGAGAATGATCGTGGCGACTGTCAGTCTAAACAGGGAGAGGTGTTTGCCCGTAACGGCAATATTAATGGCCGTTGTGGAGGCTATAACCGCCGCACCAAGTGAGGCCAGGGTTATCCAGAGGTCGTAGCTCATCATCATGGGCATTTGCATCGACAGCATGCCGATGAAATGCATTGACCAGATCCCGATGCCCAGCGTTACGCCTCCGGCAATCCGCCAGAACAAAGCCGCTTTTCGGCTGGAAAGGGGAATTTTCCCGGCGCTGTCCAGAGCTACAAAGGAGGCAATAAACGCCACCAGATAAGAGACAGCAATCAACACAGGGTCCCACGATATATTGAGCATTATGCAATCCCACGCCTGAGAGGGTTACCGATTTCGCCTGCCGGCACATTTTTATCGGGCAACGAAAATGCGCATTCAAACCATATTAGTTATTTATCGTGAAAAATGACCAGTCATATAACAACTCTATACTCACCGGGAATATAAAATATATTCTCGTTTTTAACTTATTAAGCATTGCTAAACATAGACCACTATCACTAGCAAAGCGCCTTAAATACGTGGACGAACGAATCGTCTCGTCGCAGGTGATGGTATCGCTTAACGTGGTTGTGAACCAGTATCACAGCATTCGGCGCAGCACATTTTTACTAATACGCTTTTTTTACCTGACTTAAGCTAAATATCGGGTGCGTAACGGCGAAACGAGAAACCAGCGCGTTAGGTGAGGACAAACGTAAAAGTGAATGCTATAAGTCTTAATGCCGACCAAAATATCAGTTGTGGGTAAAATCATGCTAAGAAATATTAGTGTCAGGACCTTCATTGCCTGGTTCCTGTTATGCCTTTTTTTGGTAAATGCAGGTATCGTTGCTCTATTTTCCAGCAATTTCTCTCTCTTCATTTCGATTAATCTGGTTAATTTCGTTGCGCTGTTTTTGCTCTGGAGTTATATGACGAAGTTTCTTGTGACGCCGATCAATACTGTGAAAAAAAGTATTGAAGAAGTGACCGCAGGTAATCTTGGTGTCTCAATCCCTGAGTTTGGCAATAACTGCGCGGGACGATTAATCCCCGGAATTAATAGTCTTTCCAGTAACATTGCGACGCTGGTGCGTGAGATCAGGGCGTCATCTCAAAACGCCATGACCTTGTCGGATCAACTCTCTGCCCGTAGCGCTCAGCTCTCGGTGAAAACCGAGCAGCAGTCTGCCTCTCTGGTGCAAACCGCTGCCAGTATGGAGCAGATGGCGGCAAGTACCCGAAACAATGCCGATAATACCCGTCTGGCGAGCGAGCAGGCAAACGTCGCGACATTGCAGGCGCGTAAGGGAGGAGAGCTGATGGAGCAGGTTGCCAGCAATATGCAATCCATAACCGAGTGCGCGCAGCAGATGACGGAAATTATCTCCCTAATCGACGGGATTGCATTCCAGACAAATATCCTGGCGCTTAACGCGGCGGTTGAGGCGGCGCGGGCGGGCGATCACGGCAAAGGGTTCTCCGTCGTCGCGGAAGAGGTGAGAAACCTTGCGCACCGCAGTGCGGAGGCCGCGAAAAACATCAAGACGCTGATTGACGTCACCAGCAGTAATGTTACCCAGGGTGCCAGCGTCGTGTCGGAAGCGGAAAAGAATATGCATGAAATCGTGACCGGTTCCGGCAATGTCAGCCGGTTGATGGATGAGATTTCTACCTCGACCGCTGAGCAGGAGAAAGGCATTTACCAGATCACCCTGGCGCTGTCTGAACTGGAGCGGGTCACGCAAAGTAACGTCGCGATGGCGGAGGAACTCAATGGTTCCTCTGATGTCCTGCGTAATCAGGTGATTGAACTGCAAACGCGGACACGCAATTTCAGGCTTGAGCAGGGTCACTCGCCGTCATCGTTGACCGGCCCTGCACCTTTCCTCCAGCGGCCCGAGCACTCGCTCTGACAGCACTTCAAAGCCTGGCATGCCAGGCTTTTCTTCTCCTGAAACACAGTATGTACAATTCCTGAGCGATTTCAGCGCCATGCGAGACATAGTTGTTGCTTAACCCCCGACGGAAGCTAGACTCACATCGAAAGAGCTAAACAGGGGGGAGGCGCAGTGGAGAGCATTAAAGGATCAGAACTTAACGTTCCTGACGCAGTTTTTGCGTGGGTGCTGGACGGTCGCGGCGGTGCCAGGCCGCTGGAAGATAATGATGTCATAGATAAAGAGCATCCCTGCTGGCTACATCTCAACTATACCCATCCGGAAAGTGCTGACTGGCTGGCCACGACCCCGTTGTTGCCCAACAACGTGCGCGACGCCCTGGCAGGAGAAAGCCTGCGCCCACGTGTGAGCAGAATGGGTGACGGAACGCTTATCACCCTGCGCTGCATAAATGGCAGTACGGATGAACGTCCCGATCAACTGGTGGCGATGCGCGTCTATATGGACGACGGGCTGATTGTGTCCACCCGCCAGCGGAAGGTCCTGGCGCTGGACGACATTGTGAACGATCTCAAAGAGGGGACCGGACCGGTCGACTGCGGAAGCTGGCTGGTGGACGTCTGCGACGCCCTGACCGATCATGCGAGCGAGTTTATTGAAGAGCTGCACGATAAAATCATCGACCTGGAAGATAACCTGCTCGATCAACAGATACCGCCGCGCGGCTTTCTGGCGTTATTGCGTAAGCAATTGATCGTGATGCGTCGCTATATGACACCGCAGCGGGATGTGTATGCCCGTCTGGCCAGCGAAAGACTCAACTGGATGAATGACGATCAGCGCCGCAGAATGCAGGACATAGCTGACAGACTCGGCAGGGGACTCGATGAGATCGACTCCTGTATCGCGCGAACGACGGTGATGGCGGATGAAATTGCTCAGGTGATGCAGGAGTCGCTGGCGAGAAGAACCTATACGATGTCTCTGATGGCGATGGTCTTCTTACCCAGTACCTTCCTGACAGGGCTGTTTGGCGTCAATCTGGGGGGGATCCCCGGTGGTGCTTACCATTACGGCTTCACCGCGTTTTGCGTCATGTTAGTTGTTTTGATTGGTGGTGTTGCATGGTGGTTGCATCGTAGTAAATGGCTGTAAATTTACGTTTTTTTGCCCTTTTGCAGAGATTAAAACGCTCTTTTAATTGAGCGAAGTCAATAAACATCAGCCCGGCAAGGTGCAATATTACTCCCGCAGGTGAATGCAACGTCAAGCGATGGGCGTTGCGCTCCATATTGTCTTACTTCCTTTTTTGAATTACTGCATAGCACAATTGATTCGTACGACGCCGACTTTAATAGTCGGCTTTTTTTTGCCTCCTGTTTCTCAGCGTCTACCCTAAAAGGGACGACAACCAAGCCTGGAGGGAAAGATGAGCATTTTACTCGCTCTGCTCGTGCAACAATCGCGTCAGTCCGACCCTGTTCCCACCGATCCTGTGCCGATGCCCGATCCCATACCGCGTCCGCAGCCGATGCCCGATCCGCCGCCGGATGAAGAACCGATTAAATTGTCGCATCGAACCCTGAGATCTGCGAGGATACGCGCCATCTGACCGTAAAGATCACCACGAGAGACTACTGTGACCGCTTTTTCTACCCTGAATGTTCTGCCTGCCGCCCAACTCGACAACCTCAACGAGTTGGGATATCTCACGATGACGCCTGTTCAGGCGGCCGCGCTGCCCGCTATCCTTGAGGGCCGCGACGTACGCGTGCAGGCGAAAACCGGCAGTGGGAAAACGGCCGCATTCGGTCTTGGTCTGCTGCAGCATATTGACGCGTCGCTGTTCCAGACTCAGTCGCTGATATTGTGCCCGACCCGCGAGCTGGCAGACCAGGTCGCGGGTGAACTGCGTCGCCTGGCGCGCTTTATGCCTAATACCAAGATCCTGACGCTCTGTGGTGGACAGCCGTTCGGCGCACAGCGTGATTCGCTCCAGCATGCGCCACACATTATTGTCGCGACCCCTGGCCGCCTGCTGGATCACCTGCAAAAAGGCACCGTTTCGCTGGATGCATTAAGCACGCTGGTGATGGATGAGGCGGACAGAATGCTGGATATGGGCTTCAGTGATGCCATTGATGAAGTGATCCGCTTCGCGCCGGACGATCGCCAGACGTTGCTATTCTCTGCGACCTGGCCTGAAGCCATCGCCGCAATCAGCGGTCGCGTGCAGAAAAATCCGCTCACTATCGAGATAGACAGCGTCGACGCGCTCCCGGCCATCGAACAGCAGTTCTTTGAAACCTCACAGCAGGGAAAAATCCCGCTCCTGCAGAAATTGCTGAGCCAGCATCAGCCTGCGTCGTGCGTGGTGTTTTGTAATACTAAAAAAGACTGTCAGGCGGTGTGTGATGCGCTGAATGCGGCGGGGCAGAGCGCCTTATCTTTGCATGGCGATCTGGAACAGCGCGATCGCGATCAGACCCTGGTGCGTTTCGCCAACGGTAGTGCCCGTGTTCTGGTGGCGACCGACGTGGCGGCGCGCGGTCTGGATATCAAATCCCTTGAGCTGGTAGTGAACTTTGAGCTGGCATGGGATCCCGAAGTCCACGTCCACCGTATTGGCCGTACCGCACGTGCAGGAAACAGCGGTCTTGCCATCAGCTTCTGTGCGCCGGAAGAGGCGCAGCGCGCCAATATTCTCGCTGAAATGCTGCAGATCACGCTGAACTGGGTGAATGCACCGGGCAGCGTTAAACTCGTGCCGCTGGAGGCCGAAATGGCGACGCTGTGTATTGATGGCGGCAAAAAAGCCAAGATGCGTCCGGGTGATGTGTTAGGGGCATTAACTGGCGATATCGGTCTGGAAGGGGCGGATATCGGTAAGATTGCGGTTCATCCGGCGCATGTTTATGTGGCCGTGCGTCAGGCAGTTGCCCATAAGGCATGGAAGCAGCTGCAAAAGGGCAAGATTAAAGGTAAAACCTGCCGCGTTCGTCTACTGAAATAAGGCATAAAGCGTCTCAGAAGTTCTTTCTGAGACGCTAACCGATTACTTCACTTCCAGCACGTTCAGACGCAGTTCGTCCAGTTGGTTATCATCGTCTTCCGGCTGCCAGCCCGCAGGCTGCATGGGGATCTCTTCCCGGTCAAATGCCAGGTCACCGCCATTCACCACTTCTGAATCATGGTTGATGCCTTTGAAGTCGAAGAGCTCAACGTCAGCGAGGTGTGAAGGGACCACGTTTTGCATCGCGCTGAACATGGTTTCGATGCGACCCGGGTAACGTTTGTCCCAGTCGCGCAGCATGTCGCCAATCACCTGACGCTGCAGGTTTGGCTGAGAGCCGCACAGGTTACATGGAATGATCGGGAACCCTTTCGCCTGTGAAAAACGCTCAATGTCTTTTTCGCGGCAGTAGGCAAGAGGGCGGATCACAATGTGCTTGCCGTCATCGCTCATCAGCTTAGGCGGCATGCCTTTCATCTTGCCACCGTAGAACATATTCAGGAACAGCGTCTGCAGGATATCATCGCGGTGATGGCCCAGCGCAATTTTGGTCGCACCCAGTTCCGTCGCGGTACGATAGAGAATGCCACGGCGCAGACGGGAGCAAAGCGAGCAGGTCGTTTTCCCTTCCGGGATCTTCTCTTTCACAATGCCGTAGGTATTTTCTTCGACGATCTTGTACTCAACGCCCAGATTTTCCAGGTATTCCGGCAGAATGTGTTCCGGAAAGCCCGGCTGTTTCTGGTCAAGGTTGACCGCTACCAGCGAAAAATTAACCGGCGCGCTTTGCTGAAGATTGCGCAGGATCTCCAGCATGGTGTAGCTGTCTTTACCGCCTGACAGGCAAACCATGATGCGGTCGCCTTCTTCAATCATGTTGAAGTCTGCAATGGCTTCGCCCACATTACGGCGCAGACGCTTTTGCAGTTTGTTCAGGTTGTATTGCTCTTTCTTGTTAATTTCTTGATTAGCTTGCATTTATTCTTAACTCAAACCTCAAATGGGCACCAGCGGGATAGCATGATTTCAAACACCCTCTGCGCATTTGTGTGCCCATCCGACGGGTAATAAAAGACGGGTTCGCGCCTGCAGTGAAAACCAGCCTGCGAAAGTGTGCCGTGTATGGTACGGATTGCTGCGACGAATGCCAGCATGTTTTACGGAATAATCACCTTAACCTGACACTATCTTAAGATAGCGTATAATGGCTTTCCAGATCCGCCCGCCAATCCAGTGACTGTTCCTATGACGCTCAATCGTTTTTGTTTTTTGCTCCTGCTTGTCGCTGCGATCGGCAGCTTTTTCTCCTCGTCTTCCTTTGCCGTGTGGTTCCTGCTGATCAATGTGCTGACGGTGGTCATTTATGGCGCCGATAAAACGGCAGCACGGAAAGGGATGCGCAGGGTGCCGGAAACAACGTTACTCCTGTACGGTGTTGTGGGAGGGTGGCCTGGCGCGATTTTGGGTCAACAACTCTTTCGCCATAAAACGCAAAAGCAGCCGTTCAAAACCTGGTTTTGGATCAGTGTTGTGGTGAGTCTTTCAGCCATGATGGCGCTGTATTATTTCTCTCCTTTTACCCCTTATTGAGCGTTGTCAGGACCGCACACATTCCCGTTGACCTCAAGTTAACTTGAGCTTTTAAGATGTCTTCGACATGTTGATACAGGAGTAACAACTTAAAATGAAAGACATCGATGTAGGCTTCACGCATGTTGCGTTTATGGTCAGGGACCTGGAAAAAAGCATCACGTTCTATCGCCGATACGCCGGGATGGACGTTATGCATTCGCGTGAACCCGGCCTTCCTGATGCCCGAAAAGTGGCATGGTTGACTGACCACACCCGTCCTTTTGCGCTGGTTCTGGTGCAGGCAGACAACGTGACCGATACGCCGCTGGGGAATTTTGGCCACCTTGGGATTGCCTGCGCTACGCGTGAAGAAATTGACAGAAAAACGGCGATGGCCACTGAGGAAGGGGTATTACGTAAAGCACCGGAGGATCTGGGTGATCCCGTCGGGTATTACGTATTCTTTGCCGATCCTGACGGAAATACCTTAGAGCTCTCATATGGTCAGCGTGTCGGGCTGGCGGCGACGGGTGAGAACGCATCTGAATAACGTGAAACGGGCCTACTGCCAAAAGTAGTAGGCCAATTCCTGGTGGGTTGCTGTTTTTTGCACAATCTGAATAATACGTGCAACAACACGGACGACAGCATCCCATGAATAGAAAATCTATTGCACTGGCAGCACTGGTGTTTTTCTCTGCGCCTGGCTGGTCAGCGTTTCAGGAGCGGGAATATAATACCTGGTATATAAAAAATGCCGTTCTCTATGACATGACGCAGACCTCGGACGGTTTTCCTGTCATGGTGAGCATATTCCAGCCTGAGCGTAAATCCGCAAATCTGGTGGTGTCGTACATCACTGAAGGCCGTTGCGATGAAAATAACCAGCAGCTTAATGTAAATGGCAAAGTGCTGGCCGCAAAATATCGCTGTGTTCAGGTTGGACAGAACAGAATAGACCATTTCTCCGTGGTGGATGCGAACAGCGTCAATAGCCTGGTGACCTATCTAAAATCCGATTTCACGCTACTCCTGCAAAATGATATCAAGATTTGGGCGGCAAATATCAAAACGCCCAAATACGGTCTGACGCCGCGTTTTTAAAATCCTGCTACGCTTGTTTGTTGTATCAGGAGCATGAAGATGAAGAACAAAGACGAACAAACAGGATTAGTGGGGCTGGCGATCGGCGCCGCTGTTATTGGACTGGTTTCCGCACAGAGACCGATCGATCGCGACAGCATAGTGGATGAACTGGTCAGGCTGGGCAGGCAGAAAGGCGATGGTGTCGAAGATGAGGTTTTCGTTAAAGCCGCTCAGCTGGTGAGAAAAGGGGTATAACGATGGCTGAAGTACGTCATGCGCAGTGCCATTGTGGCGCGGTAGCCTTTACGGTCGAACTCACTGATGGCTTTAACACCGCGCGGCGCTGCAGCTGCTCTTTTTGTCGTATGCGGGGCGCAGTCGCGGTTTCTGCTCCGTTATCGGGGATTACCGTAACCAAAGGCGAGGACAAGCTGACGGAGTACCGTTTTCACACCGGGACGGCGCGGCATTTCTTTTGCTCAGTCTGCGGAATATATACGTTCCATCAGCGTCGCTCTAACCCTAATGAATACGGCGTGAATGTGTCCTGTATTGAAAATGTCTCGCCGTTTGATTTCCCCGAAGTGACGGTAATGGACGGCGTCAACCATCCGAAGGACGGCGAAAGTGGGGTGTTTGGTTATCTCTCGTTTCGCAAAAGAGAGACCCATAAAAGCTAAGAACGTCAAAAATGGTGAGCCCGCATTGTCTGCGGGCTCTGACAATCAGAACTGGTAAACCAGACCTAACGCGACGACATCATCGGTGCTGATGCCGTTGTCTTTGTAGAAGTTATCATCTTCATCCAGCAGGTTGATTTTGTAATCAACGTAGGTGGACATGTTCTTGTTGAAATAGTAGGTAGCGCCTACATCCGCATATTTAACCAGGTCCTGATCGCCCTGACCGTTGGCCAGGTCTTTACCTTTAGACTGCAAATAAGAAATGGCCGGACGCAGACCGAAATCGAACTGGTACTGCGCGGTCACTTCAAAGTTCTGGGTTTTGTTCGCCACGGCGTCGGCATTATCACCGTACGGGGTCATGTTGCGGGTTTCAGAATACATCGCCGCCAGATAGATATTATTGGCGTCATATTTCAGGCCTGCCGTCCAGGCATCTGCTTTATCACCGCCCGCAGTGGTATTCGTCACCTGGTCGTTGGTACGGTCAGAAGAGGTGTACGCAGCACCGGCGCTGATGCCCATGCCAAGGTCGTAGGTGGTCGAAATACCGAAGCCGTCACCGTTCTCATGACGCGTGTCGCGGCCATTATTGGTGCCTTCCTGGTTGTTGCTGGCATCTTCATTTTTGCCCTGATACTGCAGCGCAAAGTTCAGACCCGGCACCAGACCGTAGAAGTCGGTGTTACGATAGGTTGCGACGCCGTTCGCACGGCCAGTCATAAAATTATCCGCATTGGTGTAAGAGTCGCCGCCGAATTCAGGGAGCATATCGGTCCAGCCTTCCACGTCGTACAGCACGCCATAGTTACGGCCATAATCGAACGAGCCGTAGTCACCCACTTTTACACCGGCGAAGGCCAGACGCGTCCAGGACTGGTTATCAGACCCTTCAGTGTTATTAGCCTGAATGTTGTACTCCCACTGGGCGTAGCCGGTCATCATGTCATTGATCTGCGTCTCACCCTTGAAACCCAGACGCATGTAGGTTTGGTCGCCATCTTTAGAGGTGTCATCAGAGAAGTAGTGCAGGCCGTCTACTTTTCCGTACAGGTCTAATTTGTTGCCATCTTTATTATAAATTTCTGCCGCATGTGCTGCGCCAGCCATTAACAGAGCCGGAATCATCAGAGCCAGTACTTTTCTTTGCATTTTAGTATTCCTTTGCGGTTGTTTTTATTTAATTACCTGTTGAACTTTCCAAATAAGAAAGTGGTCTCATGCTAAAACACTCCGCAGAAGAGTAATAAAATATAATTGTTACGAATTGAGTTAAATCTAAACTGAATTAAACCACGGTAATGATCATTTGTTTGGTGAATAATTAAGGTTATACCATAACAAATAAAAATTTTTAATGAGTCGTCAGTTCAGGTAGTCTTAACGGTGTTATATGCCTTTAAGATTATTTATCCATAATTCACATGAATGTTATTTAGGTAACTAAAACGATATTCATTGATTATCTGGATTAGCCCGGTGTGAGAACATCGGGCTTTTTTTATGACATAAAAATGCCCGGACGAGCCGGGCAGTGATGTTAGTCGCTGGCTGATTTTTCGGCCTTCCCGGCCAGCTGTGCCAGGAAGTCATACCGTTTTTGCAGATCGGCGGCGGCGTCTTTCCAGAGTTGTTCCGCCACCTCAGGCTGTTGCGCATTGAGGCGACGGAAGCGCTGCTCCTGCATCAGCGTCTCTGCCAGCGCATCTGACGGCGGACGCGAATCCAGCGCCAGCGGTAATTTCCCCTCGTCCGCACGGCGCGGATCGAACCGGTACAGCGGCCAGAAGCCGGTCGCCGTCAGTTGACGCATCTGATCGTGGCTGAGCGCCAGATCGTAGCCATGCTCTTCGCACGGGCTGTAGGCAATGATCAGCGATGGGCCGGGATAGGCTTCTGCTTCCTGAATCGCTTTCACCGTCCGGTTAAGCTGCGCGCCGAGCGAGATTTGCGCGACGTAAACGTGGCCGTACATCATCATACTCACGCCGAGATCCTTGCGTGCTTTGCGCTTACCGTGTTCACCAAATTTCGTGACGGCGCCCAGCGGTGTGGCTTTCGACGCCTGCCCACCCGTATTGGAATAACACTGCGTATCCAGCACCAGGATGTTGACGTTTTCGGTGAGGCTCAGGACGTGATCCAGCCCGCCAAAGCCGATGTCGTAAGCCCAGCCGTCGCCGCCAATCAACCAGATGGATTTTTCGACCAGCGCGTCAGCGTCGGTCAGCAACTGCTCTGCACCCGCGACCCCCTGAAGGGCGTGACGCAACGCTGCCACCTGCTCGCGACGCACGTCGGGTGTTGCTTCGGCGTGAAGCGCGGCATTCAGTTCGGCAGGAATTTGCCCGGCGAACTGCTCCAGCAAGCGCATCACTCGCGCGCGGTGTTGATCAACGGTGAGGCGGAAGCCCAGGCCAAACTCGGCGTTATCCTCAAATAGTGAGTTTGCCCAGGCCGGACCGCGACCCTTTTCATCGGTGGTATAAGGCGTAGAGGGCAAATTACCGCCGTAGATGGACGAGCAGCCGGTGGCGTTAGCAATCAACATCCGGTCGCCATACAACTGAGTAAGCAGCTTGATATACGGCGTTTCACCGCAGCCGGAACAGGCACCAGAGTATTCGAACAGCGGCGTGATGAGCTGCGAAGTCCGAATATCAATCCGTTCCAGTTTGCTGCGATCGATTTCCGGCAGATTCAGGAAGAAGTCATAGTTCTCTTTCTCTTCTTCAACGTGCTCCAGGCGCGACATCATGTTGATTGCTTTAATGTCCGGGTTCTGCCTGTCTTTCGCCGGGCAGACCTCAACGCAGAGGTTACAGCCGGTGCAATCTTCCGGCGCGACCTGGAGAACGTATTTCTGTCCGCGCATATCGCGGGATTTTACATCCAGCGAGTGCAGGCTGGCCGGTGCGTCTTCCATCGCTTCCGGTGACACGACCTTGGCACGAATGGCCGAGTGCGGGCAGGCCGCGACGCAGTGGTTGCATTGCGTGCATAGCTCTTCTTTCCAGATCGGGATTTCTTCGGCGATATTGCGCTTTTCCCAGCGCGTGGTACCCATCGGCCAGGTTCCATCAGGCGGCAGCGCGGAGACGGGCAGGGCGTCACCCAGCCCGGCCAGCATGGCTGCCGTTACGGTCTTAACGAAATCAGGCGCCGCATCAGAGACCACCGGAGGACGGTTCGGACTGGCGTCATTCACCGGTTGCAGCGGCACCTCGGACAGCGACTCACGCGCCAGCGCCAGCGCCTGCCAGTTGCGCTCTACCAGCTCCTGTCCCTTGCTGCTGTAGCTTTTGGCGATCGCGCCCTGCAACGCTACCAGTGCGCTGTCGCCCGGCAGGATTTGGGTCAGATGGAAGAAGGCCATCTGCATCACGGTATTGATACGTGCAGCCAGGCCACATTCGCGGGCAATTTTTGCCGCGTTGACCACATAGAATCGGGCTTTTTTCTGGTTCAGGACCGTCTGTACTTCCTGCGGCAGACGCGCCCAGACCTCATCCGCGCTGTACGGCGTATTGAGGAGGAAAATACCGCCTGGCTTCAGGCGCTCCGCCATCTGGTATTTGTCGATAAACTGTAGCTGGTGGCAGCCAACAAAGTCGGCCTGAGAAATGAGGTAGGCCGAGCGGATAGGGTGCTCGCTGACGCGCAGGTGGGAAACGGTCAGGCCACCCGCTTTTTTGGAGTCGTAAACGAAGTAGCCTTGTGCGTACCACGGGGTCGAGTTACCGATGATCTTGATGTTATTTTTGGTCGCCGAGACGCTGCCATCGCTGCCCAGGCCGTAAAACAGTGCTTCAAGTTTGGCGGTTGAAGGCAGAGTATTTTCCGGCAACGGCAGGGACAGGTTCGTGACATCATCATAGATACCCACCGTGAAGCGCGGTTTGGGTTTTGCTTCCCGCAGTTCATTAAATACCGCCAGCACGCAATCCGGCCCGAACTCTTTGGAGGATAAGCCATAGCGACCGCCGATCACCCGCGGAAGTGTTTCACGCTCGCCCTGGTTAAAGGCTTCTGCCAGGGCGGTCATGACGTCCAGGTAAAGCGGTTCAGCGTGCGCCCCAGGTTCTTTGGTTCGGTCGAGCACCGCCACCGTACGCGCGCTTTCCGGCAGGGCAGAGAGCAGATGTTTGGCCGAGAACGGGCGATACAGACGCACTTTAAGTACGCCGACCTTTTCTCCACGTGTCAGCAGCTCGTCAACCACCTCTTCACAGGTGCCGATGGCGGAACCCATTAGCACAATCACGCGTTCAGCCTGCGGATGGCCGTAGTATTCGAACGGCTTGTACGTGCGCCCGGTCGCGGCGGCAAAATCATTCATTGCCTGCTCGACGTGGTCATAAACCGCGTTGTACCACGGATTCGTGGCTTCACGGGACTGGAAATAGGTGTCCGGATTGGCTGATGTCCCGCGAATTACCGGGTGTTCCGGGTTAAGGGCACGGGCGCGATGCGCGTCGATTTCCGCCTGCGGCAAAAGATTCAGGATAGTATCGTCCGCCAGCGGGACGATTTTGTTGATTTCGTGAGACGTGCGGAAACCATCAAAGAAGTGGATAAACGGCACGCGGCTTTTAAGCGTGGCGATATGCGAAATCAACGCAAAATCTTGTGCTTCCTGAACGCTGCTGGCGCAGAGCATGGCGCAGCCTGTCTGACGCACGGCCATCACGTCGGAGTGATCGCCAAAGATGGAGAGCGCATGGGTCGCAACGGTACGTGCGGCGACGTGCAGGACGAAGGGGGTCAGCTGGCCGGCGAGTTTGTACAGCGTCGGGATCATCAACAACAATCCCTGTGAGGAGGTAAACGACGTGGAGAGCGCGCCTGTCTGCAGCGCACCATGAACCGTAGCGATCGCTCCCGCTTCAGACTGCATTTCAACCACTCTCGGGACATCACCCCAGACGTTTTTTACCCCGTTTCCCGCCCAGGCATCCGCCTGTTCCGCCATGGTCGAGCTTGGCGTAATCGGGTAGATGGCGATAACTTCGCTGGTGCGAAACGCGACTGAGGCAACTGCACCATTACCGTCAATAGTTTGCATAGGACGACACCCTTACATTGCGCAAAAAAGAGGGCCTGTCATAAGACGACAAGCCTTGAATATTATCTCTTTAGTCTAGCAAACAGGGGGTTTTACGATTTTCGCTTTTGTGTCCTCGATATTCTCGTCATCAATGAGTAGATCAACTAAAGGGTAAAAAAATTGCGAGAAATTGTTTCAGTAGCGCATAAATACGCACTTCCGCTCTCGACGACACGGGAGGTGATGCCTATTATGCATAGGTTTCGCATTATTTACGGGGGAGAGAGCATGCGTTCAGCATTTTTGATTGGGTGTGCCGCATTATTATTGTCGGCATGTAGCAGTGAGCCTGTTCAGCAGGCGACGGCGGCTCACGTAGCGCCGGGAATGAGAGCGTCAATGTCCAGCTCAGGACAAGCCAACTGTGCCATGATTGGCGGCTCGCTGTCGGTTGCCCGCCAGCTTGATGGTTCAGCTATTGGGATGTGCGCGTTGCCAAACGGCAAACGCTGCAGTGAACAGTCGCTTGCCGTTGGCAGCTGCGGTAATTACTGATCAGTCAACACGTTTAAACATCAGCGTTTTGTCGGCGGTCGCCAGCGTTAACTGGTCTTCCGTCAGGTCGACCTGCGCCCCTTTGCGCAGCATGTCGCCGAGGGTGTGATCCAGTTCGTTAAGCTGCGGTTCAGTACAGAGTTTGCGCGTCATTGCCAGCGTTTTCACTGTCAGCTCACCTTCGGACAATTTCCCCTGTCCGTTGAAGCGGTTACACATCGTGCCAGACACGCTGATGTTATCTACCAGGTTCAGAGCGGGCAGCGCGTTAAAACTGATCTCAGGTGGTGTTGTCATGCCCTTCACGGCTTTGCCATCCACATTTTCCAGTACAAAACGATGGTTCTTCAGCTGCTCTGGCTGAACGGACGCTTTGCCCGGATTAACGCAGCCGGTCAGGACAAGACTGATAACACTTAACGCAATGAGCTTTTTCATTTTTGTTCTCAAATAATAAATACTGTGAATCTTTTACCAGTGTAACGATACGCTGACGTGCGTTAATGGGGTTTATCTGAAAGTGCGGGGAGAGCCGGGCAACGCAGCGGTTGCCCGGAATGACGATTAATGAGATTTAAACCCGGCTGCCGTCATCAATATGCGAAAGAGCATACTGACCGCAGCCAGCGCCAGTACGCTGCCGCCCCAGATAATGGCCAGCCACAACACTCTTTTCCAGACCGGTTGTTGCATCAGTGATAACCCTCCCCATGCTGAACTTTGCCGCGAAATACGTAGTAACTCCAGAAGGTGTAGACCAGAATGACGGGGATGATCAACAGCGCACCCACCAGCATAAAGCCCTGGCTTTGCGTTGGCGCAGCGGCCTGCCACAAGGTGATGGATGGCGGAATAATATGCGGCCAGATGCTGATCCCAAGCCCGCTAAAACCAAGGAATATCAGCCCTAACGTCAGGATAAACGGACGGTTATGGCTGTCAGGATTATTCAGGCAGCGCCACTGACACAGGCTAAAAATCACGACCAGCGCAGGAACCGGCAACAGATAAAACAGATTCGGCAGCGTAAACCAGCGTGCGGCAATGGCCGGGTGGGCAAGCGGCGTCCAGAGGCTGATCGCCGCAATAAATGCCAGCAGGATAATCAGTAACGTTTTGGATAACGCCCGCATCCTTTGCTGCAGCGCATTTTCGCTTTTCATTACCAGCCACGTCGATCCCAGCAACGCGTAGGCCACCATCAGACCCGCACCGCAGAACAGGTTAAATGCGGTAAACCAGTCAAACGGACCACCCGTATACGTTCGGCCTGTCACGGTAAAACCGTTAATGACGGCGCCCACCGTAACGCCCTGGGTAAACGTTGCCAGAATGGAACCGCCAATAAACGCTTTATCCCAGAAGGGGCGGTGGGCGGGCATGGCTTTAAAACGAAACTCGAATGCCACCCCGCGGAAAATAAGTCCGATCAGCATTAATGTCAGCGGAATGGTGAGGGCATCAACGATCACCGCATACGCCAGCGGGAATGCGCCGAACAGGGCGGCGCCGCCAAGCACCAGCCAAGTCTCATTGCCGTCCCATACCGGCGCGACGCTGTTGACCATCACATCACGATCGTCAGCGTTTGGCGTTGCGGGGAACAACATCCCGATCCCCAGATCAAAGCCGTCCATGACGATATACATCAGCGTGGCAAAGACAATGATCACAAACCAGATAATGGAAAGATCGATACCCATTACGGCTGCTCCTTATGTTCAGTAGTGACGGCTGAAAGCGGGCGTGCAGGACGTCCATCGGACGCGGTGGCGAAAGATTCGTGTGGCTGCGGGCCTTTTTTGATGAGGCGAACCATATAGCTGTAGCCGACGCCAAACACCGAGGTGTAGACGACGAAGAAGGCCAGCAAACTCACGCTCATATGCAGATCGCCGTGGGCTGATACCGCATCCTTCGTTCGCTGGAGTCCATAGACCACCCACGGCTGGCGGCCCACTTCGGTGGTGACCCAGCCTGCCAGAATCGCAATCAGCCCGGATGGGCCCATTAACAGGGCAAACCACAGGAACGGGCGGGATGAATAAACGCGCTTTTTGTAGCGCAACCAGAGCGCCATCACCCCAAGCAGCAACATCAGCATGCCTAAGCCCGCCATGATGCGGAATGACCAGAAGACGATGGTCGAGTTTGGGCGATCTTCTTTCGGGAACTCCTTAAGGGCTGGGACCTGTTTATCCAGGCTGTGCGTCAGGATAAGACTTCCCAGCGCCGGGATCTCCAGACCAAAGCGGGTGCGCTCTTGCTCCATGTCAGGCCAGCCAAACAGCAGCAACGGGGTCGGCTCACCCGGTGGGTTTTCCCAGTGGCCCTCAATGGCGGCAATTTTGGCGGGCTGATGCTTTAAAGTATTCAACCCATGCATATCACCAACCATAGCCTGGAGGGGAGCGACAATCAGCGTCATCCACAGTGCCATTGAAAACATTGCCCGTATGGCAGGATTATTATTCCCGCGCAGCAAATGCCATGCTGCGGATGCACCAACAAACAGGGCGCTACTGAGGAACGCGGCGATCGACATATGCAGCAGGCGGTAAGGGAAGGAGGGGTTGAACACCACAGCGAACCAGTCCACCGGCACCACCTGGCCGTTGACAATCTCATAGCCCTGCGGGGTCTGCATCCAGCTATTCGAAGAGAGGATCCAGAAGGTGGAGATAATAGTCCCCAGCGCCACCATGCAGGTGGAGAAGAAGTGCAGTCCCGGTCCGACTTTCTTCCAGCCGAACAGCATCACGCCGAGGAAACCGGCCTCAAGGAAGAAGGCGGTAAGCACTTCGTAGGTCAGGAGTGGGCCGGTAATACTGCCCGCAAACTGTGAAAAGCCGCTCCAGTTGGTGCCAAACTGGTAGGCCATGACCAGGCCGGAGACTACGCCCATGCCAAAGTTAACGGCAAAAATCTTCGACCAGAAATGGTAAAGCGAGCGCCAGACCGGATTTTTTGTTTTCAGCCATAATCCTTCGAGCACGGCAAGATAGCTTGCCAGGCCGATGGTGATTGCCGGGAAAATAATGTGAAAGGATACGGTAAAGGCAAACTGTATCCGCGCAAGGTGAAAAGCATCCAAACCAAACATGCACAGCCTCAATGTCAAACGGTGTGTTGTTATGGTATAGGCGCAGAGATAGGACTATCAGACGCAGAACAGCGAATTTTAACCATAACAGTTTGATTCAGACTCCCGCTTTTACAAACTGATATAGATTACCGTTACGGAATAAAAAAATTATTTTTATGAATTTTACGCATCAATCCGCTTGCTTTGCCGTCAGCAACATGCGTTAATGGATTTCTGGTTTTGAGTCCAAAAAAATATCTGACGTAGTTTTATAAAGCAGTTCTCATCACGTTGTGCCTCTCCGCAGCCTCTCTTGGGTCTTTATCTACATTCCGATTCGTTTTGTTTAAAACCAATATTGCCCAATCGGCCCATTAGTAATTTACGTTTTTACGTTAACAGGAGAATCCTATGACTTCTTATATCCATTTCCGCTGCCCATGCTGTCATGGCTCGCAGTACCGCACTTCAGTCTTTGATGTGTCTGAGAAAAACCCATTCGGCGCAAAATGCATTTTTTGCAAATCGTCGATGATCACGCTCGACCACCTCGCTGCTGCGCGTTCCGCGATGAATCACACCACAGAGTACCGTAAGTAATCTACCCGGTTTTTCATAACAGTTAGCAAAATCTTCTCTTTTTCTCCTGCTGATATACACTGTCGGCAATAAGGAGAATCTGATGAAAAAATACCAGCGTCTGGCGCAACAAATTATCTCGCAAATTGAGCTTGGCGTATGGCTGCCGGGCGATAAACTGCCTTCCCTGCGAGAGCAGGTGGCGAGCAGCGGCATGAGTTTCATGACCGTTGGCCACGCGTATCAGATGCTGGAAAGTCAGGGACGCATTGTCGCCAGGCCACAATCGGGCTATTACGTTGCCTCCCGCCCGACCACGCACCAGCCTGTGCCGCCTGCCCAGGTGATGCGTGACGAAGCGGTGGATATCAACACCTATATCTTCGATGTCCTTCAGGCCAGCCGCGATCCGTCTGTCGTTCCTTTCGCATCCGCCTTTCCCGATCCCCGGCTTTTCCCGCTTCAGCAGCTCAACCGCTCGCTGGCTAACGTCAGCAAAACGGCGACTGCGATGAGCGTGATTGAAAACCTGCCGCCGGGTAACGCTGAACTCCGCCACGCCATTGCGCGCCGCTATGCGCAGCAGGGGATGAACATCTCGCCGGACGAAATTGTCATTACCGCAGGTGCGCTCGAAGCGCTGAACCTGAGTTTGCAGGCGGTGACGGAGCCTGGCGACTGGGTGATTGTCGAAAACCCCTGCTTTTATGGCGCGCTGCAGGCGCTGGAACGCCTGAAGCTCAAAGCGTTGTCGGTCGCCACGGACGTCCGGGAGGGGATAGACCTGAACGCCCTTGAACAGGCGCTGAATGACTATCCGGTAAAAGCCTGCTGGCTGATGACCAACGGCCAGAATCCGCTTGGTTTTACGCTAAGTGCAGAGAAAAAAGCCCGTCTGGTCGCCCTCCTGACAAAGCATAACGTCACCCTGATTGAGGACGATGTATACAGCGAGCTCTATTTCGGCCGCGAAAAACCGCTTCCGGCAAAAGCCTGGGATCGGGACGACATGACGCTTCACTGCTCCTCTTTTTCAAAATGTCTGGTGGCAGGATTCCGTATCGGCTGGGTGGCGGCCGGAAAACATGCGCGACGCATTCAGCAGTTGCAACTGATGAGCACGTTATCGACCAGCTCCCCTATGCAGCTGGCACTGGTGGACTACCTGGCGACTAAACGCTACGACGCCCATCTTCGCCGCCTGCGACGAACGCTCGCTGAGCGAAAACAGCAAGCCTGGCAGTCACTGCTGCGCCATATGCCCGCCGGGGTCAAAATTCACCATAACGACAGCGGCTACTTTTTATGGCTGGAGCTTCCGGCACAGCTGGATGCCGGGCTGCTAAGTGAAAAGGCCTTAACGCACCATATCAGCATTGCGCCAGGAAAAATGTTTTCCACCTCTGACGCATGGACACCGTTCTTCCGTTTTAATACCTCCTGGGCGTGGGGAGAGCGAGAAGAGCAGGCGGTGATTCAGTTAGGAAAATTAATTAGCACGATGTTGAAATAATCTTTTTCCCCTTATTTAAATAAACATTTCTTATCCTGATGACGGCGCTACGAATATTTCGCAGTGCCCGGTCATAGGAAATCTGCATACTGCCTCGCGCCGCTAACCCCTTGTCTATAATCCAGTTAACGGGGAATGCGCCCTCGGTCACACCTTGATGAAATTTCCTGAAGCCAAACGGTGCGGCGCATTTGCGCGGTCTACGTTTAATAAGGGAGATATTTTTACGGCACGGCTGCCGCTAAATTTCATTGCGACAGGAGTAATTCTTATGAGCAAAAAATTTGCCCGCAGCAGCCTGTGCGCGCTCGGCATGACTATCATGACAGCGCACGCCGCAGAACCACCTAAGGCGATGGGTGACGGGGAAGGTCGTCTTGATATTATTGCCTGGCCGGGCTATATCGAGCGTGGGCAGACCGATAAAAACTATGACTGGGTCACCCAGTTTGAAAAAGAGACCGGTTGTGCCGTTAACGTGAAAACGGCGGCCACGTCAGATGAAATGGTCAGCCTGATGGCGAAAGGGGGATACGATCTGGTCACCGCGTCAGGCGATGCATCGCTTCGCCTGATCATGGGCAAACGCGTTCAGCCGATAAATCCCGAACTCATCCCGAACTGGAAAACCCTCGACACGCGCATTGTGAAGGGGGAATGGTTTAACGTGGGCGGCAAGGTCTACGGTACGCCCTATCAGTGGGGGCCAAACCTGCTGATGTACAACACCAAAACCTTCCCGACGCCACCGGACAGCTGGAGTGTGGTCTTTACCAAACAGGATCTGCCGGACGGTAAAACCAATCAGGGTCGCGTGCAGGCATATGACGGGCCAATTTATATCGCCGATGCGGCGCTGTTCGTCAAAGCCACCCAGCCACAGCTGGGCATCAGCGATCCCTACCAGCTCACCGAAGAACAATATGCCGCGGTGCTGAAAGTGCTTCGCGACCAGCATGCCCTGATCCACCGCTACTGGCATGACACCACCGTCCAGATGAGCGACTTCAAAAATGAAGGCGTTGTGGCTTCCAGCGCCTGGCCATATCAGGCAAATGCGCTGAAGGCTGAGAACCAGCCCATCGCCACCGTCTTCCCGAAAGAAGGGGTAACCGGCTGGGCGGATACCACCATGCTCCACGCCAAGGCAAAACACCCGATGTGCGCCTACAAATGGATGAACTGGTCGCTGACGCCAAAAGTGCAGGGCGATCTGGCGGCATGGTTCGGCTCACTGCCCGTCGTGCCTGAAGGGTGTAAAGCCAGTACGCTGCTGGGTGATAAAGGTTGTGAAACAAACGGTTATAACGAGTTCGACAAAATCCTGTTCTGGAAAACCCCGACCGCTCAAGGTGGCAAATTCGTGCCGTACAGCCGCTGGACGCAGGATTACATCGCCATCATGGGTGGACGATAATCGCCCGGGAGCAGAACATGACGTACACAGTAGAATTTAACAATGTTTCCCGGCTGTATGGCGACGTGCGGGCGGTGGACGGGGTGACCATTGCCATTCGCGACGGGGAGTTTTTCTCCATGCTGGGGCCTTCGGGCTCCGGCAAAACTACCTGCCTGCGCCTGATAGCGGGTTTTGAACAGCTGTCAGGCGGCACGATTTCTATTTTCGGCAAAGAGGCGAGCGCGCTACCGCCATGGGAGCGGGATGTAAATACCGTCTTTCAGGATTATGCGCTGTTCCCGCATATGTCGATTCTCGATAATGTCGCCTACGGGCTGATGGTGAAAGGCGTCGACAAGAAGAAACGCCATGCCCAGGCGCGTGATGCCCTGGAAAAAGTGGGGCTGAGCTTTGCCATCGCCCGCAAACCTTCGCAACTTTCCGGCGGCCAGCGCCAGCGTGTCGCCATCGCCCGGGCGCTGGTCAATGAACCGCGCGTCCTGCTGCTGGACGAACCGCTGGGCGCGCTCGATCTCAAACTGCGCGAACAGATGCAATTCGAGCTGAAGAAACTTCAGCAGGAACTCGGCATTACCTTTATTTTCGTCACCCACGATCAGGGCGAAGCGCTCTCCATGTCGGACCGGGTGGCGGTATTCAATAACGGCCGCATCGAGCAGGTGGATACCCCGCGCGATCTCTATATGCGTCCGCGCACGCCGTTTGTCGCCGGTTTTGTGGGCACGTCCAACGTCTTTGATGCAGCGCTTGCGCAGAAAATTTGCGGCATGGAAGGTATCTATTCCCTGCGCCCGGAACATATTCGCCTGAACGAGGGCGGTGAGGTTCAGGTTCAGGGTATCGTGCAGGCCGTTCAGTATCAGGGAGCCGCCACGCGCCTGGAGCTGAAGCTTGCCGAGGGGGCCAAACTGCTGGTCAGCCAGGCCAACCTCAGCGATGTCTCGCTGCTGAGCGGCATTGCGCCGGGGCAGGCGGTGATGGCCTCGTGGTCACGCGAGGCGATGATTCGCCTGCATGAGGAAAGGTGAAATGGATATGAGTGTCGCTCATCCTCCCGCACCGCACGGCCGCTTGAGCCGCGTGACGGCACTGTTCTGGCGTAAGCCGTCGCTCGGCCTGTTCCTGCTGCTGCTTGCCCCGCTGATGTGGTTTGGCATCGTCTATTTCGGATCGTTGCTGACCCTGCTGTGGCAGGGGTTTTACACCTTTGACGACTTCACCATGGCGGTCACGCCGGACCTGACGCTGGCGAATATTCAGGCGCTCTTCAATCCGGCAAACTACGACATCATCCTGCGCACCTTAACGATGGCGATCGCGGTCACTTTGGCCAGCGCCATTCTGGCATTCCCGATGGCCTGGTATATGGCGCGTTACACCCGCGGCAAGTGGAAAGCGTTCTTCTATATCGCCGTGATGTTGCCGATGTGGGCGAGCTACATTGTCAAAGCCTACGCCTGGACGTTGCTGCTGGCGAAGGATGGTGTGGCGCAATGGTTTCTCAGTCATATGGGGCTGGAGCCGATCCTCACCTCACTTCTTACGCTCCCGGCGATAGGCGGTAACACGTTATCCACCTCCGGGCTGGGGCGCTTTCTGGTCTTTGTCTATATCTGGCTGCCGTTTATGATCCTGCCCGTGCAGGCCGCGCTGGAACGTCTGCCAGCGTCGTTACTGCAGGCTTCAGCCGACCTCGGCGCGCGCCCCCGCCAGACCTTTCGCTATGTTGTATTGCCGCTGGCGATCCCGGGAATTGCCGCGGGTTCGATATTTACCTTTTCCCTGACGCTGGGGGATTTCATCGTCCCGCAGCTGGTGGGGCCGCCGGGCTATTTCATCGGTAACATGGTCTACGCTCAGCAGGGCGCTATCGGCAATATGCCCATGGCGGCTGCGTTTACTCTGGTTCCCATTGTGCTGATTTCGCTTTATCTGGCGTTCGTGAAACGTCTGGGAGCATTCGATGCACTCTGAACGCGCACCGTTGTTCCTGAAAGTGGCGGCATGGGGAGGCGTCATCTTCCTGCACTTCCCGCTGCTGATTATCGCGATCTACGCCTTTAACACTGAAGATGCTGCCTTCAGCTTCCCGCCGCAGGGACTGACGCTCAAGTGGTTTAGCGTGGCTGCGGGGCGTGGCGATATCATTGAATCCGTGACGTTGTCACTTCAAATTGCCGCGCTCTCCACCGCCATTGCCCTGCTGCTTGGCACGCTTGCTGCAGCGGCACTGTGGCGAAGCGACTTTTTTGGCAAAAACGCCATTTCACTGTTGCTGCTGTTGCCCATTGCCTTACCGGGAATCATTACCGGTCTGGCGCTGCTGACCGCATTTAAAACGATCAACCTTGAACCGGGTTTTTTCACCATCGTTGTCGGGCACGCCACATTCTGCGTGGTGGTGGTGTTCAACAACGTCATTGCCCGGTTCAGACGCACCTCCTGGAGTCTGGTGGAGGCGTCAATGGATCTCGGGGCCGACGGGTGGCAAACCTTCCGCTATGTGGTGTTGCCCAATCTGGGTTCAGCACTTCTGGCGGGCGGAATGCTGGCCTTTGCCCTGTCGTTTGACGAAATCATCGTCACAACCTTTACGGCGGGACACGAGCGCACGTTACCGCTGTGGTTGCTCAATCAGCTCGGCCGTCCTCGCGACGTGCCGGTCACCAACGTTGTTGCACTGTTGGTCATGCTGGTGACAACTTTCCCCATTCTGGGTGCCTGGTGGCTAACCCGCGATGGCGAGAACATCGCCGGCAGCGGGAAATAACATTGATTTGAACAGGACAATGCTATGCAAACACATCTGCTGATAAAGGGTGAACTGGTCGCCGGACAAGGCGAAAAGCAGCCGGTATATAACCCGGCCACCGGAGAAGTACTGCTGGAGATTGCTGAAGCCTCTGTCGCGCAAGTTGACGCGGCTGTTCAGGCCGCCGATGGGGCTTTTATCGACTGGGGGCAGACCACGCCCAAAGTGCGTGCGGAATGTCTGCTGAAACTGGCTGACGCCATTGAGGCGCAGGGTGAAGAATTTGCCAGGCTTGAATCGCTCAACTGCGGGAAGCCGCTCCACTGTGCTCTGGGGGATGAAATTCCGGCGGTGGTCGACGTGTTTCGTTTCTTCGCCGGGGCGGCCCGCTGCCTGAACGGTCTGGCCGCAGGTGAATACCTTGAGGGGCACACCTCGATGATCCGCCGTGATCCGGTGGGGGTAGTTGCATCGATTGCGCCGTGGAACTACCCGCTGATGATGGCAGCATGGAAGCTGGCACCCGCGCTGGCTGCCGGTAACTGCGTGGTGATCAAACCCTCTGAAATCACGCCGCTGACGGCGTTAAAACTGGGAGAACTGGCGAAAGATATCTTCCCGGCAGGCGTTGTGAACGTGTTATTTGGTCGCGGTAAGACGGTTGGCGATCCGCTCACCGGGCATGACAAAGTCCGCATGGTGTCGCTGACCGGTTCAATTGCCACCGGTGAGCATATCATCGGCCATACGGCGTCCTCCATTAAGCGCACCCACATGGAGCTGGGCGGTAAGGCTCCGGTGATCGTTTTTGATGATGCTGACCTGGACGCGGTTGTCGAAGGGGTGCGAACGTTTGGTTTCTACAATGCCGGGCAGGACTGTACGGCGGCCTGCCGCATTTATGCCCAGAAAGGCATATATCCTGCGTTGGTTGAAAAGCTGGGAGCTGCGGTCGCCAGCCTCAAAATGGGGGCGCCGGAAGATGCCGCTACCGAACTGGGGCCGCTCAGCTCGGCCGCTCACCTTTCCCGCGTCTGTCAGGCTGTCGATCAGGCGAAAGCGCTCGGTCATATCAGCGTTGTGACGGGCGGAAGCAAAAAGGAGGGGGATGGCTACTACTTCCAGCCGACCCTGCTGGCGGGGGCAAAACAGGACGATGCCATTGTTCAGCGTGAAGTGTTTGGGCCGGTGGTGAGCGTCACTGAATTTGACGATGAAGCGCAGGTGCTGGCCTGGGCGAACGATTCACAGTATGGCCTGGCGTCATCGGTCTGGACCAAAGACGTGGGCCGTGCTCATCGTCTGAGTGCGCGGTTGCAGTACGGCTGCACCTGGGTGAATACCCACTTTATGCTGGTGAGCGAAATGCCGCACGGCGGCATGAAGTTATCCGGCTACGGCAAAGATATGTCGGTGTACGGGCTTGAGGATTATACGGTCGTCCGGCATGTCATGATCAAACACTAGGCCATCCTGCCTGGCCGCTTGCGCGGCCGGGCATTCTCCTTCTTCGCCCTGCGTGTTAAGCAAGCTACTCCATTGTTATTAGCCATAACATTTAAGTGGTTATTCTGTAACGAAAAAACTTGATCTGTATCAACATATGACGCATATTGCGTGCGGTTATTTTTTCGGCTCTGGTATACAGAATGACGTTGTATCAAAAGATGTTGGTTTTTTACGCAGTGATGGCTTCCATCTGTGCATTAATTACCTGGTTCCTTTCAAAAGATCGCAAACGCATCCGCCTGCTCAGCGCGTTTCTGGTGGGGTCGACCTGGCCGATGAGCTTCCCCGTTGCGCTCCTGATCTCGCTTTTCTGAAGCACGCTTCCACTTTTTCCAGATGAACATGGCATTCCTGATTCGATAACTGTATAAATACACAGTACATCGTAAAAGGAGTGCTTATGAACAGTTTTTACTCGCAGCAGGCGGGTTGCACCGTGCGCTGGCATGATTTGCCCGGCTCAGGCGAGCCCGTGGTCTTCATCCACGGGCTGGGGTGTGCCTCTTCCTATGAATATCCCCGCGTTGTCCGTGACCTTCAGTTTGGCGCACGCCGGGCCATTCTCATTGATTTGCCCGGCAGCGGTTACAGCGATAAACCCGAGCATTACAGCTACCGCACGACTGATCAGGCCCGCGTGGTGGCAGAGCTGATTGACCATCTTGAATTGGATGCCTTCTGGTTATACGGCCACAGCATGGGCGGCAGTATCGCGATTGAAACGGCGGCAATGCTGGGAACGCGTGTTAAAGGACTGATGGTGTCGGAACCTAATTTTCACGCGGGTGGTGGGATGTTCAGCCGCTCGATTGCGGCGCAAACCGAACAGCAGTTTCTGGAACAGGGTTATGACGCCATGCTCAGCGCAGAAACCTCAGCGTGGGCGGGGTGTCTGCAAAGCAATGCGCCGTATGCAGTCTGGCGCGGAGCAAAGAGCCTGGTTGAGGGGGTAGTGCCGGTATGGGAAACGCAATTCCTGTCGCTCACGTGCCCGGTGACGCTAATCTTCGGCGAACATTCTCTGCCTGACGACGATGTTGATAATCTGAAGCAGAAAGGCGTTGAGGTAAAAATTATCCCTGCGGCGGGGCATTCTATGTCGTGGGAAAATCCGTCAGCACTGGCTCAGACGTTAGCCGGGTGTATGGCAACGTGCAATCTGTGAGTTCCGCCCGGCGGCGCGACGCTTGCACGGGCCTACGATGAATTGTGCAAGGTATTGATATTATGGCGGAATGTAGGCCGGGCAAGCACAGCGCCACCCGGCAAGAAAGGCAACTACATGATTAAAGCCCGTAATGCCTGACGTGCGTCAGGTTGAATATCATGCGGATGCTGGTAATCAATGTTCTCTATCGCCCGGCTATAGAGGGCAACCAGCCAGTCGTAAACGTACGCGGTGGCCGCATGGACTGGCTGTTCCGCCAGACGCGTCAGACGTGGCGCGGCGCTGCTGACGACGGGCGTAACGAAGATAGCCTGTCCCTTGCGGATGCGGCTTGCCGGACGCTCTGCTGAAGGCGTTTGGTCATACCCCAGCCAGCCAACGAAATTGCCCATCACGGCGTGCAGTTGCGCGGCGCTACTCTTATCCGCTTCGACAATACGCTGAAGCTGTTGCGCCAGATTAAGCCGGTAGCTGGTGACCACCAGAACATCCGCGATTTGCTGTAATACTGCGGGTTCCAGACCGAGACGGGCGGCCGTGGCCTCATTACGGCTCCACTGACGCAGATGATTTATCCATACTCTGTGTGCCAGACGCGCCTTGTCCTTCGTCTGGAACTGACCAGCACTTTCCTGGGCGTTATCGGTAAACAGATCAATGGTATCCGTAAACAGCCCATTGACCTGCTCCTCGCGCGGTTGCTGGACGGCGAGCAGCGTTTCAAACGCTTTCATCGGCGGCATCAATCCTTCAAGAAGCTCGCCGTGACGGGCGGCACTGCTTTGCAGGGTGCGCACCATGTTTTCGGCCTGTGCGCGTCGGGTAGCCGGTTCCTCAACCAGCGGGGCGAGATAGCTGCGCATTAGCGCCGAAAGCTCCTGGCGAAGCAAGCTTTTCAGCGTTCCAAGGCGCTTCTGCCGCTGCGCAGGGAGCGTGGCCTGAGACAACCACTCAATGACGCGCTGCATGCTGTGGCTATCCAGCGCCTGCAGCGTGCCCCAGCGTAAACCCGGTTTACCGAGCAGATGCTGTACGGCTTCATCAAGATTCTGGCGGGTGGTAAAGCGGGCGTCATGCGGGGTAATCGCCCACACCAGCCCCGGCAGGGCAGACTCTTCAGCAGGCTGCGTCTCTTTGACCCAGTTCATTAACACTTTTGCTTTTTTGGCCGTCTGCTCGTGCTGCGCTGTCGCATTGCAGATAACCAGCACGTCAGGCTGTAGCTGCTGGCGGTAATGGTCGAGCAGCCACTGACATTTTGCCTGCGCTAACGGATCGGCACTGCTGTCTTCAAAGACCGGAATATCAATGATATCAACGTTATCCAGCGCACCACTCTCAACCGGCAGGACCAGCTCGCGGGTCAGGAAGGCCAGCACGTCAACCGGGAGGCTGATGGCGTTGAGCATGTCGCCGTTATTCAGCGGATGCAGCAGCGTCTCCTGTGCGTCCTGCTGGGTTAAGGTGCCATGCGTCAGGAACCCTTCACCCGGCAAGCCAAAGCTATCTACCAGCAGACTCAGCGGAGCAGCAAGCTCGCTGGCATGGCTGGTCTGATGCAGAACATGGGCGAGCTTCAGCCACTGTTGGGTGAATTCCTGTTGCTCACCCCACAGCAGCGACCAGACGCTTGCCCGGGTGCTGAGATCAAGTGAAGGCACCAGTTGGGCAAGCTCATACCACAGGGTATCATCAATTTGCTGTTTCGCAGCGGGTATTGTGCACTGCCAGAAGCGGGCGATGGCACCCACTTCCTGCGCCGTGATACCCGGTACGCCCTGCGGCTGACGCAGGCCACGCCATTTCTCAAGACGGGTCTCAATGACCGCCTTATCCACTGCGCGCATCTGCGGATGCAGCGTCGTGCGGGCAATAAACAGCTGTACCAGCTCGGCCTCGGTGATCAGACTCAGACGTAGCGGAAACGCCTCATCGACCACCTCCCGGTTTTCCCGGGTAAAGCGGATGGCCATGTTGGTCAGGGCATGACCCGGATTGATATGCGAAAAATAGTCAAAGGTGCGCTGGCCTGGCGTAACGTTTAGCCGTCCATTACCGCTGCCGCACAGCGACAGCAGCAGGTGTGCTTTTGCGCTCTGCGAATGACCGTAAAGTCCAATGCTGCTCTGGCGGGTCAGGGCACGTTCAATAGCCTGCTCTCGCGCCTGCGCCGCGTTGATGCGGGCAAGCAGGGCGTCAGCATCGTTGTCCAGCACAGGGGCATTCATGCGCGTCTCATTAATCCACCCGATTAACGCCTGAGTGGTGGTGGTCGTCGCTGTCATTTCAGGTATACGCTCCCGCTGTCGATCCAGTAGTGGCTACCGCTGTGTCGGCGATCGGCCAGAGTATTCAGTTTGAAGGTTAAGGCGTCAGGCGCTACCGGTGTGCCGTCCTGTAGCCAGGCATCGCTCAGTTCAAAGGACTCAGGACCTTCCTGCTTGCTGCCGCCGCAGAGCTTAAGCCGCACGTTCAGCACGCCGTCACCGGCAATCGCTTTCGCCAGTTCAGCCGAATTGATGTTGAGCGTATAAAGCGGCGTGGCAGGCCAGCGTGCGTTCGCCAGCTGGCGGAAGCCGAGGGTGACGTTGCCGCGTAGCGGGAAGTGCAGGCGTGCGTCGAGTTTTGCGCCCGGCTTATCGAGGTCGATATCCTGATACCAGACGTTTTCCTCACGCAGGGTATTAACGGTGTTATCCAGCACGCCGAGATAACGCACGGTAGAATACGCGCCAATGTCCGCGGCTTTAAAGTTGAAGCGCGGCAGACGCAGGTCGAGCGCCAGGCTGCACAGCATGGCACCCACGGCGGCGGTTGATTTAGGGTTACCAATGCGCCCCTGCTGACTGAACGGATACCACTCATGTACCTGGTATTTATCCAGCCAGACGATGCGATTGACCGGCACCGGCTGCAGGTGACGGATCAGCGCCTGAACGCCTGGCAGGCAGCCAGGGCGACCGGTAATCAGCAGAATATCGCAGCTGTAGTGGGAAATCGCTTCACAGACTGCGTGAAGCGGAGAGGTCAGCGTAAACTGACCGGCCAGCATCGCATCCTGCATCTCGCGGAAATTGACGTGCAGCGGTACGGCGAACAGGTCGAACGCTTCTGAGCCCGCAGGCAGGGCATGATCAATCGCCTGCTGCAGATAATTCATGACGTTGCGGGTTGGTTTCTGCGGCAGAAGATCGCCAAAGGTGGCATGCAGGCCAGCCAGCGGATCGTCAACGTCGCTGGATTCCCACGCGGCAAGAATGGCGTGGCCAATCGGCATAAAGAGCTGTAGCGCCGTTTGCTGGCGCAGCACGGCCTGGGTATCAATACGCCCGGAGTCGCCGAACAGCGACGCCATGAGCAGCGAGGCGTCCGCAATCCCGGATTTCTGCAGTTGCGTTTGCAGGGCGGGCAGCACGTAGCGCTGAATCACGTCCAGAAGGGTATCATCGCCCGCCACTTTAAACCCTTCGCGGAACAGCAACTGCGGCGTGATTTTGACGTTATTACCGGAGCCGTCATCCAGTTGATAATGGGTGATCGCCATATCCGTGGTGCCGCCACCGATGTCGATAGACGCGACGCGCAATGCGCGGCCGGGCTGCACACCCGGCTCAGGCTCACGATCCGTGCGGGCGAGCGAGGCAAAGAAGGCTTCCGTCTGGCCGCCAAAATGGGAGATCGCTTCGTTATACAGCCAGACCAGTTGACCACAGCTGGCCTCATCCCACTCCATCTGGATTTCAGGGACCGGCACCACGCTTTTTTCCTGCTGTTTGCGGGTGGCAAAATCCTCATCCTGCGGGTGCCAGCCCATCGCTTTCCAGACGATGGCGATGGCTTCGAACATGCGGCGACGGAAAATCTCGCGCTCCTGCTTTGGCATTGCCGAGGGCAGGGTCAGGATCAGGGTGCGCAGCTGGCGTGGCGAGGCAGGGAAGCCCAGACGCAGGCGGGTGGCGACGCTGTTGATCTGACCCAGCGCCTGCGCCAGCAGCTCGCACAGCATATGCGTCATCAGGGTGCTGCGGCTGTACTGCGGCGAGAAGACAGGCAGTCGCTCGTCCTGCGGCAACGTAAACAGCGGTTCACCGTCATCGTTCATCAGGTTCATCAGTGGGAACGCCGTGGCAAGCGGCTCACGCTGGGTTTTGCCGTTCATCTGACTAAAGCGCCAGTCCTGCACCACCGGTGTTTCATCCCACAAATAGCGACGCGGGCTGGAGATGCCGCTGTTCCCTTCGGTTCCCAGACGCTGCATCGCCAGCTTGCGGGCTTCATCACCCACGCGAACGATCGACGGCCAGACAAACGCATCTTCGCGGCCACTTTCAACCGAGAAGTGCTGTTTGCCAAAGCGTGCTTCGGAGAACTCGAGACGGCTGGTAAACAGAGGCTCATTGAGGAATTGCGGCTCGCTCAATGAACGAACCTGTAACTCGGCGGTCTGCCGCAGTCCATCGTTCGCATCGCCGTGGTCTTCAATAATGACGCCGCAGGTGTGAGTGTTACCGACGTCTAGGATCAGGTCGACCGGAATCGCTGGCGTACTGAGGGTATGGGTAACAAATTTCACTTCCGGCACGGTGAGCTGTTCACCGAGCATGGTCAGCAGGTTAAGCCAGTGAGCCTGATATTCAAAGCTGCGCATCGCCTGATGCAGGTCACGTTCAGAACGATTTTCAACGCCGTCAGCATACTGGGTAAATGCTTCACGCAGCCAGCCGTCAATCCAGGTCTGGTCGAGGAAGCTTTCAACCTCGCTATCGCGCCAGGCCAGCGCGAAACGGGTGCCGTTCAGGATATCGTTTTCAACCGGCGACAGCGCGGAGGTGGCATGTTCCGCAATCTGGCTGTCGAGGGCGAGGGTCACGCGGTGCGTATTGCCTGCGGTGTCGGGGGTGTCGAGCTTGCGGACCTGCACGCGGGCCCAGTTATCCGGCCCCTCCACAAAGGTGCGCGGCGGGTTGAAACGCAGAAACGGGACGGGAAGCCAGACGCCGTCCAGCACCGCAAGGGACTGCTGCAGCGGGATAGTCGTTTCCGGTTTAACCACTTCAGGCTGGCCGCCGTGCGTTCCCGGCACGGTATAGCGCCCGTTAACCAGATCGAAATCGAGGCGTAAAAGAGGGCCGTTGGCGGTTTTACGTACGAAGCGCCCGTGGCTGGCGGTGTCCTGCGGCGTCAGCCCGAAATCGAGGAATTGCACGCCGCTGTTGGCAATAAGCGTAACGCTTTGTTTATAGTCGCAAAGATTTACCAGCATAGGATCAGGCACCTGCTTTCTTGAACGTCAGGGGGACGACGGTGTTGGCATCATAACGGGCGCGACATTCTGCGATATCGCTGGTGCCGGCTTTACAGGCGACTTCCGGCATCGGGTAGCGGGAACCGTCGGTGCAGCGGGCCGTGCCGCGACTCTTGATCATCAGCTCACCATTGCTGTGTAGCCCGGAGAAGATCTCCGCGCGGCAGACAATATTGTCGCCATGGACTATGCGGACGAAACCTTTATTGTTCTGGATTTGATAGCGCATTGACGGTGGCTTGCCGGTGACCGGGTCTTTCACGTCGAGAATCGCGCGCCAGGTACCGTTCAGGAAGCGTGTCGATCCGGCTTTCACCTGACCGGCCTCCATTACCATGGCATCTTTCGGGATCGCGACAATCACCACGGGAGCGGGTTCAGGCTCTTTTTCTTTGCTCGCCACCACCTCAGCCTGATGCAGGGGTAAATTCATCGCCAGTGGCTCAACGGCTTTGATCGGTTTTGGGGCGATAGCCACGGGCTCAGGGACCGGCGCAGGCGCGGGCTCTGCAGAAGGGGCCGGTTTTGGCCACATCAGCGGGGCGGCAATAGCGGCAACGATCACCGCCGCGACCGGCAGCGTCCAAAGGGGAACGCGACGCTTCTTCGTGATGACGACAGGTGCGGGTTCAGGCGCAGGTTGCGCAACAACCGGTGCGGGCTCGGGCGCATACAGGTCTTCCGGCGTAATCCGTATCGCGGCGACCGGGGCAATCAGCGGCTCGTCAGCTTTTTCAAAGGTGATGGCCGGTTCGGGCACCCGCTCGGGCTCGGGCTCAGGATCTTCAATCACAACAGGGGCGGGCTCAGGGATCAGCGATTCACGCAGGCAGTCGAGGACATCGTCACGCGCATTTTCATTCAGGTTTACAAAACCCCAGAAGCACAGGATCGGTTTTCCGTCGACGAGAAAAACGAAATTTTCCCCAGGGAACTGAAATGCTTTCGACAGCAGCGAGCCGAAGAGCTGTTGCGCTGTTTTCGGCGACTGAAGGCATTTCTTGCTTAACGACTCTACGCTCGCAAGGGTGTTTTCCAGGTAGCGCAGGGCGCGATAGCGGTCGTCCTCATCAGCCGCTTTCCAGCTGGTGACGTTTCCCTCCACCGGGGAGTACCAGTCCACGCGGTCGCCGCTGTCGTTGACCTGCGGAATCGCCAGACAGTCAACGATAGCCTGTTGTTTGCGCAACCGGAGCGCTTCCCGAATTTGTAACGCTGATTCAAAAACGGCTTGTCCGCCGCCGCCCACGGCCTGAAAATCATCCAGGTTACCGCTGCGTAAAAGAGTTTTAGCCACGATTTGATCCCATATACTTCTTCACGCCGTTACTTTAACGAAACGAGGAAGAAAACAAACGGAGGAAGAGAGGCTAAAAGGGCCGATTTCTTGCGGCATAGAAAGTGACGGTTGTGCTTGACGGATAATGGCACTTAAGGCAAATCATCTTTTCGGATGCTGACCGTAAAACCAGCAAAAAACGCGGCTTTAGAATAACCTGATAGTGTTTCGTTATTTGCCAGGTCATAACGGCTGTGCTGTTATTACTGTCCTATATAATAAAACTGTCAGGGTTATAACCATGTCTACAGGGAAAACACTGCTCGCCCTTGCGCTGAGCGCGCTTTTACCAGCCGGTGCCGCGTGGGCGGCAAACAACGACACCTTAATTTACTGTTCTGAAGCGTCACCCGAGTCGTTCAACCCGCAAATCGCCAGTTCCGGCCCCTCTTTTGTCGCCAGTTCTCAGGTACTGTACAACCGCCTGATCAATTTCGACCCGGTGAAAAACACGCCGGTTCCGTCGCTGGCGGAATCCTGGACGATTTCACCGGACGGTAAGACCTATACCTTTACCCTGCGCAAAGGGGTGAAGTTCAACAGCAACAAATACTTCAAGCCGACCCGCGACTTTAACGCCGATGACGTTATTTTCTCGGTTATGCGTCAGAAAGACCCTAAGCATCCGTACCACAACGTGTCCCAGGGTAACTATGAATACTTTAACGACGTGGGTCTTGATAAGCTGATTCAGGACGTCAAAAAAGTCGACGATTACCACGTTCAGTTCACACTGAGTGAACCCAACGCCGCGTTCCTGGCCGACTGGGGGATGGATTTTGCCTCGATTCTCTCCGCAGAATACGCCGATGCGATGCTGAAAAAAGGTACGCCTGAAAACGTGGACACCTGGCCGATCGGTACCGGTCCTTATGTGCTGCAGCAGTACAAAGTGGATTCACTGATCCGCTACGTCGCTAATCCGAACTACTGGGATGGCGAGGTGCCAACCAAACATCTGATCTTCTCCATCACGCCAAATGTGGAGACGCGTCTGGCGAAACTGCAGACCAACGAATGCCAGATTATACCCGCGCCGTCTCCGGTGCAGTTTGAGGTGATTAAGAAGAACAAAGACCTGACGCTGCACTCGGTTGATGCGCTGAACGTCGGCTATCTGGCGTTTAACACCGAGAAAAAACCGTTTGATAACGTGCTGGTGCGCCAGGCGCTGAACTACGCGACCGACAAAAAGGCTATCGTTAACGCGGTCTTTATGGGGTCGGGGACGGTGGCAAAATCGCCGATCCCACCCAATATGATGGGCTTTAATAACGATCTGAAGGATTACAGCTACGATCCGGAAAAAGCGAAAGCACTGCTGAAGCAGGCCGGGATGGAGAAGGGCGCAGACGTTACGCTATGGTCAATGCCGGTTCAGCGTCCGTATAACCCAAACTCGCGTCGCTTTGCGGAGATGATCCAGAGCGACTGGGCGAAGGTGGGCGTGAAGGCAAAAATCGTCTCTTACGAGTGGGGCGAATATCTCTCCGGAATGCGTAAAGGCGAACATGATTCCGCACTGTTTGGCTGGATGTCCGATAACGGCGACCCGGACAACTTTGCCGATGTGCTGCTGGGCTGCAACAGCATTAAAACCGGGTCAAATGCCGCACGCTGGTGCGATAAAGATTATGATTCCCTGGTACAAAAAGCGAAGCTGACCAGCAATCCGGCTGAGCGTGCGAAGCTCTATGGCCAGGCGCAGGAGATTTTCTACCAGCAGGCTCCGTGGATCGCACTGGCAAACGGCAAAACGTTCTATGCGACCCGCAGCAACGTGACCGGGTACAGCGTGAGCCTGATGGGCAGTGATTTTTCAAAAGCGAAGCTGAACTAAGCATTTTATTGCCGGGTGGCGGCTACGCCTTATCGGGCCTACATTTTGCACCCGTAGGCCCGGTAAGCGTAGGGTATGAACCGGAAACATGGGTAACACTTTAGACCGGATACATGGGTAACAGTTATA